>NZKO01000043.1 GCA_002692535.1 Opitutia bacterium
ATCAACGCGTTATGCGAATTAGANGAAGAAGTTGAGCTANCCAACGGCGATATACTTTTACGCGANCCAATTGGAGTGTGTGGTTTAATTACCCCATGGAACTGGCCAATTAATCAGGTTACTNTGAAGGTGCTACCAGCGATTGCAACAGGTTGTTGTTGCATTCTAAAGCCGAGTGAACACACGCCAATATCTGCCATGATCTACGCAGAAATATTGCATGAGGCAGGGTGCCCCGCAGGCGTTTTCAATCTAATAAACGGGGAGGGTCCGATTGTAGGATCAGCAATGTCTCGGCACTCTGATATACAAATGATCTCCTTCACTGGCTCAACAAGAGCTGGATCAGCAGTGACCCACGATGCAGCTGAAACAGTTAAAAGAGTGACACTAGAACTCGGCGGCAAATCACCAAATATTGTTTTCGCGGATTGTAACCTTGATGAACGGATTGAGTACTCTNTGAAAGAATGCATGTCAAATACAGGCCAATCATGTGATGCGCCTACGCGACTTCTAGTTGAAAAGTCATGTTATGAGACAGCATTGGCTATAGCTAAGACGGTNGCCGAGCGCATAAAAGTTGGAGATCCGAAAGATGCCGCCACCGAAATTGGTCCACTTTTTGACAAAATCCAGTTTGATCGAGTGCAATCAATGATTAAGATTGGAATCGAAGAGGGCTGCCGCTTGCTTACTGGTGGCCTTGGCAAACCAGCTGGGCTTGATGTGGGATGNTACGCAAAACCAACCATTTTCTGTGATGCAAATAATAATATGCGCGTAGCGCGCGAGGAAATTTTTGGACCGGTATTAGTTATTATACCATTCCAAAATGAGGACGAAGCAGTTGAAATTGCAAACGATACTCCTTACGGACTTGCTTCATTCATACAGACAGGTGATATCGATAGAGCTAAGAGAGTTGCCAAAAAACTAAGAGCAGGCTCTGTCCACTTTAATGGAGCAGGCGTTGAATATGGCACCCCATTTGGTGGTTACAAGCAGTCAGGAAACGGTCGTGAAGGCGGCTTGCTTGGNCTTGAGGATTTTCTCGAAACAAAGTCTCTACATGGTTTTAGTTAGGGAATNTTTCTATCTATGCCNCTCACAATGAGATGATCTTTGTCAAAAAATGGCAAANCAACAATNGAGCAGTTANACTCCTTTCCATCAGAAAATCTCAGTTTCATCTCTTTACCAGCCCAATCACCCGGCGTTTTAAATTTTACATAGCCAATTCCTAGTCCGAGCGTGGGCGATGGAACTCCTGCAGTAACAGTACCCACGATCCTGTCGCCGTAAATAACATCACAAGAAGAATTGGGAGTTGCGCCTGCACATGTTAAACCCATCAACAGGGGTCTCTTGTCAGCCTTTACTAGTGCATCACGGCCGACAAAGTCACCTTTTGAGAGGTTTACAAACGAACCAAGTCCAGCCTCATATGGGGTCATATTTGTATCCATGTCGGTTGTATTTCCCAGAATACCTCCTTCAATTCGACGAATAGTCATTGCCCGGGTTGATGAAAACTCCATGCCAAATGGCTCACCATGGGACATAAGATGGTCCCAGAGCCCGAGGTGATCCGTGGCAGCACCATTGCAATAAATTTCGAAACCCAGTTCATTGGTAAAACCAGAGCGGGAGACGAAAAGTGTCTGACCACCAATGTTAAAATATCCGGATTGATAATATGACATCGACTCATCAATCTCTCCCCCCGACGCCGCCTTCATAATCTCAATTGAGAGAGGTCCCTGAATTTGCAACACACGAGAATTTGGATCTGATATCTCTACGTCGTAACCACTACAATGTGCCAAAAGCCATGTTTCAAACGGACCGTCGGCCTGAACATACCAATATTTGTTATGTCCGAGCTTAAAAAGAACTCCATCCATAAAAATGCCACCTTTCGGTGTGCAAGCAAGAGCGTAAAAACCTCGTCCTTCTCTTATGCCGGACACCNTCCGTGTCAAAATCTTTTCCAGAAAACGCTCGGCGTCTGGCCCAGTGATTTCAATTGGTTTNTCTGGCACGTCAAAAATAAGAGCTTTACGACGCAACAACCAATACTTNGANAAGAAGTCTTCNCCATTGTAGACTGCAAAAAAGCGATTNGCGTAAACACCNCGAACAGTTTTNGATGAATTNTANCTTGNTNNAAANGGGGANTCCTCAAAGNGTCGTCCACTAATCTTGACANTGTTTTTAANATCTTTNTCTTCTTGTAGNTTTACCATAAANGNGACGTTTCCTCTGGTCTGAACTGNNACTTTATGNNTGNATTAATGCAATCAAACATTAGTCTAAAAATTGACCAATAGGAAGTTTTTGCTGATGGTTTAAGAAATAGAATTTTGTACAAATTCGGCAGCTTGTTTAATTGATGCAATCGCCTCCGGTAATCCTGCATCCCACTCATAAACGTGCCACAGGCCATCACGGATACGCAGATCAACATCAACACCAAATTCTCTGAGCAAGCTCGCTAGTTGAACTGACTGGCTTAATAAAAGATCTCTGGTTCCACTCGAAATAAGCACCTTCGCAGGGATGCCATAAAAACTGCCAAACAGCGGTGAAATCTCGGGATTACACAAATCTTGACCTGCAGCATAATGTGCCGATGCCATTTTGGATTGCTGAATGGAAAGTGTCGGATCCCTTCCTTCATTGAACAAAAGGCTATCACCCTCATTCAAAAGATTGCACCACGGAGATAGAAGCACAATTGCTTTCGGCAGTTTCAGGCCAAGCTTTTTTGCGCGTAATAAGGTTACCAATGCGAGATTTCCTCCCGCTGATTCGCCGGCAATTACAGATATTTCTTCTGCCAATCCACAGTGAACTTCGGTCATATCGTCACACGCGGCCGGCCAAGGATGTTCTGGAGCCAAACGATATTCAGGGATGATAATCTCCAATCCCGACAGTGCACTCAACGGCACTGTAATTGGCAAATCCTCAAAAGCACTCCCAGTTACAAAACCGCCACCATATGCATAGAGAATCTTCTTATCGGAGGTTTGCCTTTTCGGAGAGACAATTAAACAATGAACATCACAGATATTTTTTTCAGAAATCTCAACAGCATGACATTTAACGACTTTTTGAACCAATGGTTCTGCAGAAGCTCTCAATTTGGATCTGATTTTCTGAATATTTTCAGTCAAGCGTTCTGGATATTTATACGGTTTATTTTCAATTATTTTCCTCGCCTGTTCACTAATCGAAAAGTGCAATGACGAACGGTTTAATGATGATGAGGTCTTTTTAGGCATGAGCAACTTGAAGGTATTTTGTTGAGGTTTAATTAATCGATACGTCCAATAGCAAGCATATCACAAGCAAAAATTTTTGGGGCGTTCTTCAGGCTTTGACAAGGTCAAAAAAATATTCCGCATCTAAAGATTTCAAGATCACATTGGGATAAACAAAATTATATAAATAGTTTTGTGCAGGCCAGTGACTGGTTGTCCATGTTAAAATGGAGTGAAGATAGAACTAACAAATCTGCGGCGATCATAATTAAATTCATGCGAACACCGCGCCGA
Source organism: Opitutia bacterium (assembly GCA_002692535.1). GTDB lineage: Bacteria > Verrucomicrobiota > Verrucomicrobiia > Opitutales > Seribacteraceae > Seribacter. The sequence continues at coordinate 3,564 of NZKO01000043.1, forward strand.
GCCGTACCCAGTTGCTTCTCCACACCAGTCAGAAAAAGCATCGGATATGCAAACTCGGTGTATTTTGCTGCACGCTCTAAGCAACGATTCGGAGTCATGACTATCAAGAAAGATTCGTGAACAAGCTTTTCATCAATGATCCACAAAAAACACAGAATCGAACGACTTAATAAAACTCGGTCTTTTATTGATAAACAAATTAGCAATAGAATTTGAACTATTGGACACAACGCTAGCGCGGCTGATAGGTATCTCCTTTTATTGACCGCATGGTTGAGAGCTGAACTTTGCCATCCCTCAATGAATGGGATAGCGAAATTCAATTGAATTGCAAAAAATGACCACTCGACCTAGCATCCAGTACTTGTATCCTGACTCGGATGCAACTGATTAAACAAAACCTTAATTGCGGTAAGTTAAAAGAGCATCGAAGTTATTGTGATCAACGAGCCCCACAAAATACCAGCTGTCAGCAATCTGTTGTCTCTAGTTGACACGTCTATTCTCATCGAACAGCACGGTTTAAGGCTTGTAACTATCTGCGCACAAAAAGTTTTGAGTGATGTTAGAAAAAGAATTGGTGAGGGCATATCAGTAGATAACGATGCTTTATCTGTAATGATTCTGGATGAAGTGAGCCGCTTAACGCAACCATCGTTGCGGCGCGTTTTTAATCTAACCGGCGTGATACTTCATACCAATCTAGGTCGAGCGCAACTGCCTCAGTCAGCCTTGGAGGCTATTATTAATGTCGCAAAGGATCCAACCAATCTCGAATTTGACCTCCATACGGGTAAACGTGGCGACAGAAACGAGCACACTGAAGAATTGTTATGCTATTTGACCGGTGCAGAAGCCTCAATAATTGTAAACAATAATGCTGCGGCAGTGCTTTTGACCCTTAACAGCTTAGCAAAACGCAAAGAAGTTCTGATTTCACGCGGGGAGTTGGTAGAAATTGGCGGCTCTTATCGCATGCCTGACATAATTGTTAATGCGGGGTGTAAATTGGTGGAAGTAGGGACGACCAATTGCACACACGAAGCAGATTTTGAGAGGGCGCTCGGACCAAAAACCGCAATTCTAATGAAGGTGCATCCAAGTAATTTTGAGGTCAGAGGCTTTACCAGAAGCGTCTCAAACAGTTCAATGGCTAGGATTGCAAAAAGTGCCAATTTGCCATTCGTGACGGATCTGGGCAGCGGTCTATTGACTAGTAGCGACAATAATTGTCTGCAGGATGAGATGACTGTAGTCGAAGTTTTGCGAGCTGGCGCTGATTTGGCTACATTTAGCGGTGACAAACTTCTTGGAGGNCCGCANGCAGGAATTATTGTCGGTAGGATCGACCTNATTAAAAAACTTAAGCGCAACCCTATGNTGCGTGCTCTNAGGCCGGACAAGATGACCATTGCNGCCCTTGAGGCTGTATTAAAACTACATACCAATCCAAAACAGCTCAGAGAGAATTTGCCAACCATGCGTTTCATGTCTCGAGACTTCTCTGAGCTCAAAAGTGTTGCAGCTCGAATTGCTCCAGAATTACGTCGCTACTGCAATGAATTTTGTGTCACCGAAAGCTTTACTCAGAGTCAAGTTGGCAGCGGAGCGTTACCTACGCAAAAGATCGATAGTTTCGGCTTAAAAATAACGCCCATTGATAAAAAAAATAAATCAAGCAAAAAGCTTACATCACTCGCATACGCGTTCAGAAACTTGCCTATACCAGTTGTTGGNCGGATTTCTGCCGATGCCTTGTGGCTTGATTTAAGATGCCTCGAGGATGAGCCTGGATTTATTGAAAACATCAAGAGTCTCAAAATCAAATGATCGTAGCAACGGCTGGTCATGTTGATCACGGCAAAACAAGCTTGGTAAAAGCTCTCACCGGTGTTGATACTGATCAGCTGCCCGAAGAAAAAAGACGTAAGTTGACCATTGATTTGGGGTTTGCCTACCGCAAAACAATCTCCTCTGAGCTTATTGGTTTTATCGATGTCCCAGGGCATAAAAAATTTATTAGGAACATGGTTGCAGGAGTTGCTGGTATCAACACAGGATTGTTGGTAGTTGCTGCGGATGACGGCATTATGCCTCAGACGATCGAGCATACCTGCATTTTAAGTTTGTTGGGTATCAAGAAATGCTTTGTCGCCATCACAAAAATTGACTGTGTTGAGGCGAACCGTATTTTTGAAGTCAAAGAGCAGGTGACCCAGCTTTTAGCAGAGCAAAAAGTCGGCTATTTCGATATTTACCCAGTCAACTCGCTAAGCGGAGCTGGGCTAAGTCCGCTTGAAACTGAATTAGACAAACACGCTCAGGATTTTAAAATTTCTTGTGAAGATCAATTCTTTCGGATGTCTGTCGACAGAGTTTTCATACTAAAAGGTGCTGGACTTATTGTCACTGGAGTAATTGTTGCGGGCAAAATAAATGTTTCGGACACTGTGACCATTTCACCCTCCGGCTCAATAGCTCGAGTCCGAGGTATAAGGGTTTTCGAAGACGAAAGGTCCTCTGCGCGCGCTGGAGAGCGTTGCGCTATAAATTTAGTTGGAAAAAATACAATTGATCGATCCATTCGGAGGGGTAGTTGGTTGATGAACGCAAAGTTGTACATGCCAACGCAACGTTTGGACGTTGAGATAAAAGTGCTAAAAACTGAGACCAGAGCTCTAAAACACATGACGCCTATACATTTACACATCGGTGCAGATCATTTAACAGCACGTGTTGCAATTCTGGGAGCTAATTCCATATCGCCTGGGAAAACTAGCTTCGTTCAGCTTGTACTGCCCCGGAGTGTTTCATCACTTTACGGCGATCGTTTTATAATCCGGGATCAATCAGCACAAAGGACAATTGCCGGTGGCCGGGTTATTGAACCATTTGCTATTAGACGCGGTCGTGCCTCGCCAAATCACATCGCAGAACTAAAGGTAATGTCTGAACAAACACCACATGGAATATTACAAACACTGTCATCACAAAGTGACTGTGGTGTGATGATTGATAAATTTTCAATTGCGCACAATCTCCCTACCAGTAAGATTAAAAAACTTGTCGCATCACTCGGGCTAGTCACAATAGAAGGACAGAAGCAAACCACAATTTTTTCGGTGCAAAAATGGGATGAACTAGCAGAGCGTATTTTATCTTTTTTAGAAAAATACCACAAAAATAACCCACATAGTGTTGGTGCAAGTGCGCAAGATATCCAACTGGATATAAAGCCTAAAACTGACTTGAGTCTTGTTTTAGCGGCATTAAATCATTTACTCTCAACTGGTTGTCTCAGAGAGCACGGTAGCAGATACCGCTTATCGTTTTTTGACTATAGTCCATCTGAAAAACATCGGTCGCTTCTTAGCCGCGCAATGCCATTACTTTCACCAAACACAGGGTCACCACCAAGCGTTGATCAAATAGCCAAAGCGCTTCATGAACCAATTCTGAATCTAAGACATGCTCTGCAAATTGGTGTCAAAACTGGTCAAATAATAATGCTCGAAAAAAACCGCTTCGTATCAGAGCCATTTCTTTCAAAACTAATTAAAGATGCAGAAAATTTAGTTGCAAATTCTGACAAAGAATCCTTTACGACTGCTGAATTCAAAAATAGAACTGGCGTCGGCAGAAATTTTGCTGTTTGTGTTCTCGAGTATTTCGATCGTAGAGGATTCACCATCCAGAGCAACGATCAAACTCGCTCGATTAATCCAAGGGGACGCTCGGCGAAAAAAAATGATTAAAACTGGAGGAGGAGGATCGCACCCTGGTGGGGCGCCCAGACTTCAAATCTGGCGAGGGGCGGCAGCCGTCCTTGGTGGGTTCGACTCCCACTCTCCTCCACCAAAGTTTTCATCACAACGTCCCGTTTATGACCACGGTTTCTCATATTCTCCTTCATTGAGCAACCTTGTTTGGTTTACCAACCAGCTGCAGATGATCCAGGAAGAGGTCCGTTAGACCAAAACCTTGGTGCCATCAGTGACATTTCAACGATTTGCAACATGACCCGATCCGAAGAAACAAGAGACATTGCCTCAAGGGATAAGAGGAGGCGGCCAGCACTCGTGTTTTCCCAAAACCAGCTGCCCATCAACTCAAGATTGTCAATCTTATCCCGATATGTTCGAGTTTCGGTGTAATACGCCTCTAAATCCTCGACCGCTAATTTAAGAAGAGGTATCGCAGGCAAGCCCTTTCTCGGGCTCTTCGGCATCTCTCCCCTGATAAATCGAGCTATGAACGGCGCTAAATCATCAATTCTGAGGTGGCTAGCACCAACTGTCGTGCGTCCGCGCGATAATACTGCAGCTTCATAGTCATCTCTGAGAGCATCCATCTCCTTAGATACTGAAGCTACTAGCTCATCTACGTCGCCGATGTCATCTGGATTCAGTACAAGTTCGGGCGGTAAAGCGTAACCCATCCGTCCATTCAAAACAGGGATTGTTTCAGGAAAATCCTCCAACACTGGACCGCTTGATGTCTCAAACAGCTTGAAGGCTGCACGTATCACTCTTTTTTGAAAATCTGGGTCGTTAGGTTTGCCCATCCCGCGCCCCATGGGAAAATCCAGGAAAAGCGCACGAGCAGGCCTGATTGCTTCTATATGTTCCCTAACAAAACCAACAAGCACTGTTGCAAGTCCTTCGGACTCAAAATAGTGAGCAAGCCCGCACACGGCGCGCGTACAAAACGGTCATATGGGAATTAGAAAAACAGTATCTACACCCTCATCTTTCATACGGGTAGCTACCTCACGGGCAGATTTTTCCATGGTAACTGGATCTGCGGCGCCCATAAATGAATAGTGCTCATCCGCAAGAGAGCCAATTTCGTGATCGG
>NZKO01000044.1 GCA_002692535.1 Opitutia bacterium
ATCTACACCGTCGAAGATGCACAGTTTTTATCTCGGAATAAAGCATTACCTGAAGATCGTATTATGGGTGTGGAGACTGGAGGGTGTCCGCACACAGCCATTCGTGATGATACCACCATGAATGCAGTTGCCATTGAGCAACTGCAGCAACGCCATCCGGACACTAAATTGGTTCTTCTTGAGAGCGGAGGAGACAATCTATCTGCAACGTTTTCTCCTGAATTAGTGGACGCTTTTATCTTTGTTATCGATGTTGCTGAGGGTGATAAGATTCCTAGAAAGGGTGGGCCGGCGATTCGTTATTCTGACCTTTTGATTATTAATAAAACAGATTTAGCTCCATTGGTTGGGGCAGATCTTGAGGTGATGGATAGAGATGCAAAAAAAATGAGAGAAGATCGTCCCTTTATTTTTACTGATCTCAAAACCCATAAAGGCTTGGATGATGTAGTTGCCTGGTTGACCAAGGAATATCTGTTTTAGAAGTGCTAAATTTTACATCATGAAGCCTTTGGGATTAAATGGTGGCGTTCAACTCGGTTGTAGAACGAACACAGACGGAGTGCCCTACTTGGCAAGTCAGCGTTTTTCGCCACCTGTTCATTTGAGTAAACCCTATTACGACGAGCATACGGGAGCATTGCTTATCAATCTTTCGTGCCCGACTGCAGGATTACTATCGGGCGATCGTATGATTTGCGATATCGACATTTCGGATAAAGCGTCTATGGTTATCACTACACCCGGGGCGACTCGTTCACATTTTATGCGTTCAGGAATTGCTAAGGTAGAGCAAAAATTCCGAGTCAGTGATGGTTCGTTTTTGGAATTCAATCCGGGTTCATTGATCCTACAAAAATCGACTTCATTAGAGCAAAAAACACTAATCGATGCGGGCGAAAATGCGGAGGTCTTATATGTTGAAAAAATACTACCGGGCAGGCTTGCCCATGGAGAATCATTCGAATTTTCGAAATTCTCCAATTGCTTGAGAATGCAAAAAGATGAGCGTCTCATTCTTTTGGAAAATTTTATCTTGGATCCCCAAAACGAATCCGTTTATCCATGGCGAAATTCTTTCGGATCCCCATTCTATGGCTGTTTATATCTTCTTTCTCCAAAAGTGTCTCAAAATCTTCCTTGTCGTCAGGTAATCCACGACATGATGACTGAGAATCTTCTCGTTGGAGTCACATCCATGCATCGAGAGGCTGGGTGGATAATCAAAGTATTGGCAGGAGATCCCTATGAGTTCCGAAATGCAATGAAGGAGATTAGGGAACTTCTATATGAAGCAATTGGACGATTCCCCACAAAGTTTCGAAGATATTAGTGCAATGACCAAATATTGATTATGATTCCTGATACATTTATTATTGCCGGAAGTGCCGCTTCTGTGGGCTTTATCCATACAATTCTTGGACCCGACCACTATCTTCCTCTTGTGGCCATGGCTAAAGCAAATGGATGGAGCGGAGCAAAGACTGCCAGCTACACTGCTGTTTGTGGTTTCAGTCATATATTAGGAACAATTATTATCGGTTTATTGGTTTTTCTTCTAGGTTTGGCTTTTTTCAGTATCGAAACGGTCCAATCGATTCGTGGGAATTTCGCCGGGTGGTTTCTTTTATTGTTTGGTGTATTTTATTTTGCTTGGGGTGTGAAATGGGTTATCCGCAAAAAAAAGATGGAACAAGATGCTAAAGTGCTTGAGGCGAAGACATCATTTTTTTCCAGATGTACACCGTTTGCTCTTTTCATCTTTTTTATTCTTGGACCCTGTGAGCCTTTAATACCACTTATGTCATTGGGAACAGAAAATAATGAGATATTTTCATCGATTCTGGTAGTTTCGGCATTTTGTGGGACTACCGTAATAACCATGCTTTTTTGTGTAATGCTTTTTTATTATGGAATTTCCCGCTTTTCTTTTTTTATGAAACTGGAAGACTATATGCATGCAGCCACTGGACTGATCATTTTATTGTGTGGATCAGCAATCCAATTTCTTGGTGCCTAGGCTTAATTTTTGTAATCCGGGTTTGGTCTGGGAAATTTGGCTTTCATTTCCTTTTGCCAAGTCACAAGTTTGGTTTCGAGCTCTTTTGCAATTTTCGGATTTTGTTTGGATAGATCTTTCGATTCGGAAGGATCGTTCTTAAGGTTATAGAGTTCAATTTTTTCGTAATGATAAAATTTAATCAGTTTCCAATCTCCATCCCGAATGGAGGCTCCCGGTTTCCAAGTTGATCCGTGATAGTGTGGATAGTGCCAGTAAAGTGGGCGCTCTTTTCCTTTCTTCCCTTTCAATTCGGGTAGCACGCTTCGACCATCTGCATGAAGTTTCGGTCGTAGAGGCAGTCCGGCAAGTTCGAGTATGGTGGGGAAGAAATCCATCGATACAATCGTTTGGTTGGATACGCTCCCAGCTTTAGTGATGTCGGGTGCTCGAATAATTGTGGGTTCTCTTATCCCACCTTCATAAAGCCACCCCTTGCCCGCTCGCAGGGGAGAGTTGCTTCCCGGTCCCACTTGGGGTTTGGTACTAAGTCCACCGTTGTCGCTGAAGAAAATAACAACCGTATTTCCCGATAAGTTCAATTCGTCAAGTTTTGCAAGAAGAGAACCAACACTGTCGTCGACTGCGGATACCATCGATGCTAGGGCAGGGTTATCCTGACGCAAGCGTGTTTGACCTGCATGCTCTTGCACAGTCGGAGTATTACCTGAAAGTTTTTCAGCCTTATTTACGAAATGGCCGATATATTTTTTGTAAGGTTGAATGGGCGTGTGAATGTTGTAATAGGAGAGGAAAATAAGGAAGGGTTTTGCCTCATTCCTATGATTAAGAAAAGAAATTGATTCTTCAGTCAAACGCTCGGTCAGGTATTCTCCTTTCTTTTTGGACTTAAGCGCTGGGTTGGTCCAAGGAGAGTAATAGCCTCCAGGAGGACCGCCCCTATGATGTCCTCCAATATTTATGTCAAAACCCTGATCGGTTGGCCAATATCCTTCATTACCCAAGTGCCACTTGCCGGCAAAGAAAGTTTGGTATCCATGACTCTTTAATTCCTCGGCAATAGTGACTTCTTTGAGGTCGAGATTGTCGCGGTCTTCTGGGTGAATTAGCTTATTGTTTTTTTTGTTGGCACTGCCAGGAATCCAATCGGTGATGTCAACACGCACTGGGTGGCGTCCCGTCATTATGCTCGCACGGGTAGGGGAGCAAACGGGACACGCTGCGTAGCCGTAATTAAACTTCATTCCCGTCTTCGCCAGTTTATCGATATTTGGGGTTTCATAGAAAGTGGAACCATAAGTTCCCAGATCCATCATTCCCATATCATCTACCAAGAAGAAGACAAAATTTGTCTTCTTCTTGGCAATGATGGAAAGAGAAGCGAGCAGAGATAAGATAAAGGTTCTGCTCATCAAAATTTTGGAATTAAAATTCCTTGGAGATGCTCAAGCCAATTACCAGAGGGGAACCGACTACACCTGGAGCGTCAGCTATTGCAGGGGGATTTCTCAAGTTACTTACCAAGGAAGTGTAGTATTCTTCATCAGTTAAGTTTGAGCCAAATAGATTAAATTTCCATGATTCCCAGTCATAACCTATGCTGGCATCGAGCAAAGTATAACTTTCAATCTTATCATTTGGATTGTCACCCGCATAGTTCCAATAGTGTGTTTCACCAATGGATTTAGTTCCAATCTGTCCATGAAGTCCATTGTCGAATTTATAGTTCAGGGAAAGAGCAAGGGTGTGTTCAGGGATGAAGGACACTTGTTCACCAACTAATCCCGAACCGTCAAACTTTTCGTACTGAGAATCACAGAGACCATAAGCAACTGAAAATGTAAAATTTTCAGATGGCTTCACATAACCTTCGATTTCAATCCCTTTAGCTGTGACTTCATCAGCATTGGCCACATAATAATTAGTCGGATCTAAGGCATCCGGAAGTTCAAATTGATAATTTTCAATATCGTTAAGGTAGGCCGTTACATTAAGTCCCCAAGATTTGGTAGGATTTAAGAGAAGACTTATCTCATAAGCTAAGGTTTCCTCCTCGGTAAAGGTCGGCATTGTATCCGTGTAAGCTGAGAATCCTCCAGGTTTTTCAGAATAAGTAATGCGGGCTAGGCCAGTAATCTCTTCATTAAAAGTATGTTGCCACTTAGTTGATGGAGAAAGTACCGAGAAATCATTAGAGTTTGTGATATTCGATGGAGCAGCAAGTTGGCTAGTTTTTACCCTCGTCATTTTTTTGTCATAGTTATCAAAACGTAAACCTAGCGAAAAGTTGTCTTTTTCCGTGAAATTTTTTCCGATAGACGAGAAAACCCCAATATTCTCCGACTCGATCAGATAATTGGTCGTTTGCGTATCTTGATCAAATGGTGCAGGAAAACCAGTGAGAAACCAACGGGTTGCTTCTCCATCGATTTCCCCGTCAGAATAAAAAGAGCCTAGAACCCAATCGATTTCCGATCCTTGTTCTGATTCCAATCTGAATTCCTGGCTCCACTCAATTTGTTCTTGCGTGATCGTTGATTCTGCTGCTCTGAAATTTAACATATCCAAATCAACACGATTTGGATTCATGCTCCAGTCATTACGATTCGTGATTGAGAAGAAGTTGAAANCATCGCGTTCAGTCTCAAAAGTTAAGAATTGCTGGTTACGGTCAATCTCCGTTGACTCATCGAAATCACTCGCTCTGTCATAGAAATCTCCGCCATTTCTTAAAACAAGAGGTTGTGCTCCAAGCTCATGAGTTTCAAAATTTGCTCCAAAACCGATCTTTGCTCCATTTCCTCGATCTAAAGAGAATCGAAGAGAACCGTGCCAAGTTTCAGTAGTGTCGGCATTTCCGGAAGTGTTTTTTATGTAGCCATCGGATGAGGCTCTTNGCAGTGCAAGAGAGTAGGCAAATCCGTCTCCGTCAAGTGGNCCACTGCTGTAAAGATTGTATTTTTGNGAATTGAAGGTTCCATATGAAGCCGAGACCCTACTAAATTGTTTATCAGTGGGTGCTTGAGTTTTGATATTTATTGCACCTCCAGTTACGGATTTTCCGAAATTGTAGCCTTGGGGACCTCTTAAAATCTCAATGCTTTCGATATCATACAAAGTTGAAGAGTAGGATGAAACATCCGCTTGGGGAATACCATCCAAATACAATTGAACGCCGGCAGGGCCAAACAATTGAGTATTGGCAATCCCTCTCATCGTCATTATATCGCCGTACGATTGGATCGAATTGTTGTTAATATGCAAGTTAGGGGATAACCCTGAAAGGTCGACCAGGTTATCGATTTGACGGTCGTTGACTTGATCTTTGGTTAAAATCGAAGAGCGGAAAAGATCAAGCTCGGGAATACTTGATCCGGTAACTGCGATTTCGTCCAGGGTTATCGGCTCGGCATTGGAATCGTTTGCTTCTCCGAGTACTGAAAGCACAGAAAAAATAACAAGAATAATGGACTGTTTAGAATTCATGAAAGTAGAGAGGGATGATTATGATTAGGACATTGGGCAACCTAAAAACGCTTAATTTCCGAAATAATGGGCTAGGTCCCTATGATAATAAGATCTATTTATATTCGAGCTTTAAGTTGAGCCATTATGGTTGAACCAATGTTAAGCGATGCTGTGGCGGCAGGAGAGGGGGCATTGCAAACATTGATAATCCGCGCATTTTCCTCAATTAGAAAGTCATCCACCAAACCGCCAGAGGGTGAGACTGCCTGAGCCCGAATCCCAGCGGGTGCTGAGACAAGATTTCTGGCTTCAATTTCGGGAATTAGTCGCTTGAGTGCTTTCACAAAAGCACTCTTATTGTAAGATCTCCACATTTCTCCCCATCCCATCTTCCAGTGTTTTATCGCCATTTTTTGAAAACCTGGATAAGCGATGGACTCGAGTAGATCCTTTAGGTTGTGATCAAATTTACCATAGGCTTCACGACCAAAGGCGAGGACGGCATTTGGACCGCATTCGACCTTTCGGTCGATCATGCGGGTGAAGTGAACCCCTAAAAATGGAAAGGCAGGATCCGGGACCGGGTAAATTAAGTTTTGGCAGAGATGCTTGGCGTCTTCCTTTAACTCGAAATATTCCCCTTTAAAGGGAATAATCTTAGCAGGCGGTTTTTGCCCACCTAGTTTGGTAATTTTATCAGAATGAAGTCCGCCACAATTAATCAAATACCTACATTCAATTGGCTCTCTATTAGTTTCAATTACAAGGCTGCGACTATTACTTTTTATATTGGTAACTTGGTGACCAAGAAATAACCGGTTTTCTTCTTTCTCTTCAATTATTTCTCCAAAACGCAAACATACCTGTTTGTAATTAACAATTCCGCATTCGGGTACATGAATCGCCTGCACGCCGGCAACATGTGGTTCGATCTCAAGCATTTCTTCGCGGGAAATGATTTTACAGTTAACCCCATTTTCCTGCCCGCGTTGAAAAATACTCTGCAAGCTTGGAACTTCTTCGTCATTCAGGGCGACAATTATTTTTCCGCAAAGTTCATATTCGATGCCCTGTTCTTCGCAAAACTGCTCCATTGCCTTTTTTCCTCGGCGACAATTGATGGCTTTTAAGGATCCTGGCTTGTAATAAATTCCGGAGTGGAGGACGCCAGAATTATGCCCAGTCTGATGCTGTGCAAGAGATGATTCTTTTTCAATAATTGCAACCGAGATATTCGGGTACTTTTGGCTTAGTTGGTAAGCTGTTGCCAGTCCGACAATTCCTCCACCTATTATTCCAATATCGAACATCTTGGAAATCGATTTAATCGAGATGTATCTTGCCGTAGGAACGATCCAGATGGGCGTACCCACCATCGGGGTAGAAAATTTGACCGGTTGTGTGCGAAGAGCGTGGAGAAGCCAGAAAAACCACGGCATCTGCAATTTCTCGGTCAGTAGTCATACGTTTTCCCAAAGGAATATTTTCTTCAATGGATGCAAGAGTCTTTTGCGGATTTTCCAAAGTGTCGAGCCAACGCTGATACATCGGGGTCATCACTTCGGCGGGGATCACAGCATTTACACGAACTCCTCGTTCGGCCAGGTCCAATGCCCATTCACGGGTAAGAGAATTCATTGCCCCTTTGGAGGCAGCATAGCCTGACGTGCCTCCTTGACCCGTTTCGGCTACCTTTGATCCAATATTGATTATGGCACCTTTATTTCTAACCAAGTCTTTCAGTGCAAAGTGGGTGAGTGTAAAAACATGAAAGAGATTTTTCTTAAGGCTATTGAAAAAGTCGTCAGGTGACGAATCCAAGCCTACTCCGTCGTTGGTGCCTGCATTATGGATCAAATAGTCTATTTTGCCAGCTCTTTGTTTGGTTTCCGCAATAGATTTCTTACAGGCTGCTTCATCTGTCAATTCCGTAGGAATGCAAAATACTCTATCTTCTTTTGCATCGAGTTCCTCAATGAATGATTTGGCGATTGCTGGATTACGGTCGAGAATCGCAACAACTGCACCTTCTTCGAAGAATGATTTTACAATCGCAGATCCGATTCCCTTGGCACCACCAGTAACAATGGCGACTTTATCCTGTACTCCCAGATTCACTCAGGTGCTACCACTTTCTGTGAAGAACTTCCCAGTTTATCAATCCCAAGTTCAACAAGATCACCATTCTTCAGATATACGGGCGGATCCATGCCCAAACCTACTCCAGGTGGAGTGCCTGTCGAAATGATATCACCTGGGACTAAGGTCATAAATTGAGAAACATAGCTTAATAGAAAGGGTATTTTGTAATGCAGATTTGAGCTGTTGCTAGATTGCATGGTTTCGCCATTTACCTTAAGCCACATTTTTAAATTGTCCACATCATCAATCTCATCAGGCGTGGCCAGAAAGGGACCAAAAGGAGCAAAAGTATCGCAACTTTTTCCTTTCACCCACTGTCCGCTTCGTTCAAGTTGAAAGGCTCGTTCACTGTAATCATTATGCAGAGCGTATCCAGCAAGATAATCGTGTGCATCCTTTTCATCGACATAACTCGCTTTTTTTCCAATCACGAACGCAAGCTCGACTTCCCAATCGGTTTTATCTCCACCGCGGGGAAGTAAAAGATCATCATTCGGACCGCAAAAAGCACTGCTTGCTTTGAAGAAGAGAACGGGTTCTTCAGGAATATCCATTCCTGATTCCGCTGCATGATCGTCGAAATTAAGCCCAATACAAACGATCTTGCTTGGTCGGGTAATCGGTGCTCCATAGCGTTCATTTTCCTGAAAAAGAGGAAGATCTTCCGCATTTTCATCGTACCAATTTCTTAAACGCAGTAATCCATCTGTCTCGAAGAAGACTTCGTCATAGTCTTCGCCAAAGGAGGAAGCGTCGACTTCGCGTCCGTCGCTGAGCAAAAGTCCGGGAGATTCTTCTCCAATTTGTCCTTTTCGAATTAGTTTCATGTATTTTGATTTATTTTAAGCTCATTACGCCCCCATCGATGTCGTAGGCTCCACCCGTAATGAAGGATGCCTCACTGGAGCACAGAAAAGTGGCAATGTTGGCAATTTCTTCCGGCTCTCCCATTCGTCCAATAGGCTGGTATTTAGAGAGTTCCTCGAATTTTTCAGATCTTTCCTTGTCATCTGGGTAATACTTTTTCAGAAAGCCATCCACAAAAGGCGTGTGGACACGCCCGGGGCAAATGCAATTACAGCGAATTCCATCACCAACATAGTCCCGTGCCACACTCATTGTCATCGCAAGGACTGCACCTTTACTTGCCGAGTAAGCGAAACGCTCAGCAATTCCAATGCGTGAGGCTATCGATGCGAGGTTTAAAATAGCACCGGACTTTTTCTCCACCATTTTTGGAATAACATTTCGAAGGCATAAGAACATGCCTTTTGCATTTACTTCCATAACTTTCTCGTAGTCTTCAACGGATGTGGTGCTAGCAGTTCCTACATTGGCTATACCAGCATTATTTACCAAAATTTCAGGACTTCCGTATGCATCGAAAACATCAGATAAGGCAGAAAGGATACTTTTTTCATCAGTTATGTCGCAGAATATGGAATGGGCGTCCAATCCGTCAGATGAAATTTCAACAGCAGTCCGTTCACCCGCATTTGCATCCGCTTCCCAAATCCCAACTTTAGCACCTTCCCTAGCAAACCTTTTGGCAATGGCTTTGCCTATTCCCTTACCGCCACCGGTAACGATTGCCACTTGATTTTTGAGTTTGCTCATAACTGTGACTCTTACAGAGACATTCCACGTTTCCAAGGCAAGAAATCGTCTCTTCCCTGGAGTGTGGCTTTAGTTTTTCGGGTGCCTGATGCATATTTGATGACATCGCTGAGCAATTTATCGCCGATGGACTCGACGGTTTCTTCCCCAGAGATGACCGCTCCAGCATCAAAGTCGATGTATTCTTTGAAAGACTCAGCAGTTTTGGAATTACTGGAAATCTTGATGACCGGGGCAATTGGATTTCCGGTCGGGGTGCCAAGACCGGTGGAGAAAAGAATCAGGTTGGCTCCGGCACCAGCGAGAGCAGTGGTGGATTCCACATCATTTCCAGCGGTGCATAGAAGGCTTAGTCCATCCTTCGTGACCCATCCAGGGAAGTCCAACACATCCACAACAGTAGAGGTGCCACCCTTGCGGGCTGCTCCGGCTGATTTAATGGCATCAGTCGTGAGACCATCTTTAACATTTCCAGGTGATGGATTCATATGAAATCCTGATCCTGCTTCACGAACGCGCAGTTCGTAGTTTTTCATGATTTCGATGAAACGGGTACCAATTTCTGGCGTGGCACAACGATTGACAATATTTTGTTCAACTCCGCAAAGCTCAGGAAACTCAGATAGAATGACCCGCCCTCCCAGTGCAGTGAGCAGATCGGCGGCATGGCCCATTGCAGGATTTGCAGAAATTCCAGAAAAACCGTCTGATGCCCCGCATTCCATTCCCAGGCAAAGTCTGGATAAAGGGGCGGGGGAACGTTTAAATTGATTAATTCTAGCCAATCCTGCGTAGGTTTGTCGAATTGCCTGTTCCATCATTTCCCGTTCTGATGGATATTTTTGCTGTTCAAAAATCAGTAGTGGTTTATCAAAGACTGGGCACCGTTTGGCAATTTCTTCCTCCATGATTGAGACTTGAGCGTGCTGGCAACCAAGGCTAAAAACGGTTATTCCGCTTACATTTGGATTGCAAGCATACCCTGCTAACAAGGCACATAGTTCCTCTGAAATTCCTCGAGTTTCTCCGCATCCAAGGCCATGGGTGAGAAATTTGATACCGTCAATATTTGGGAAAATAGGAGAAGGCTCATGATTAGTTCCCTCTGGCAGAGAAACTGCATCCGGATTGTGACCCCTGCTGTAGGCATCGGCGAGGGATTGGGAGAAAATCTCATATTGATTTCGTTTTGACAAACCCAGTGCACGGAGCATTGAGGATTTGAGGGTCTCGACATTTCCGTTTTCACAGAAAACCATAGGTACAACCAACCAGAAATTTGCGGTTCCAACGGATCCGTCTGACCTGTGATAACCCTCGAAGGTTTTATTCTTCCATGATTCGGTTTGTGGAATTTTCCATGAAAAATTTCCTTCATTCATACGGTAAGATTCGGACCGGTGCACCGCGTTTTGAGTAGTAATTCTTTCGCCTTGCTCAATTTCTTGAGTGGTCTCTCCAACTAGTACTCCGTAAAGTTTTAGCTTGGAGCCAGATGACAAGGAAGTCTCTGTAAATTTATGTTTTGCGGGTACCAAGTTTGGCAAAGTAAATGATCTGCCATTTGACTCTATTCTAGTATCTTTGGGTAAATCCTGTAACGCAACAAGAAGGTTATCATCAGGAGAAATCCGCAGGAAATGATTTTGCTCAGAAGACATAGTTTAAAAAATAGAGAATTATTCTTTCATGAGGAAAGTATTATAAGGAGTTAAAAGCAAAACTTCGAGAAAAAGGAATGTATAATCTTGTCGAGGCAATGGCTATTTTTGACCTTTTAGCCTAGTTTTCTTCTCATGAGCAAAAATAAATTCGGAGACAGCCTCGTCACGTAAATGTTTCAGATTATATCTTTGATCTTCAGCTTATTACAAGTTTTCCCAGCTTCTGTTTTTGAAGTCATAGTATTTTCCAGACCCAGGCTTTTCGAAGTCGAGATAAAGCCAATCATTGGACAAATGTGAGAAACAATATGGGAAGTTTTCCGCTCGACTCCATATCCATCCAAGACCTTCCTGCCATATCCAAAAACTTCCCTTTTCCGACTCATTGAAGTAAAGCCATTTAAGATTAGCATGATAAATCCAAGGAAAAGAAAGATCATAATAAGTACCAAACCATCCCTGATTTTTCCATCTTCCTTCAAGAATTGTTGTATCATTATCAATTGCTGTTTTTGGGCGGTATTTCCAAGCCTGCGTGCCATTTGAGTCAAAGCGTAACGGAGCATCTTCGGTCAAATAAACTCTGACATTGATAAAATCCAAGTCTTGCCAGGTATTTCCAATTCTAGACCTGCGGGAAATGTTTTCCGACTCGTACTCTCCTTGTGTTCCCCTGAACCACCCATCAGGAGCTGTCCAACCACCAGTCGGTGCAATCCACACATCGCCTGTAACTGGATTGTAGAAAGGTACGAGAGCCTGAGTGACAAAATCGTCATCAGGTGGAGGAGTAAAATTGTAGGGATTTTCAAGGACTGCTTGAGATATTGATTCGGGACGACTAATCCACTCCACTCCATAGTTTCCTGCGGCAATTCCAATGCCAAGTTCGTTTCCAGAAAAATCTTCCAAGTTAAGATGGAAATTTCCTGAAAGTTCTTGTTTTTGCCATCCAAGCAGATTTTCGCAAGCGTGTATTCCTGCGTTACTTTTTCCCAAGAGTATGTTTCCTTGCGGAAGCAACTGATAGATATTGAAACCTGGAAAAATAGAATCAATCTGGAGTAGGGATCCATTATATTGCATTCTGTAGGCATCGACCCCCTTGCTGTTCCTTTTTGAATGAGCTACAAAAGCGGTATCTTCGCTTATTGCAACGGGACCCGTAGTATCAGATAAATCCAATTCGGTGAGCAGGTAGATATTTGCCCCGTCGTAGGCGCATACAGTCATTGATCGTCCAAAATCCTGGTATGAAATTGAGTCTTCCAAAAGCAACGGGGTCGGTCGGTAGTTTCCTATTTGTATGTCCTGATTTTCAAAAAACAGGTAACCGGTGTCGCTGGTGTTTCCTTTGTTTTGCGTACCGATCAATATACCGGGTGCANGGATTGATTGGCCAATGGTGGGGAATTCTGGATTCGATAAATCAATCTGATAGAGCGAGGACTTCGTTTCGGATGCGATTATGTTGTAACCATTATAGTGATCGGAATTATTGCTTGATCCATAGATTAGCTTCTTGCCAATGAGGTAAGGACCTGAGGTTTGGTTAGCTTTTATTTGAAAGCTTGTATTGCCTTCAAGATTGATTGATGAGTTGACAAGGTTTTTTTCATATTCAAAAATTTGAACATCTACTATCGTGGTTGAAGAATTGGCATAGGGGTGCCAAATATCGTATGATCTATCGATAGACCTTCTTGCAATTGGCATGATGTCAGGACTTGCATTGGGTTTGCTTGCCCAGCAGATGCGGTTGTCTTCTAGTAAAAAAGCCTCCATCTCAGAATAATAAGAAGAGTTTTTCATTAATGACTCAGTTTCTGCCAACAGAATGATTTTATCATTTACCACTTCAAGCATTTGGAGAGATAAATTTCCGTCATCTTGGATGGCCAAATGAATGAGGTCATTTTCAACCAGACTGCCCAATAATCTTCCTGATCCTGCATTGTAAATGTGGGTNAGTTCATCAAAATCATTGGTTTGAGTGAGGCGCAGGGTNACATTTTGATCATTGGATAGATAACCCCAGCCCCAATCATGCTTGGTGGAACTTTCAATCTGTATTGTGTAATCGTCAATTATATGAACTTTATCTGTAGTCCAAGAGATCGGAACACGTTTTACCTCATATGGATTGTTAGTATCAAGAATGTTGCTCACTACNAGTTCCTCTCCGGAGATGGAAAAAAGATAGGTGCCGGTGCTGTCAGTCACTGATCTTCTCGCTTCTACTCGGTGAGAAATCTGCCCTCCCTTTTTAAGTTCCTGGTTACTGTGCCTGAGAATTTGTAATTTGTTTTCCTGCTTACCGTTCGACCAAGTTTGATATGGAATGAAAAACAAACCATGCGAAGAAACCTTCCCAATTGCTTTCTCATCATAATTCGCCTCGCTCCAAGTATACTCATTTTCCTTTCCCATGTATATGCGCTGAGAGAGAAATGGGTTTGATTTGTCGGATATGTTGAAAAGTGATGCGGTGACCTGGTTGTTTTCAACTCCCACTGCAAATAGTTGATCATTCATTACTTCAAGATATTCCGACCAACCGGGCACAATTAATTCGGAGAGCAGGACTGGCTTGCTAGGATTTTCTAGATCAACGATGAAAAGTGGGTCGACCCGTAAAAAGGTAACGATATATGCGAAGTCACCGTCAAACCTTGTTGCATAGAGAGTTTCCCTGTCTGCTAATTCCAGAGAACCAAGGAGTTCACCCGTGTTGATATCGAAATTTTCCAGAATTGAGTATCGGCTGTTCCAATTAGTGTTGCGGTGTGCCTGAGAGATAAGCGTCAAAATGTCACCACTGATTCGAATCTTAAATTTATCAAGGATTCGGCCTTCCGGTTGAACCAAAGAAATTTCCCGCGGGACTTTTGAAAAATCGCTTAAATCATAAATTCTAACAAGTTGATCTCTGTAATAATCTTGAGGGTCACGAGTTACTATTGCCAGCTTCTCATTTGTGGCAAAAATGACTTGAGGAGCACCTGCGTTCGTAATCTCACTNATTTTTTCAATACTCACGGGATTTTCCAAGTCGAAGGAAGAAAGTACAGTCGAATAATTAAAATTCCAACCTTTCCACTCGGTGGTTTCATTTTTCCATTCTTCAGAAATTACATGAAGTGTATCTCCAACCTTTCTACTTTCGAGATGACGACCAGCCAATTTGAGATCGGAAACCAGTTTGATTTTGTCATCCTCAAATTGAAGTACACGTAAGGTTGACTGATAAGGCCATGATTGATGGGGTAGGGTTACGAAAAGAAAAATAAACTCTCCGTCATCACTGACATACATTTGCTCTCCTGATGNNGGTAGCCGGTGCCTTGCAATGACATCAGGCTCAANTGGATTGCTGAGGTCAATGATTTGCAGACCTCTTTGCTGATTAAAAAAATACAAAGAATTTCCAACTATTTTCCAAATATCAGATTCTTCGACCTCACTACTGTCATCTTCAGTTGCGGACTGGTCGGAACTTCTTAAAGTATCAAGTTCAAAGTTTTCGAGTAAATTATTCCTTTTTTCGGGATCAGATGCTCGAGTACTGAAATTTGTTTTGCCAGTATAAAAAGAGTAGGGAAACGGGTCGTATTCGTTCCACTGGAAGCGAATGTCACTTCTTTGAATTTGGTATGGAACACGAATGAAAATCGATCCGTTTGCATCTTCTGGAATGTGACTTGTCTGCCATGTCACCCATTGGTTTGATAATGTATCCTTAAATGAAATACGAACGCGTCGAGAATTTGCAGGAGGATCAATTTCTAATATTTCACCTTCCTCTAACCAAAGAGAGGATGATTGCCAGTTTGTTTGCCCTAAGCATGTAAGGGGCAAAAGTAGAAATATCAATCTTCCTGCTAGATCTTTGTAGCTAATGATCTCTAAACCATTGAAAATGGCTTTCTAATCCAAAAAAACTTCTAAAATTCCAATTATGATTTTTTCAGCCAGCTCTTGAGTGCACCGTTTGGATTGCTTGATACATCTCCACGACCATTTTTCGTTATGGTTTTTCCGTCTTCAGAAACTATAATCAGTGACGGAATGCCTCTGATCTCGAATTTTTTCTTAAGAGCATTTGCAGCCTCCGAACGGTGAGGAAGGGTATACCATTTCATGTAAGTTTCCTTCATGTATTTCATTTGAGCACTTTCGTCACGGTCAGAACTGACAAAAACCACTTCAAAATTCTTTTTGTTCTTATCCCGAAACTTTACCAGATTTGGAGTAAAAGAACGACATGGTGGGCACCAATGTGCAGAAAAGTAAATACCTACAGTTTTGCCGGAAAGGACGCTATTCGAAACTTTTTTGCCCTTGGAATCAAGTAACGAACCAGGAAAAAGCTGTTCAAGTCCTGAACCTGCCCCACCAGATTTCTCGGTCCATCCGATTGAAACAANAGACAATAAAAAGATTAGATTGAGAGTAATAGATTTAATTTTCATGATATATTATGTCTATATCCTAGCCAATAAATTATGCTTATTGCAAGGGAATGAATTAATTTTACTAAGTTTTTTTCTTGTCAGAATCCGTAACATTTCGATTGTAGGGATATATTTTTTCCAAATCCCTAACCCTCAAAATTAAGTACTATGAGTCTCTCTTCCCTTAAACTTCACAATGCAATGTGGCCCGGTCTAGTGGGCAAAGGCGATGACGAGGGGCAAGAGCCACCTATTAGTCTGGAGCGTATGCTTGATCTTACTGCAGCAGCAGAGGTCAATGGTCGTAAATTTGATGGAATTGATTACTTTTTGTTCTTACCTCATACCAATCCCGAAGCAAGCGATGATGAGCTCAATAGAATTGCGGATCTTATCGTGAGCAAAGGTTTTGACATAGGATCATTGGTTGCCCCTGTATGGCCAGGTACGGTAGGGGACTCCGCAATGGGTACGGACGAGCAGAAGGGCAAATTCCTTGATGCAGTCAAAATGGCATGCCGTATTGCCAAAATTTTCAATGAGCATGGTGCTCGTAAAGGAGGCGTGATTCGCATTGATTCGGCTGAATTTGGTGTGGAAAAATGGAGAGAAGATTCTGCCTCCAATACAGCGAGTATTGTGGCCACTTTTAAGGAAGCTGCCAAGATTGCAGAAGATCATGGAGAGCGTTTGGCTGCTGAGGGAGAGATTTGCTGGGCAGGAATGCANAGTTGGAAAGACATGCTTGATGTACTTGAGGGAGTGGGTATGCCAGATTCTCTAGGTTTTCAAGCAGACTTGGCTCACACTTACCTTTATCTCATGGGCTACAATGCACCTGAGCATGCACTTTTACATGGCGGATATGCAGATGAGGAGTTCTGGCCAGCATATGAGAACATGACTGATAAGCTGCGTCCCTGGACCATCGATTTTCATGTGGCACAGAATGACGGTGAGGTTCATGGTGCAGGTTCGCACGACAAAACCGGTAAACACTGCCCCGCTGATGATCCGAATGGTAAACTTGACATTACCCGCTGCTCTCAATACTGGCTGAAGGATTTTGAGAACCGTGGTATAAAGCACATTTGCTGGGATGGTTGCATGTTTCCAAATGAAACTCTAGAAAACCCATCGACATGGAACACGATTTTAAAGTCCATGATCGATGTTGTCTCCTAAGTCTTAGATAAATCCCATTATTGCCATCATTTCTTTGCTTTATTGAAGTATGTCTTTTTTTAGGGGTAAAAAGTCAATTGCATTACTTTTAGTACTGTTTTTTGCAACTTTTTCCTCCTACGCGGATGATCTCTCAACATTCGAAAAAGCGGAACTAAAGAGACTTCTCGAACTGGACCTGGACGATTTGGCAGAACAGCCTGTTCAGGGAGTTTTGGGCTACGACCAAGAGTATTGGCGTAATCCTGCTTCGGTTCATGTGGTTAGACCAGAGGACATTACTAATCATGGCTTCGCAAATTCAGTGGAAGCTTTGCGTGCTGTTCCTGGTATGCATGTGTCACGAGGTTTATCCTACGATAATTTCGCCGCAATGCGTAACTTTAGTGGTTTTTCTCCACAGAAGTTCCTTGGTAAAATTGGAGGAAGAGAAGTCTCCCAGCTTATGCTTGGGAGTGCCAATTATTCAGTCGATGATTATCCTGTCNCAGTAATTGACCGAATCGAAATCGTTCGTGGTCCGGGTTCTTCAATTTGGGGAACCAATGCGGTTAATGGGGTTATTAATCTCGTTACCAAGCACTCTTCGGACACGCAGGGTGACTCAGTAAGATTTTTACTTCAGGACAACGGTACCTTCATGGGAGATTATGTTCATGGGGGGCAGGTGTCAGAAAGCAGCTATTATAGAGTGTGGTTTCGGAATCAGGAATATGCGGAAGGTACTCTTGATTCAGGTTTACCTGCCCGTGATGACGGGCATCTCCGCAAAGCAGGTTTTCGTTATGATACGGAGCTAGGCTCAGATCTAAGCTTCTACATAGCGGGTGGTGGAGCAACCCGTCGACTAGAGCACACTTTGGATCTTTCGAACCGTCTTCTATACGATTTGTCATCATTATCATTGGCAGAACAAGCAGGTATAAAACTGGCTTTGGGCTTACCTTCATCAACNATNTTAGGACCAGTTCCTCTTACCATTGCCCAATCTTTGCCAATCGGACAGCCTCCTTTAACAAGCTATAATCCAGTGACATGGGCGACTCTTTCCAACGGTCAAATTCCTTACTTGTTGGGATTAAATACAACCAGGTTTGAAAAATATGGAGATCTCACAAATGATTCCGGTCATGTTGTGGCAAAACTTGAGGGGATNACCGACTCAGATCTCGAATGGTCGATCACGGGTGCGGTTGAACATACGGAAATANCCCTAGGTCATATTGGATTCGACTGGGATCAGACGCAATATGATTTGGGCTTCGATGCCAATCGTCCCNTTGGAGATTTCCATCGACTTTCTTTCGGTATGGGAATTCGCAGAACTGAATTGGAAGTTTCGTCGACTGTAATTGAACCCTTTGCATTTTCATCGCTTCTAAATCCATCTTCAGATCCTCTATCACCGACTTCCTATTCGAACTCCATTCCCGTTCTTTCATACGATCAAGAATTTACGCACTTTGATCGATTCACAGCTTTCCTGCAAGACTCCATTAGTTTATCAGATACCGTNGAAGTATCAATTGGTACCAAATTTGAAGAAAATGACTTGGCTGGTANAGGCTTNCAACCAAGCGTGCGTGCATCCTGGTTAGCCAACGATTCGAATGTTTTGTGGACAGGTTATTCAAAGGCTCACCGCCAGCCTTCCTTNCGCGAAAGATATACTACTTTGACTCCAGTAAAAGTTTGGGTTCCCAATGCAACTTTACCAGGAGGCGGGCTNTGGTCGAATTTCCAATATGCGGGAAATGAATCCCTTGACCGTGAGGAAATCGACAGTTTTGAAGTAGGTTGGCGTAGTCGCCCCNATGAAGATTTTCTAATCGAGCTTTCTTCCTACTATTATGACACTGCGAATGCAGTGGTTTCCGCTTCAAGTTTAACTTCTGTTAATGCTTATGAAGCAAAGGATACAAAGGCTTGGGGAGGGGAATTATCGATCGACTGGGATGTTTCCGGCATATGGAATTTAAGAGGTGGATATTCCTTGGCTCGAGGAGAAATCGAAGGAGAGAGGAATTTCGATTTCCCTGAGCAGACTGCCAGCCTTACTTCACGATTTGCNTATTCGGATAATCTGACTCTTGTTCAAAGCCTTTACTACTCAGATGACACTGAAATTCCATCCGATTACAATCCGATCACGATTCCCTCACACATTCGCTTGGATCTNGGAATAATCTGGGAACCAAAAGATGGATGGGAAATTGGGCTATTTGGACGAGATTTGCTTGAGCCGTATCACATCGAAACCATGTTCCCGGGTATTGATGTCGAACCTACCCGCGTCGAACGAACTTTTTTACTGTCGATCTACAAGAAATTCTAATGCTTCGGAAACTTTCCAGATTTCAAAATTTTGCTCATCGAGCAANGCAGCGTTTTGCATTGTTTGTTGTGNCTATTTTGAGTTTTGGAATTAGTCCAATTCATAGTCTTGGACAATCGGTAGAGCAGTCTCGCAAATTGGCGAGATTGGAAGCGACCTATATTAGCCATCTTACAAAATATGTTCAGTGGGATAGAAATCCTTTGAATACTGATCTGAAAATTATCGTTCATGGAAATGATAAATTTAAATTTGAAGAAACCCTAAGCTATGTGATGAAGATTTCTGGTGATGATAAGAATTTAAACATACTTGGTTTTAATAACAGCCGAACGGATGCAGCTTTGTCGGAAGCAAGAAAAGGCTTTAACTTTTTCATTCTTTTAAGGAATTCTTCAATCAAACCCGAGCAGCTTTCAGGGATGGAGAAGTTGGGTATTGTCATAGTACACGGAGAGGAATTAATGAAATCGTCAAACGCCCAAATCGGATTCGAGAACTCTCAGAATCGGGTACGCTTACTGATTGACCGAAATGCAATTGGTGAGAAGAAAAATCAATTTAGTTCGAGATTGGCAGACTTAAAAAGTGCAGTAAAAGTTGTAAATAAAAGGAATTAATAACTTTGGTGATGCATTTTTCCTCCTTTGTTACTCAAAACATGAACCTTTCAAAATTTGTTTTAACAAAAGTTTCATGCAATTTTGGATAGCAGGGTGGACATTTTTACTTTGTTCATTGATTGCAAAAGCAGATTAACATTCAAGTTTTGAAAAGAGGGAACTCGCACGACTTCTCGAAATGGATTGGATGGAATTGGCCAATCAACCTGTTTCCGGAGTTCTGGGNTATGATCAGGAGCACTGGCGTAATCCTGCGTCGATTGCAACAATCCGNCCAGATAAAGTTTTTGATGGGNGACATTTACAGTTGGTTGACTCTTTTCGGAGTGGATTTGCTAGATCCTAATCATCCCGAAAATATGTATACCGATCGTGATGTTGAACCAACCCGTATCAAGAGAAGGTTTCTTTTTTCAATCAGTACCGAATTCTAATGCAAATGAAAAGAACGNTACTGAAATTGGAATGGCAAAAGCTACCCATTCGCAAATCATTTAGAATGCTTGCTTTNATGCCCATGTTTTTTTCCTTCCTCACTTCATTTTCGAATTTGAAAGCCGATAATGATTCGAAGCAAATAACTAACTTAAAGGCTACATTTATAGTAAACGTACTAAATTATGTTCGATGGCAAGATACGGATATTTCCCCTGAGGATTTGCAAATGGAGTTGTTGGTTGTTGGAAATGACGAACATAATATTAGAGGTCGCTTGGAATATATATTACATGAGACCCAATTTAAGGTAAATGAATGCCGACTTAAGGTTCGGTCTTTTTCTAGTCTGGAAGATGCAAATGAACAGATTGAAAAAAAAGGGGCAAAGATTGTCCTCTTGTTGGATTCTATTTCTGGAGTTTGGAGCAAAGAAAAATATCCGCAAATTTCTGGAACTTTAATTTTGGGTGAATCAAGAAATTTTTTAAGAAACGGCTGTGTTATAACTCTAAGAAAAGAAAATAATCGATTTAAACTTGGAGTTAATCTTAAAAAAGCAAAGAAAATGAACCTAGTTATCAGTTCTAGTTTATTGGGTTTAAATCGAGTCGTTCTAGAAGAATAATGGGACAGATAGATGGTATATATTTAGGGATTTCTCCTTTGAACTTAATAACATGTTCACATTTCTCTCTTTTTTATCGAACGTTTTGGGCAGATCTCATATCTATTTANATGTGGGGGTAAGATTTGGAATGTATGATCCTAGGTCATTGCCTCAAGGTTAACACATGAAAAGTAAGGTAATAGGATGAATATAACATATAGAGAAGCAAAGCATATACTTGCGAAACAGGAAGAGGCCCGCGAAGTTATTAACAGTTACCGGGGTATGGAGACTCTTGGAAAAAGATTACAGCTAAAAAATAATAAGGAACTTATACTCAAACTTTTTGAAATCGAAGAGGATGAATCCATTATTGAGGTTTTCACTCATTTGAAAGCTTTATACGAAGAGCAATGGGGAGACGCCGAGGCAACTGCCCCTCCTGAATTTCCGGGTGAAATTCCCTTGGATGAGGAAAATGAATCACCAGGCAATAAGCATCTAAAAAAAGAAGTCCCTTCTGAAGAGGTTGTTGAAGCCTAGTTGATAAATTCATTTAACTCTCATAAAGTGAAAGGCTTATTGGGTGGTGAATCTGAACTACTTTTTCATTCTTTTGCTTGCTTAATGTTACATCTATTCGGAAGGTGTTTGATAAGGTTGTGAATTTAACAGGTCGATACCAAACAAAAAATTGCTTGTCCGGGAGCATTTTGTTATCGCATCCATGCCTCAGAGACCCGAACTTTGCCAAAACAATTGTATTTCTGTCAGCTCACTCCGATGACATGGGAACAGTAGGAGTGATCCTCAATCGTCCCCTGGGTCAAACCCTTGACCAACTGGATAATCAGTTTAAACACGGTTCTTTTGGTAAAGTTCCGGTCTTCGAAGGGGGACCCGTGGAAAAAGACAAGCTTATCGTTGCAGCTTGGGAATGGCTTGACGCAAATAAATCCTTCAAGTTGTACTTTGGAATAGATTTGGAAAAGGCCGAATCGCTTCGGACTGATAATACAAATATCAACATTGCCTGTTTTCTTGGTCATTCCGGATGGTCTCCTGGTCAGTTAGAGAGCGAATTGGATGAAAAGTCATGGATTGTCTCCGCCTTGGATCATGAATTATTTTCGAAAATGGATCAAAAAGGTGAAACTTGGAGACACTTGGTAGGGGGTATGGGAGATGATCTGAAATTACTGGCAGACGCACCCGACGATCCTTTGTTTAACTGATGAAACATCTGTAAAATATTCTTCAATTATTAGTTTTGTGAGCAGTTTGGCGCTTCCCCTGCTAAACAAATTAAACCCCTAGACTTGACTTTCAGTCTGATAACTTAATTAAAAATAATGAGTAAACATAAGTTAGAATACATTTGGCTCGACGGATATAAGCCGACTCAGAGCCTACGCGGTAAAACGATGATCGTTGAAGATTTCAGCGGTAAGCTTGAGGATGCAAAGCAATGGTCTTTCGATGGATCTTCCACCGAACAGGCAGAAGGTGGCTCATCTGATTGCCTGCTTCAACCAGTCTACGTCATCCCTGACCCTGACCGTTTTGGTGGAAATGGATGGTTGGTAATGTGTGAAGTCCTCAATCCAGACGGTACGCCTCACGAATCCAATGGTCGTGCCACAATCGATGATGATGATGATGATTTTTGGTTTGGTTTTGAACAAGAGTATACATTAATTGATCTCGAAACGGAATTACCTTTAGGTTTTCCCAAAGGAGGCTACCCAGGACCACAAGGTCCATATTACACTTCTGTAGGTGCCCGTAACACAAAGGGTCGTGATCTCGTTGATGAACATCTCCATCTCTGCTTGGAAGCAGGTCTCAATGTTGAAGGAATCAATGCAGAGGTAATGATGGGACAGTGGGAATATCAAATTTTCGCCAAAGGTGCAGCTAGTGCCGGCGATCAGATTTGGCTAGCTCGTTATCTATTGGAAAGAACTGCAGAAACTTATGATATCGCAATAGACCTACATCCGAAGCCCATCAAGGGTGATTGGAATGGCTCTGGAATGCATGCCAATTTTTCAAACGGAGCAATGCGAGACCAAGGTGGTGAAGAGCTATTCAAGAAAATCTGTGAAGAGTTTGGCAAAAACATTGACCGTCACATCAGTGTTTATGGAGCTGACAATAATCAGCGACTTACTGGTTTGCACGAAACTCAATCCATTGACAAATTCAGTTATGGAGTCTCTGACCGCGGAGCCTCAATTCGTATCCCAGTGGGAACGATTCAGGATGGTTGGAAAGGGCGATTGGAAGACCGCCGCCCAGCGTCAAACGGAGACCCTTACGCAATTGCTGCTGCTATCATTAAAACAACAAAGGAGGCACTTGCCTAAATAATTTAATTTTAAATTTATTTTACGAAAGGCGATGGAGCAATCCATCGCCTTTTTACTTCCTTTTTTTAAGAACCACAACAAATTCATCTTCATCTTCTTTGAAAAACCTGAGAACAGCGTAGTGATAATTGTCTTGATGATATACTTTCGTTTTTCTATTTCCACTTTCTACCCAAGATGCTTCGACTGATTGCGCTTCATCACTTCTTAGAGAACCAGTTCTCTGCACTTTGCCCTTCTTTCCGTGGGTTGTAACATAAGACCATCCTTCATTCTTCCACTCTTCGATTAAATTCTCTGGTTTCTTACTGCAACCCACAAGCAACAAAAGACTAAGAATAGCTGTAAACTCCTTTTGCTCAAAAAGCCCTTTCACTGAAGAGAACGGTTTAAATTAAATCCTACCCGCTGGACGTTTAGATTTCTGAAGTTTCTGATTAAAATTTTCTCCAAGTGATTTCAGTCTATTGGTAATCTTTGGAAATTTTTCCTTAAGATCCTGAGTTTCCCCAATGTCTGAATGGAGATCAAATAATGATAGCTCTATTTTTGCCTGAGTATAATTTGTGGGAATTCCGCCAGTTCCTCCTGGTTTTCCGGCCATGGTCCGGTATCCGTGTGGAAAATGCAGTTTCCACTTTCCCTGACGAACGGCTTGTAGTTGGTTCCCGTAATAGAAGTAGTATGCTTCATGGGGAGACTTGGCATTCCCAGTTAGCAATTTTGAGATATCTTTTCCATCAATTGGGTGTTTGGGTAATTCACTATCAATTAATTTGGCAATGGTTGGAAGTAAATCAATCGTCATTGCAGGTTCCTTGCATTCGGAACCGGGAGGAATGGTACCTGGCCACCATGCAAGTGTAGGTTCCCGGCACCCACCATCGAACATTGTTCCTTTGCCCTCGCGCAATGGAAGGGCTGATCCTGCATGATCTCCATAATTCAACCATGGACCATTATCTGATGTGAAAACAAATAAAGTGTTTTTATGCAAGTCGTGCTTGCGGAGAACTTTCATGATTTCTCCTACCGACCAGTCCACTTCCATCATTACATCTCCGAACAATCCGGCACCACTCTTTCCTTTGAATTTATCCGATACATATAGAGGCACATGTACCATACTGTGTGGAAGATATACGAAAAAAGGATTATCCTTATTTTTTTCAATAAATGTAACAGCACGTTCCGTGTATTGAGTGGTGAGTTTCTCCTGATCCTCAGCACTGACCTGCGGGTTGATGATCTTGTTACCATCAATCAGTGGAAGGTGCGGCCATCTCTTAAGTCTCTCCTTCATGGGGAGATGAAGAACTCCCGGATGATAGGGCCACATATCGTTGGAGTAGGGGAGGCCAAAATAATCGTCGAAACCATGCTGCATGGGCAGGAATTTGTGATGATGGCCCAAATGCCATTTACCGTAGCAAGCTGTTGCATATCCTTTTTCCTTGCAGATTTCCGCAATGGTTACCTCTTCTGGATTTAACCCATGAGAGGACTTTGGACCAAGGGCGCCATTTATTCCGATTCTTACATTGTAACAACCTGTCAATAAGCCAGCTCTGGATGCGGAGCAAACAGCTTGCGTAACATAGAAATCGGTAAATTTTCTTCCCTCCTTTGCCATACGGTCCAAGTGAGGAGTCGGATAGCCCTTTGCTCCAAATGCACCAATATCAGCGTATCCCATATCGTCCATAAACATAATGACGAAGTTTGGAGTTTTTTTCGCAAAAACAATGGATACAAAAAAAATAAAGAGAAAATTTGCAATTAGCACTTTCATGAGCGTTTTTGATGATGTGAATGGGTACGATCAAGTTAAACTTTATCTTTCATAGAAATGATTTGGCAAGAGTCTATTCGATCTTGCTCTTCACTTTTTAAATCAATCTTCCGTTACTTGGATCAGATAGCTTTTATTGTCTCTAACAATTGGATTCATTTTCTAATGCCTCTGCGGGGAGGCACAATTGACAAACAAATAACGCAAACGAAAGGAACAAAACATGTTGCAATACATGAGATGGAAAAACAGTAGGCAGGGGATGGCGGATTCAATATCTATCCTTTCATCTACACGGGCGGAATCCTTAGTTCATAAATTCGATCAATTTAAAAAGATTTCAATGGATGCCGATCCTTTGTTGTACAAAGAAATCCTCCTAAATTATCGAAGAATTCCTCCATGGTAAATTTTTAAATAAGCATCTTGGTCTACGATATTTTCTTCGGATGGAACCAATGTATTCTTAAGAATCCAAATTCCGCCAAGATACTAACTTAAAATATAGCCCTTCTATCCTTACTCTGGAAGAAGGGCTTTTTCTTGGGTAGGATTAAGCATCTCCTGACGTAAGCCCTCGATGATACTGACTGGGAAGGATTTGGATGCCCAGTCTACCATGAAATTTGGAATCTTACCTCCGGGATCAGACAGATTTTCAAATGTTACCTGCATACGATTGTTTTCAAGCGGATCTATCCAATATCGGGTATAAGTCACCATTGCACGAACTCGGTCATTATTTTTCGGTGCCTTGGTATGATCTACGGATTTCATTTCAAGCAAAATTTGGGCTGGACCAACCCTTGAGATTATTGATTCAAAGACAATTTCACGATTTTTAATCGGCCAAGTAGCATCGATTTCCTGCAAAAAAACAAAATGAAAATCTGATTTTTGTTCCAAAAGTTTTCCTTCTTCCAAATTATCAATCCAAAACTTCCAGCGCTTTGGGTTATGAATTACACCAATCAGTTTTTCTGGTGTCCCTTCGATAATACCCTTTCCTCTAAATGCACTCTGATCTCCAACTTCTTTACAATAAACCTTAACATTTTTTCTTTCTTTGACAAATTCCCATTCAGCGGGATTGCTCTTTTGTCCAAAAAGCAGAGTTACAAAGGATGTAAGTGCAATCACAAAAAATGACAGGGAGGAAAGGCTCATAAGTGAAGGACTTTTCTTACATTTAACAAAACATCTGGCAAGTCAATGGATCCATTCTTGCCAAAAACTTATTAAAATGAAAAATTCTCCCATGCTTGCTCTTATTTTAATTTCAAGTTGTATCCTCTGTTTTCTTGCCTACCGGTTTTATGGAAACTTTCTCAGTATCCGATGCAAATTGAATGATGAACGAGTCACTCCCGCGGAAGAAAAGGAGGATGGTGTCGATTATTCTCCAACTCGTGCATCTGTCCTTTTTGGACATCACTTCTCTTCGATTGCAGGTGCAGGTCCGATTGTGGGACCTATTCTCGCGGCTATGTATTTTGGTTGGGGTCCGACTTGGGTCTGGATACTTGTGGGAGCGATACTTGTAGGTGGAGTGCATGATTTTGGAAGTACCCTGATGTCTGTTCGCAATGGTGGTCGTTCTATTGCGGATACAATGCGAGGACTGGTAGGGGAGGGGGCTGGCAAATTATTTATGATCTTTATGCTACTCGCTCTGGTTTATGTGATCATTGTATTTCTTGATCTTACTGCCAATACCTTTGCCAATAAACCGGAGGTAGCCACAGCTTCAGGATGGTTTATCCTAGTTGCGTTTATCTTCGGGTTTCTGATGCGCAGTGGGAAATTTTCTCTTGGGCAACTAGCCTTAATCTTTTTCCCACTGACTTTTGCCGGTCTGGCAGTGGGGCACTATTTCCCAATGTTGGAACTGGATAAATCTCTTTGGATATGGCTGACCCTTATTTATTGTTTCGTCGCTGCAGTTCTCCCCGTCGGTTTGTTGCTTCAGCCGCGTGATTTTCTAAGTGCCGGATTTTTATATGCCATTTTGGGGGTTGGTCTAATTGGAATGCTTTTTTCGGGAGAAACTATTCAGATGCCCGCCTTTTCCGGATGGGAGTCGCATAAACTGGGAATGTTGGTGCCTTTTCTTTTTATTACCGTGGCCTGTGGAGCATGCAGTGGATTTCATAGTATTGTATCGAGTGGAACGACTTCCAAGCAGATTAAAAAAGAGAGTGATGTTCGTCGAATTAGTTATGGAGGAATGTTGATGGAAGGAGTGCTTGCAGTCTTTGCCATGGGGTGTGTCGCCGTCCTGACTATGAGCGAGCAAATCGAGTTTGGAGGTGAAAGTCGTAATCCGGTTTCGATTTTTGCAGCGGGGGCGGCCAAGTTTTTTGGAGCAGTCGGAATACCCGTAAATCTGGGTTCCGAGTTTGCCCTGCTTGCGATCAGTACCTTTTTACTTACAACTCTGGACACCTGTACCCGCCTCACCCGTTTTCTGATTGAGGAGCTTTTTTCTTGGAGAAATGAAACCAGCCGTTATCTCGGTACAGCGATGGCTCTCACTTTGCCTTGCCTGCTTGTCTTTCAGCAATTCCCTGGAACAGATGGTACACTTCAACCTGCATGGAAAGCTATCTGGCCACTATTCGGGGCAACCAATCAACTCCTCGCCGCTCTTGCTCTTTTAACCTTTGTAGTTTTTTTGAAAGTATCCAAGGTCGGATATGGATTTGCTCTCTTACCAGCCGTGGTGATGATGGTTATGCCGATGACGGCATTGGTCTTGATGGTGGACGAATTTGAGATTTTCTCTCTTTTGGGAGGTACTTCAGCGGCAATGATTTTATTGGGACTTTTTCTGATGATTATCTCTTGGCGTCGACTTACCAAAGTCGAAGAAAGCAAACTCCAGACCGAGTCCCCGTAAAAGCTTATTATAGCAGATAGATGATTTTACAATCATAAGGAGATTTTTTAAGTGTTAGTGGTTTTGGGTTGGTCTCGTTCTTTTCAACTTAAAAATTTCTAATGGGAAATTTTAAAAGAATGCATGTGATTGGCGGATCAGTAGCCTTGATTTGTCTGATTTTGCAAGTCCCCAATTATTGGAAAGTAATGGAAGAAAATTTTCTTAATGGGCTAAAATTTGCTGCTGAGCTTGCTATCGGAAGTTATCTCTTGGGATGCGTATTGGGATTATCCGTAAACCTAATTTTGGTGTTTTTTCGAAAGTGAAGCTGTTGAAACTATTCAAAGACTTTTGAGGCATGACCAAAAGTTTCAGTTCAGTCGTGAAAATGCTATTGATTTGATTGGTCAAAGAGATATTCGATAGGGCAGATATGACCAAAAGAAGACAAAGGAACATATATCTTTATTACCNAGTTTTTTTGAAGAGTTCATTTGATGTGTTTTGAACTATTTTGCCTCCAATACAAGAATGTTATTCTCCCAAAACGTAAGCATTGTGAGTCCTCATTTGCTAAGCTTGTAAAATTCAGTTTTATAATGACGATATAATAATCATCTTTATTGATTAAAAATTAACTTGTCCAAATGCATAAATTCAGAACATGCCAAAAATGTGATTTTGAATGGCATCTTTCAGATGGTAAATCATGTCCTGTATGTGAAAGGAATTTGTATGAAAAAGAGAATCTGGGAGGAGTTTTTGGAACTGCCAAAAACCAACCAAGGATTAACATGTGGATTAAGGCATTCGGTTTGCTCGCATTGGTATACCTGATTTATAGCCTNACTCANTAACTTGTTTTTATTCAACTTTATGAGANAGTTGAAATTTCACTTCATACTTTAAACTTCTGGGGTACTCTGTATCTTTAAATTAATGATATTTTTGGCATNTCCTAAAAAAAACTAATAAAAAAAAATGTTTTTTTGGTTCAACAGTGTCTTTTGGGTTGTGTTGATTTTCTCATTTGGATGTTCGGATTCAAAAGAAGATGAAATTGGAACCAAATTATTTCGTTCGGATAATGACTCGCTGAAAAGCGATTTTTTGGAGACGAACCATTCTCAAGTTTCAAATGCAAAATTTTTGCCAGGAATGATTTCCAATGAAATTCCTATTTCTAATTTATCCGTACGACGAGACTTTTATGAAGATGGTAAAATCAAAGAAGAGATTGAACTCTCAAATGGTGTTAAAGATGGTTTCAGGCGAAAATGGCATAGAGGTGGCATCCAATCTGTCGAAGGAACGATGAAGGATGACAAGTGGCATGGTTCCTACAAGGAGTGGTATTCTAGTGGTATGCCAAAGCTGAAAGGCCAATATTTAGAGGGAAGACAGCATGGAGAATGGTACTTTTACGATAAAAACGGTGAACAACTTCCTAGTCTGNTCTATGAGAATGGAATAGAGGTAACAAGAAATTTGCCTAAGGTTTTTGCTGATTAAACCATTGGGAATCGGACTCAATACCATTTTCAAAAGTCCGACTTCTCAGTGCTGACCCATTGATGTCATAGTCAATGAAGGTTCCGCTCCCGTCTACTACCTCTGAGCGTTCGCACTTCTCGCCGTTAAAAAGGAAAACCTNGATGTTTACAAGGGTACCATTCTTGTTTTCGGAGTGGGCTTCNAGCGATCCATTTTCGTAAAATTCCTTCCATTCTCCATCCATTTCTCCATCGGTAGTCTGCCCGACCGTTCCAATTTTTCCATTTTTATGCCATGTCTGAAAAGATCCGTACATTTGATCATTCTTCCAATCAATTTCAGATTCTTTTTTACTGTTTGGATGCCATGTCATCCAAACTCCCTGTTTTTGTCCATTTTTTAGATAGCCCATTGTGGAAAGTTTACCATTTGTTTCGGATTTTACCCATCCGGTGTAGGGCTCATCTTCATTGTCAACATAAAGCATAATCATGCCATACATTCTTTTTCGCTCAAGAGTCTCCAGGCTAACAGCATCCTCGGATGCTGATTTCATTACTGCAGGATCCTTAAGGTCTGGGATTCCACAACTGGAAAGTAAGNACAGCAATAAAAAGCCAAATGGATGATATTCGCGATAATACATTTTAAAATTGGAGATAGTTTTAAGGGTAATCTAATTGCCACTTAAACCAAAGAAAACTAAAGAAACTACGATGATTTTTATCAAAGAGGTTCACCTTGCTTTTGGTCATAAAAAACTTTTCGAAGGAATTTGCGAAACAATTGGACCCAGAGATCGAATTGCTCTTGTTGGCTCAAACGGTTCTGGGAAGACATCTCTCTTACGAATGCTCATGGGGCAAATTGAACCGGATGAAGGTGAGATTGAAAAGCCNGATTATGCAACTGTGGGGTATCTTCCTCAAGATGGAGTTTCAGCCAAGGGCTGTTCAATGAGGGAAGAGGTTTCCAAA
Source organism: Opitutia bacterium (assembly GCA_002692535.1). Classification (GTDB taxonomy): domain Bacteria; phylum Verrucomicrobiota; class Verrucomicrobiia; order Opitutales; family Seribacteraceae; genus Seribacter. The sequence continues at coordinate 30,070 of NZKO01000044.1, forward strand.
GCATTTTCTGGGATGAAACTCCTTCAGGAAAAACTGGAAGATGCGGAAAAGAGGCTGGGAGAGATGGACCCAGAAGCAGAGGAATTTTACGATTTGATTGATCTTATGGGTGCATGGGAAGAGCAACTTTCAAGTTTTGAACCTGAAAAGATGAATTCGCGCATTGAAAGAGTGATGACCGGAATGGGTTTTTCCCTTTCAGATCTTGATCGAGGTGTGGAGGAATTTTCTGGAGGTTGGCAGATGAGAATCGCCTTGGGTAAACTACTTTTGCAAGGTCCTTCTCTTTTGATTTTAGATGAACCGACTAATCATTTGGATGTGGTTTCTCAGCATTGGCTAGAACATTATCTTAAGAAATATCAGGGTTCCATTTTGATTATCTCTCACGATCGTGCTTTCCTTGAAACCGTAACAGAAAGAACAATCGAGCTTAAAATGGGCAGATTAAACAGGTACAAGGGAAACTACGGATTTTATCTTGAAGAAAGTATCGCAAGAATCGAAAGGCAGAGAAAAGCCTATGTGAATCAAAAAAAGGAGATTCAAAAAGAAAAAGAATTTATTAACCGCTTTCGTTCTAACATTAAGAAAGCAGCCATGGTTCAGAGTCGAATTAAAGCTTTGGAAAAAATGGAAATCATAAAACCAGAGGCAGAGGAAAAGAAGATTTACTTTCGCTTTCCTCCCTCTCCTCCCGCNAGTCAGAGAGTGGTTGAGTTGGAGGGGATGTTNAAGNCATATGGCGATCTTCGCGTTTTTGAAGGACTNGATTTGCGGATAGAAAAAGGTGACCGTATAGCTGTAGTTGGGGTGAATGGAGCGGGTAAATCTACCTTGGCAAGGATTCTTGCTGGTGTGGAGCCCTATCAGAAGGGGGAGCGTAATNTAGGGGTTAATACGGTAATCGGATATTTTGCCCAACATCAGGCAGAAGAGTTAAACCCAGCCAACGAAGTATTGGNTGAAGTGGAAGAAGTTTGTGAAAATAATCCTGATGCAAATCCCAGGGCAGCTTTGGGGGCATTGCTCTTTAGTGGAAATGATGTCTTTAAAAAGACCTCTGTTCTTTCTGGGGGAGAAAGAAATCGGGTAGCTCTTGCCAAACTGCTTATGAAGCCTTGTAATTTTCTGATCATGGACGAGCCAACCAATCACTTGGATATTCGAAGCAAGGAAGTTTTGCAGGATGCTTTGAATTTATTTGAGGGTACGGCTCTGATTGTAAGTCATGACCGTTCATTTCTGGATGGTGTGGTCACCAAAGTTTTGGAAGTTTCAACGAATAAAGCTCGGATGCTCACCTGTAATGTTACCGAATANATGGAGCGTCTGGAGCTGGAAAGCCTTTAATCAAAGAAAAGGACAAATGGCCAAGCTTCATTTTTATTATTCCGCAATGAATGCTGGTAAGTCAACGGCTCTGCTTCAGGCTAATCATAATTATGGAGAGCGTGGGATGCAGACAATTCTTCTTACCGCTGCATTGGATGATCGGGCGGGCAGGGGAGTGATCAAATCAAGAATAGGGATAGAAACTCAGGCTGTGGCTTTTGAAAAGGGGGATGATTTGGCTGAAATTGTGAGATCAAAGGCGGATGGTCAGTCAATTGATTGTGTATTAATCGATGAGGCGCAGTTTCTTACCCGCAAACAAGTCAGTGAGCTTGCGGATTTGGTGGATCAAGATGGCATTCCAGTTTTGGCTTATGGTTTGCGTACAGATTTTCGCGGAGAAACTTTTGAGGGAAGTCAGTATTTATTGGCGTGGTCTGATGATATTCGGGAAATCAAGGCAATTTGCAGTTGTGGTAAAAANGCTACGATGAATGCACGGGTGAATGCAGCCGGGAAGATCGAACGGGATGGCAAACAGATTGAGATTGGAGGAAATGAAAGATACGTTTCTTTATGCCGCAAGTGCTTCACGGGCTCCGAAAAAGTAACGATATAAATTAGCCTAAGCCCTGATTTATTTAAGGAATTTCAGTGCCACTATCCCTCCAAGCAATAAGACAGCGAAGAGCAGGGCCAGCAGGTTGAAATGTTTATCTATTTTTTCTTTCATCGGCTCACCGAATTTTGCCAACAAGAATGCTACGAGAAAGAATCGAGCTGATCGGCTGACAGCGGAAGCCAAAATAAAAGGGCCAAGAGCCATTCCAAGGACACCGCTTGCCACAGTGAATATTTTATAGGGAATGGGAGAGAATCCGGCGATGAAGACCAATGGCCACCCCCAATTCTCGTACCAGGATTTTAGCTTTTCAAATTTATCCGGAGTAAACCCTGGGATGTATCGAAAAAATAAACCNGCAAGCTCATCCCAGGCAAAGGCACCGATCGCATAGCCAACAATACCTCCAAGAACCGACGCAATTGAGCATATTAAGGCAAACTTAAATGCTTTTTTCATCTTTCCCAAACATAGCGGGATTAAGAGAACATCCGGGGGAATCGGGAAAAAGCTAGCTTCTGCAAATGAAAGTAATCCNAGCCATAGCCCCGAAAATTTTCTTTCCGCCAAGGACAGCGTCCAATGGTAAATTTGACGAAGCGGGTTTCCAACTGCAGATTTTGATTTCATTAGGAGGTTTGGGAGTAGATGGCAGGTTTTAGAGTGCCAAGGTAAGGAAGTTCGCGATATCGTCCCGCGTAGTCCAGTCCATATCCGACCACAAATTCATCAGGAATATTAAATCCCGACCAATCGGCCTGAAAATTATTTTCCCTTCTTTCTGGTTTATCCAAGAAAACGCATGTTTTGAGAGAGGCAGGGCACTTTGATGAAACTTCGGCAAAGACTTTCTTCATCGTGTTACCCGTGTCTAAAATGTCATCCACCAGCAAGACGTGCTTGTCCTGAACTTCTGACTTTAATGTCCCTAGAATGCGGGGAGCTGTTTCCGGGTTGGTTGAGTTTCCGTAGCTCGAAACTCTTATGCAGTCCAATCGCAATGGGACGGATATATGCCTGATAAGATCTGCAGTAAAGACGATGGCACCATCTAGGAGTGTAATAAGAATGATCTCCCGGACGGTATCCTGATAGTGCCGATTAATGTCTTCGGCAATTTCCTGAATTCTCGAACTAATTTGTTCAGCCGAGAGAATTATTTTTTCGAGGTCAGAATTCATGATAATTCAGCTACCAATTGATTTATGCTGGATTGTGCGGATGAAGCATATCCTCCACCGAAGAGATTGAAGTGATTGAGTTCGTGGTAGAGATTATACAGAGCTTTTCTCATCCCGAAGCCTTCATCGAGTGGGAATTCTTTTATGTACCCTTGATAAAAAGANGAACTGAACCCACCAAACATATAAGTGAATGCAATGTCGGCTTCCCGGTCACCATAGTAGGTCGCGGGATCAAAAATAAATGGATTACCAGATGAATCTTGGCTGGCGTTTCCACCCCAAAGGTCACCGTGCAGTAGGGATGGTTGTGGGTTGTAACTTTCGAAAAAGTATTCCAAGTTAAGCAAAAGTTTTTCCGCTTTATCAAATGAGCGACCCCTTTGGGCTGCGAGTTGTAGTTGGTGTTGCAAACGGTGTTTACGGTAGAAATCGACCCAATTTTCAGAGCGGGGATTGGGCTGAGGGGTCGATCCGATGCAATTATCCTTAATCCAACCAAAAAAGGGTTGTTCTGTCTTGTGCATACAAGCCAACTGCTTTCCCATTAATTCCTGTCCGGAGGCTGAAGCACTTCCTTCCTCAATAAATTCCAGCACTAGAAAAGATTCTGAGGAAGTCTTGCCAACTGAAATAACTTTGGGGACGCGGATTGTATGGGTGTCTTCAATTTGCCTTAGTGCAATAGCTTCAGTTTCAAAGAAAACTGAAAAGGCGAGTTCATTTTCCTTGGAAAAAAATTTTCTGCCGTCTTTTCCTGTTATGCATTGGCTTCGGCTNATACTGCCTCCGCTTAAAGATGAAGACTTGTCCGTTTGAAACTCCTCTGCAGTTGACCTACTGATCGCTTCTTCAATCGATGAAAAAACATTCATGATCTCAAGGAATGACTTATTTGAGTTTAGTTTTGATATGCTCAAGCAAACTCACACAACCATCCTCCAATAAGTCCAACACTTTTTCAAAACCGGACGATCCACCGTAGTATGGGTCGGGCACTTCGGTATCCTCTGNACTTACAAAATTACAGAAAGGAATGATCTTTTTTTCGGCCTCCGAGTCGGGCGAGAGTTTTGATAATTCTGAGAAATTAAAATGGTCCATAGTGACTAGCATGTCTGCTTTTTCAAAATCGAGAAGTTTTACCATTCTGGCTGATCCATGGATTGTGAGATTTCGATCTCTAGCTGCTGCAGACATTCGTGAATCTGGTGGATTCCCTTGGTGGGTCGAAATTGTACCAGCTGAGTCAATCGTTATTTTCTCCTCCAAACCCTCCTCTTTCACTACTTTTCGAAAAGTTGCCTCAGCAGCAGGCGATCGGCAAATGTTTCCCCAACATACAAATAATATGTGCATCTGTTTTGCATGACAGGAGCATACTTTAAAGACAACGGATAAATTGAAGTTTTGCTAAACTTGACTTTTTTGCCGATTGCGTGTCAATGAGTTATTCTTGAAAAAGAAAATCGTTATATTTGGATGTGGATATATTGGCGAGAAATTGGCTGAATCATGTTTGAATCAGGGCTGGGAAGTGACCGCGCTGACAAGGAATCCAGTNACAGCCAAATCATTAAATTCCAAAAGTGTAAAAACCATCGTAGCAAATTTGATGAATCACGAATGGCACTCCCAAATTTCACTGGATCAGAATTACTTGGTAGATTGCGTTGGAGCTGCAGAACCAAACTTGGAGGGATATGATGCATCTTATCGAAAGGGTATGAGGTCAATTTTGGAGTGGTTAGACAAAGCCAAGAAGCCGATCGAAGCATTGTTATTCACAAGTAGCACTTCGGTTTATCCTCAAACTGACGGTTCCTTGGTAACCGAGCAATCCAATCATGAGGGTGTGTCGGAGAGGGGCAAAATTCTGCTGGAGGCAGAAAGACTTTGCCTGAGTACAAGCTCCGATAAGGTTTTGAAGAAAATCGTTCTTCGTTTTGCAGGTTTATATGGCCCGAATAGACATTTGCTACTCAATCATGTAAGGGAAGGAAAGCAACTGAAGGGAGCGAGTCATAGGATTCTTAATCTTCTACATCAAACCGATGCGGTCAGCTCAATTCTGAGTTGTCTTAAGGCCAAAGCAATTTCAGCGGAAACAACATTCAATGTCTCTGACAACCGCCATGCTTCCCGTGGAGAAATTGTTGAATGGTTGGCCGGGAAGATGAATGTTGATAATCCAGGATTTGATGAGGAGGAAAAAACTCAAATGCCCAACCGTAAAATTGACAGTGGGAAAATAAGAAAATCTTTGAGTTGGTCTGCAAAATACTCCGGTTTTGAAGCAGGTTATGAAGATTTACTTGCCACTCATTGAACCATTTTATTCTATGTAAGATATGGTAGGCGTAGGAAAATTACTCAAACAAGCACAGAAAATGCAGCAGAAGATGGAAGAGGCTCAAGCTTCTTTGTCAGAAGAAATTATGGAAGTTTCAGGCGGTGGAGGAGCAGTTTCCGTGAAAATTTCCGGCATGGGTGAATTTAAGGATTTAAAATTAGACGCTGAATTTCTCAAAGAGGATCCAGAATTTGTCAGTGAAGCCATATTACAAGCGATTGTTGATGCATCCGAANAGGCAAAAAAGAAAAACGATGATGCTATGAGTGGATTGACGGGCNGGATGCAAATGCCAGGACTTTTCTGATTTTCTGACGGGATCTTCTTTTGAGCGAACCATACGAGCGACTGGTTCAAAGTCTTAAGTCTCTTCCTGGACTTGGCTATCGTTCCGCCGAAAAGATTGCATTGCATCTGCTGGTGGAAAAGCCCAACAAGGGTGCTGAATTAATTGAGAGGTTGAGTTATGCCCAAGAAAGATTGGGTGCTTGTTCAGTCTGTGGAAATCTTACCGATTTGAAGGAATGCAGGATTTGCATATCCGAAGACAGGGAATCCCACCGAATTTGTGTGGTTGAAGGCGTCACTGATCTTTTTGCGATGGAAAAGGCAGGAATTTTTCAAGGCAAATATCATATTCTTATGGGTAAGTTATCCCCGGTTAAAGGCATTGGTGCAGAACAGTTGAACCTTGGAAGCCTTTCCACAAGGTTGTTGAATGGCGAAATTGAAGAAGTAATTCTCGCTTTGAGCAATGATTTGGAAGGAGAGGCAACCTGTCATTACATCAGAAGTGAAGTGATCAAGGATTCTAATATTCGGGTTTCACGAATCGGTTTTGGGCTGCCNAGCGGAGCTGGTGTAACTTATGCAGATGAGCAAACATTATTAAATGCATTGCAGAGCAGAAAAGACCTGGATGCATGAGAATTGAAAAGAGTCATCTTAGCCATTGGATCCACTCAGCAGTCGAGTAATTGAAATACCTGATGGTCGCGGGATTTGTGTTGTCCCAGTAAATCCAATTTTCGTCTTCTTGAATCCAAAGAAACTTTTGAGAAAAAGTTTCTAGATTAGCCCAGATCCATCCAAGCTCTTCACTCCAAAACCAGATGTTTTCCGAATCTTGAACAATTGGGAAAATCCATCCAAATTCCATTTGATATGCCCAGCCTCCTTCATTTTGAAAAAAAGAACCAAACCACGATGAATCATACCAGTCAGGAGCAATTTCATGGATTCCTTCCAACTTTTGAGCAATCGGTATTAAGGAAAATATCGCTGTGAGATTTAGATCTGAAATGAGATTCACAGTGGTAAAACGATAGAGAGGATTCGCAATAGCACCACCATCCCAACCATCAAATTTATAACCTGAATTAGGAAAGGCTGATATGGATGCCTGATGACCATAATAAAAATTTCCTCCACCGCTAACTGTTCCTCCCGCTGATGCATTAACTTTTAAATTGTAGATGTTTCGGCTGAAAACTGCGGTAACATTGCGATCCTCAGTTANTACAATCGTTGTATTTGGAGAAGCAGGGTTAGCAACACCCTCTCCTTGCCAACCACCAAACGAGTAACCTTCATCTGCAGTTGCAGAAATATTTGCATCCAATCCATATTCGTAAGTCCCAGAACCAGTTACGGTTCCCCCTTGTACTGAATTCGTTTGGAGGTAAAAGGAAATTGTCCGAAAGTTTGCAGTAATCAAAAGATTTTGACTAAGGTTTACAGAGGTGGAGGAANCATTTGATTCAACGATCCCCAATCCTTCCCAAGATAAGAACTCATATCCTTGTAGTGGGTTAGCAGTTATTGGCACTACGGTATTTGATAAATAACTGCCAGCTCCAGTAGTTGAGCCACCGATTTCAGGGATGGCAACAATGGATAGGACAAAGTTGTTTTCTGTGACTGGGANNAAATTTGCCGTAATTGATTTGTTGGAATCCATAATGATTGATCTGCTGGGCGATGATAGATTTCCATCAATGTCTCCACTCCACTCATCAAATTGATAACCACTTTCAGGAAGGGCGGTAATTGCAATAATCTGACCGTGCGTATAATTACCATCTCCAGTTACGGTGCCGCCAGTGGTTGCATTAAGTAAAAGAGAATAATCTTCAACGGTGAAGAATGCAGTAATTGTTCGAGCCTGAGTCATTGTAACTGTTGTGGTTGTTGTGCTTTGATTTTGAACCCCTTCTCCTGACCAACCGGCAAATGAGTAACCGGTTTCGGGAGTCGCGTGGATCGTTGCATTTGAACCATAAGAAAAATTGCCCTCCCCATTAACCGTACCACCTTCACCAGCTAGTAAGGTGAGAGAGTATTGATTCAATGAAAAAGAAGCGGACACGGTCTTGGTCTCATTCATTTCCACAGTGGTTTCTGCAGAATTGGGATCGGCAATTCCAGTTCCTGACCAACCGGCAAAAATATATCCATCATCTGGTGTAGCGGAGATGGTAGCAACATCACCATGAGCGAAATTCCCCGATTCGCTGACTGTTCCGCCAATTCCAGAATTAACCGTTAAAAGATATTGGTTAATGGCGAAATTGGCTGCAACTGACAAATCTGAATCGATTGTTAGATTCAGTGGATGCTCGTTTCCTGATGATGCTCCAGACCAATGACTGAAAGAGTATCCCCCGATGGTAGAAACGATTGAAATTGTAGCAGTTGCCCCTTCGTTGTAAATTCCGTCTCCACTAATGATTGCCACTCCCATTGGAGAGACAGAAGTTTCAAGATGATAGGAAGGCCATGCCCCATCACGTTTGGCACTTCTTTGAAACATTGGCCAATCGGACGAGGCTGGAGGCAAACCAACATCAATGCAGTAAATACGGTTATCGTAGCATCCATAGTACAATTTTCCATCTAAACTTAAAGCTAAGGATGAGTCTACAATACCCCCTATTTTAAAAGGGCAGGCGGTGTCATTGGTGTCCCATACTTTGGTTCCATTCGAATCATAAGCGAAAAGATGATTTTCTCCACCACCGGTGTATCCAATTACATATGTCGTTCCGTTCTGGTCAACCACTGGACTACTGTAAAACACATCTCCGACAAATGCATCCCAATTTAAGTTTCCCGTGAGTGTGGAAAGTGATCGAAGATATCCATCGCGGGAAACGAAAAAGACTTCGTCGTTGGTGCCCAAGACAGGAGATGCATCGACCCGGTCAGAAGTAGGAAAGGACCAGTTGAAAGAAGCATTCGTTTCATTGTCTGAAAGAGAATAGCAATTTCCATTACCGGAACCAAAATAGATATTGCCTGAGAGATCAATGGCAGGAGAGGAGAGGATTGATTTATTTGTGTCCGCAACATCTTCAACCTCATAAGTCCACTTAGCGGTTCCATCTGGATTGACTGCGTGAAAAGTACCGTTTTCATCACCGAAATAAATTGTACCGTCCTGTCCCAAGGCTGCAGAAGAACTTATGGGTTGACCGGCGAAATACTCCCAGGCAACCGATCCGTTACTTTCAAATGCGTAAAAGATCGAATCTTTAGAACCTACATATATCTTACCGTCCGCCCCAATAGCCGGACTTGCGATCACATAGCTGTTGGTTTCATACTCCCAAATTTTGATACCATTTTCTGAGTTAATGGCGTAAATCTTATTGTCCCAAGAACCGATATAAATTGTTTCATCGGAACCAACTGCAGGAGTTGAATCAATCCAGTTTCCTGCCGTGAAAGTCCACTTTGGCGAACCGTCGGAATTAAAAGCGTGAAGTTTATTATCGTTCGAGCCGATATAAGTGGAACCATCTCCACCAATCGCAGGTGATGAGAAGATAACCCCTCCAGTACTTGCATTCCAGTCCATTGAAGCATGAGGAAATGAACTGGCCGAAATATCTTGAGACAATGTGTAAACATAGTCTCCATCATTGCCACTAGTTCCACCGGTGGCTAACCCTGAGGCATAAAATGTAACTGTGCCTTCGTCAGTTGCAGGTGCTGTCCACTGAAAATCCCAGACTCCTGATAAGGATGCTCCTTGATGTTCTGCAGCACCACTTTCAATTGCCATACCGCTTGACACTGCAGATAAAGTGCCGCTCGATGCACCGTTTACCTTGGGGGAAAGTTGAAAGCCAAAACCACGAGAATTGGTACCTAAAACTGTTAGCGTAAGGCTGTAAGTTTGACCAGGCAAGTAGGTTGTTGGTAGTCCTGAAAGGCTAATTGATCCATCTCCGCTATTTAAATTTCCTCCATGGCATGATGCACAATTTTGACTTTCACCATGATATCCGTTGGGTGGATTGCTTGAATTGCCCCAAAGAACACTACCGGTAAAGAGGGCGGATAGGATTATAGATCGTATGGATATAAGAACCTGATTCAGCATTAGCTTGAATTTCACTACAAGAGATAGAGTACTTAAGACGCAAAGTTGATCACTTGAAATGAAATGGAGAAAACGGAGCCAATTTCATCACTTTTAGATAATTCTAGGTCTGCGTCCATACTATGTGCTAGTTGTTTTGCAATTGCCAAGCCAAGTCCGGTGCCGCCTTTTTTTGAACTCTTGGAAGGATCGAAGAGAAAAGTTTGTTGATTCCTAGGTATGCCCCCACTTGTATCAGATATTTCAATTATAAGCTGATTTTCCACTATTTTGACACTTAGATTTACCTTGCTTTTAAAGTCTTGTTCAAAAGCATTTTCAACCACTGCGTTTAGAATAGGTAGCAATAGTGTGCTTTGTAGATTGTCTATGTTTTGCTCTAGAGCGTTTGTCTTTGAATATGAAATTTGTGAATTCCGGAAAAGCTTCCGTGTTCTTTCGACAACCTCTTGAAAGAGTTCACCGATGGTAATTTGGTAAGAAATTTTTTTGTTTTCAAATTCTTTGAGTGCCTCCAAGGACTGAGAAACAAGGTCGCGCATATTGCCATGAATTTCTTTCAATTCCTGTGCATCAATTTCTTTTTTTTCTTCTGCCTCTCTGGCGATCATTTGCAAGTGTGTAAGGGGAGTTTTGAGGGAATGCATCAAATGACCGCTCAAGGCGCCCAATCCGAGAGTTTTATAGGCCTGTGCAAGTTTTTGATTGGTTCTATGTAATAAGTTGTTCCCCTCTTCGAGTTTTACTTCGTGCTCTATGATCCTCCTGCTCATGAATTGAAAAATTACAAACAGAAGAATTATCCCTGTGCCAATACTCAACAAGCTCAGTCTTAAGAGTTGTTTGTCAATGGCGCCCCATTCGTCTAATATGTGTCTCTCGTCAACTTGAACTTCGATGATAAACGGATCTTCAATCGTATCTATTTTGAAAAAGAAGGAGAAATCATTACCCTCCTCATATTTGAAAAAAGGTTCAATCGAATATTCTCTTGATGCAAATATTTTTGCATCGATATTTTTTTGAGAGCCAAGTTCAAGTTTGATCGGCAATCCCATTTCGTTAAATGCAAAAGCTTGAGTGACAGTGGGGAGGGTTAGGGTATCGATAAGGATTTCTTCGAGGAGTTCTCCATAATCGGAGGAGATTTCGGGCAGTCCAAGTTCAATAAGTGTCAAATCTCTTTCTAGAAGTTTCAAAGAGTTATCTTGAGCGATTGAATTCAATTCAGAATTTATCATGTTGTGTGTTGAAGTCATGATCTGGTCATGGAATTGTTTTCTCGACTGAAAAGACAGGAGAATAGTCATTAAGAATAAAACTCCGAGGCAGAGCAAAAAACCAATCCATTCTTTTCTAAAGTTCACTTATTCAGATTTCCCAAATCACGCCAATTGACCAGAAATTAGATGAATATTCATAGTCGCGGGAATTTGAAAAATCCTCTTCCCTGGACCATCTAAAGTATGTTTCCAAATTTTCGGAAATTAAACGGTTGATTGAAAGTCCTTTTGTCAGATTTTCTCTTTCAAAAAGTTCTCCTGTACCGATCTGTCTTTTGTTGTAATTTATTTGAGATCCAACGAGCGAGATTTTTACCATATACAATGAAATCATAAATTCCTTTTTTAGCGAAAGGCTAAGTTTTTCATAATCATAATATCCACCACCATCATCGTTTAACTTGGACCAGAGAATCGCCGCCTTGGAACTTTTAAAAAAACCAAGGTAATTTTCTTTTTCTATCTCGAATAAAAGATTTACTTTTTCAGTTTCTAAAGTTGTACCAACCAGTATACTCGCATCCCAGTTTCTTTTAGGTCGCTCATCATATTCTTTTTCCAGATATTCCGTTTGCACGTTCCAATTAAATGATTCATTCGATCCCTCTAATGAGAAGGAGATACCCTTCTCATTATTATCATCACTTATTGTTTTAAAATCTTCAGTTCCGACTGAAATTTCAATTGTAGCGGTCAAATTCTCTGAAAATCGATTGGAAAAATAAGGAATGATTTCAGATTTTTTGGATTGAATGCTCATAGAGTAGGGCAGGCCTAATTCTGAAAAATCAAAACCCTGATCGTAATAAGTGTAACGCAATCTAATGCCAAAGGTTTGATCAGTGGAATTGGGTGTGTAGGCATGCTCAAATTGCCCAAGATAAATTGCACTCGATTTTTGTTCCGGTAATTCTTCAAATATCTTACCTTCTCCATAGAGATAAAGATAAGTAAAGAACTCGGGCTTACTTTCGATCAGAAAAAATCCCTCCAGAGAATTCTCCCAATAAGTTGCCTCTTGTTGAATGAAAGGACCAAAGAGTGGATTGTCAGAAAAACCGATACCACTCTCTATGGTATAGGAAGGAATCCATAAAATCCTTTGGTCATCATTATTTTCCGGATAATCAACAGACTCATTTCCAAATAACATCTCACTTAGCTCGTCATCTGAGATTGAGCTATTTTGATCAAAAGCCCATGAAACCACTGTAATGTTTAAAAAAAGAAATCTAAAAATGAATTTGATAGTTTATACATAAGATCGAATTTTGAAGATTAACAAACGCAAAAAAAGGGAGGTCATCAGACCTCCCTTTTAAATTTTTGAAGTGGAGAAAATTAAAGGTCTGATGTTCGGGTAGCATCAGTTTCAACAAGTGCTCTAATATCTTCTTTAACTTCTTTGGCTTGAGCTTTGATTTCTTCGTGCTTTTCTTTGTTTGCCTCCTTAAATGCAGTGATCATTTCCTTACGTTCTTCCTTGGATGCATCCTTAAGATTTTTATGTAGTTCTTTTTGTGCCTCGTGCATCTCCTTACGCTTTGCGTGGAGTGCTTCCACTTTGGTTTTTAATTCTTCAGTGAGTTCGGGTCTTTCAGGTTTTTGAGGGCGATTTGCTTTAAGGCTCTCATGAATGGCAGCGTGAGCTTCTTTGATCTCCTCGAATCTTTCCTTGTTGTCTTCCTTAAACGCTTCTACCGTTACTTTTATTTCTTCTCGAGTGGCTTCTTTTCCTAATGCTTCCACTTGTGCCTTTATTTCAGAGTGCATAGCTTTCTCTAATTCTTTAACAGCATCAATTTTAGCTTTCACCTCTTCTGAAATCTCAGGTTTCTGTGGTCGTTGTGGGCGCTTTCGCTCTCCGTTTTTGACCATTTCCTTACGAATAGCGTCTAGCTCTTTACGAGCATCTTCTTTAGAAATTTTTCCTTCTTTGACTGCATCGAGAATATCTTTTTCGATTTTTCTAGGATCGGCCTTTTCTTTGTCGGCAAGACCGTCTTTACCATTTGGTTTTTGTCCCTTATCGATATCATTATCAATATTTTCCTTAATCCAGTTTGCCAAAGTTGAGCTACCTTTGCCAAAGTTACCAGGTAGATCCACAATGTCTTTGGTTTGGATTAGGGGTGGTTTCCCCCAGTGTCTGGGAAACTTGGGTCGAGGTTTCTCATCGTTTGAAAATTCTTTGTCAGGTTTACCTTGAGGTGGTTTTGCTGAAAAGAGAAAAGATCCTGCAACGAGGAAAATAAAAGTTAAAAGAATTGAAGATTTCATAAGATTTGTGGTTTAGATTTGAACTGTTGCATTGCACATTTGGTACCATTTTGAGGTAAATTTCACAAGTATCTGCTCTTCATATAATTATGATAAATTTAATTAGTCTATAAGAGGTTCGAAAGTTATGTAATGGGTATTATTCCCCAACTTGCCGGAGTTAAGTGGGAAATAATTCCAAATATCATTTTGATTTCTTTTGGAGGCGATAGCGAATGTAATCTCTTGGAACGCCCAGTGTTCTTGCTGCTTCTGAAATATTTCCGTTTACCTGAGATATTGCTAAATCAATGAGTCTGATAATTTCGCTTTCCAAATCGAAACCGCTTTTGGGAAAACAAAAGTTTTCGTTTAGCCAATCATCATTACTTGGGTTTGATTGCCTTTGATGTTTGATTTTAATTTGAAGTGACTCTCCGGGTTCTGTTAAAATCAAACTTCTTTCAAGTTCGTGAATCAGCTCACGTGTATTGCCAGTCCATGAATTCGATAATAACGATTTTTGAGATTCATTGGAAATTTCGGGAGCTGGTAAGTTATACTTACCCGCAAGGGAGACAAGATGGTGTCGCGCAAGTCCTGCAATATCCTTGCCCCGGGAGGCGAGAGGAGGAATCTTGATTCGCAAAAGATCTAGGCGATGAAACAGATCTTCCCGAAAGGAACCAATTGCGATCATTTCCCTAAGATCTTGATTTGCAGCTCCAATTATCCGAACATTCACCCTAATTTCTTTAGTTCCACCAACTCGGCGGATGATTTGGCTCTCAATTGCAAGTAAGAGCTTTGCCTGAGCTTCTTCAGAAAGACTGGTAATTTCATCTAGGAAAAGAGTTCCCTGATCAGCGGCTTCGAAAAGTCCGATTCGGGCATTCTTAGCATCGGTGAATGCACCTTTTTCATGACCGAATAATTCTGAATCAATCAAGTTATTGGGAATTGCCGAGCAGTTTATGGCCACGAAAGGAGCATCTCGCCTTGGACCATTATCATGAATCCATCTTGCATAAGTTGATTTACCAGAACCTGTGGGACCATCTATCAAGATGGGAGGAAGATCAGTAGATAGGCGCCGATCTACATCTGTTATTTTCGTCAGTTGAACTAGGTCGTCTGCGAAAGAACCTTCAAAATAAAGGTTGGCCGTTTTTTGCCTTCTTTGCTCAAGACTGTGCTGAACAAGCCTTTGGTTTTTTCTTTGCTGTTCTGCTTTGAGCAAAAGGATCGAAATTTCTTCGATATCAAAAGGCTTGCTTAGATAATCAACCGCACCAAGTCTCATTGCTTCGACTGCAGACTTAATGCCTCCCTCTGCAGTCATTAAAATCGTTAGGGTATTGGAAGGAATTTTTTCATCCCTTAGTAAGTCCAAACTTTCGCCATCAGGTAAGTTCAAATCCATAAGGGCAAAGTCAAAGCTAAGTGATTTGAGAGTGTGCTTTGTTTCTTCAATGCTGGCACATGAAGTTACTTCTGCTCCCGCACTCTCCAATTGGGCAATGAGTCTTCTAACAAGAAAAGTGTCATCTTCCAACAGAAGGATTTCTTTGCCCTTAAGTGAGTAATTGGATTCTGTTAATGAATTGTTCAATTTCTTGTAGAGACGAGTCCTCGATCAAAAGAAAAGACTTTGCAAATCATTTTTTTCATTCATGGTCAGAGTATGTACAAGTGGGGATTTTTGGGATTACTACATTTATTGTGGAGCTTAGTGGAGGCTGCCAAACTTACTGATTTGGCGGAGACACCCGATTGGAAAAGGTTGGATCGTTTTCAGGAATCAATCAGCAAGCAAGAATTCATAACTCAATTGAATGAAGTGTATTGCCCTCGGGAATCTTGGTGGTCGCCATGGATTGAGATCGAAGAAAATAGAGCACGAATTCGTAAAAAAGGGGGTTCGGATGAGTTTTATGATTTACATTTTTCAGAATCCAATAAATCCGCTCATCAATCTCCTAACTATTTTCAAATTTCAGGTTCCAAAATACTTATCGACCCAGGACATATTGGAGGGCAGTTTTCAGAAATGGAAGGGAGGCATTTTGCGATTGGTGATGATAAACCAGTCAAGGAGGGCAATCTTGCTTTAAGCGTGGCTTTATTGATTAAGTCAGAGCTCGAAAGAAAGGGTGCGGAAGTTTTGCTGACCAGGCAAAAAAATCAACCAGTTACAAAATCACGTCCGAGAGATTTTAAAGATCTTGCCGAGACTTGGTTTGGAAAAATGAAGTTGTCTAATGAACTTTCCGCGGAAGAAAAAAATAAGAGGTTAAAAAAACGAAGGGAACTCTATTTCTATCGAGTGAGTGAAATTATGGCACGGAGTCAGATAATCAGAAAAATGAAGCCGAGTCTCATTCTCTGTATCCATCTCAACGCCGCACCTTGGCCTGATCCCGAAAATAAGTCACTGGTTTCCCGAAATGATTATCATGTGCTTGTCAATGGATGTTATATGGGAGGTGAGATTGCCTACGACAACCAACGTTTTGAGATGATCTGGAGGCTTCTGAACCGTTGGGATGTTAGGGAAAGATTCATTGCCGAGCATATGTCAAATGCTTTTGCTCAAAAAACAGGATTGCCCGCTTTTTCGTACAAAGGTCCTAATGCTCTAAAAATTGGAGAAGTAAAAGGAGTATGGGCAAGAAATCTCCTTGCGAACCGGATATACGAAGCTCCAGTGATTTTTTTGGAGCCGTACATAGCCAATTCAGAAGCGGTTTATGAGCGGATTAAAATGGGGGATTACAATGGGCACAAAAAAATTGGAGACGAGATGGTGACAAGTCTTCTTCGTGAGTATGCCGGGGCTGTAATGCTCGGTCTTGAAAAAGCGAGCAGGCAAAAATAAAAGAAAAGCTACTCGGACAGGCTTGCTTTTATCATATTTTTGGTTGCTTCAATATTCGCTTCGACTGCAGCCTTAGGCCCGGTCATTTTAATAAAAACAGCTCCACCTTTTCCCTCAATAATGGCAGCCAAAAGCCCATAACCTGGGTTGGGTGTCTTAGGACCAAAGGGGCGGCCACTCAAAAAAGTTCCATGTGCCTGAGCATAGGTAACTCTGGTTTTCCCGATCGTTTCCGTATCCACTTTTTTTCCAAGCGGTTCTTCAAACTGTTTCATCCAACGATCAACATTGGCTTGGATGCCTCCGGTGTTTCCTGATCCAAAATAGTAGAAAACCACTTCGGCTGATTTTCCTGAAGGGCTAGTGGCACTGAATTGTGCTTTTCGCATGTTGTTCGATGGCTCGGATGATTCCCAACTTTCTGGTGATTCAAAATTGATGCCTGCTACGGTGAACTTTTCAGCGTGGGCTATCGATATTGCGAGAGGGAGAAGAAAAAATTTCAAGAGTATTTTTGTCATGGGTGAAGATTCATATTTCTCCAATCAGGAGTCAACGGTGAAGCATCTGATCAGAGGACTTTGCACGAATGTGAATGAGCTTTGAATAGGTGCGGAAGAATATTCCCTCTTTGGAAATTGCTGGTGTGTTGTGTGTAGTGTCATCAAGTCTTGAAGTTCCAAGAATCTTGAGATTTTTTCGGTTTGCTTCCATGGAGAAAACCTTTCCTTCAGTTGAGCATGCATAAATAGTTTTTCCGCAGATTACGGGAGATGCAAAGAAATTTCCCTCCATTCTTTCTTTCCAAAGCGTTTCGCCGCTCTCAAGGTCAATTGCACTTGCGATGCCTGCATCAGTCAAAACGAAAACGAAGTCATCTATGACTAGACTGGTTGGCACATAAGGCGCATTACGCGTAATGGTATGTTTAATTTGGGCATTTTGGTTTTCGTTGACAGGTGGCTTGATAATCAGAAAACGGCTGCCACGCCCTCCTGATCCACAGGATGCAAAAAAATGACCACCGGCATAGTATGGAGATGAGACACTACGTTTATCCAGACTGCCGGGTCCAGTTTCCCATACGAGCTTACCGTTTCTAATATCTATTGCATAACATCCGTGAGACTGAGAGTTTGAAACAACAACTGTTCTCCCATCTTTTGGCTTATGGATAGTGGGCGTTGACGAGGAAGGTTTTGA
This sequence comes from Opitutia bacterium, assembly GCA_002692535.1. GTDB lineage: Bacteria > Verrucomicrobiota > Verrucomicrobiia > Opitutales > Seribacteraceae > Seribacter. Next base: position 47,571 of record NZKO01000044.1, read on the forward strand.
GCCAATACGACCAACTTTCCAAAGGGTTTCTCCAGTTCTCCTGTTTAAGGCATAGATTGCGGAATCTGACTCGTGATCATGGGTTACAAAAACATACTCTTTGTATACAATGGGTGAAAAACCGTTCCCATGCTGGGTTTTGAAAGCACCGAAATCCCTTCTCCAAATCAATTTACCCTTGTGATTGAGGCAAAGTAGGTCATTGGAGTTTTTGGTAGTCCAGGAAACGAAAAGGAAATCCTGATCAACAGCCGGTGTGGATGATGCATAACTATTGAATTTGTGATGAGAATAAGGCACTGATTGGAATTTCTTTTGCCATAAAATTTTCCCTGTCTTGCAATCAATGGATAAAACGTACTGAGTCGCATCATTTTCGGCCGCACAAGTCGTAAATATTCGACCTTCCCAGATTACCGGGGAACTATGTCCTGTGCTAGGTAGTGATATCTCCCATGTGTGATCTTTATTTTGCCATTCAATGGGAAGATTAATTTCGGGGAATCTTCCTTCTCCATTGATACCTCGAAAACGATTCCAATTCCCCCCCCCTGAAACCTGGAAAACTGATAGGAGGAAAATAAAAGAGAAAAATATTCTCATTGTGGTTTTCGGAAAATCATGAAGTGTTGCTGGGGAAGCATGGTTAAAGTTTTTTCCCATTTGAATCCAGCTGTTTTCATTTCTGAAATCGCTTGCTTTTCAGTCATTTTATGAAGGAGTTTGATTGGAACGGATGGGTCTTCCATTCTGTATTCAATCAAGACAAGTTTTCCGCCTGGTTTTAGCGATTCAAGAATGGATGTGGCCATTTCAAGAGGGTGAGAAAATTCATGATAGGCATCTACGATAAGTGCTGCATCGACACTGTTGGGCTTCAATTTGGTCTGCGTAATGGTACTTTGTATCGGTTCAACGTTTTGTACGTTTTCCTTTGCCATCTTTGAACGGACAATTCCTATCATTTGAGGGGAGATGTCAACTGCGTATACTTTCCCTTTAGGAAGCAATCTGGCCATGCGAAAACTGAAGTATCCTGATCCTGCACCAATATCAGCAACATGGTCGGTTGGTTTGAGGTCAAGCCCCTTGACCAAAAGATCAGTCCTTTCTTCCTGTTCACGTTTGGGGCGCTCAAGCCATGATGCACCGAGATGTCCCATAACTTTGGAGATTTCCCTTCCTTTGTAAAATTTTCCGATACCGTCGCGACTCGCTTTCCCATATGTGTAAGTTTGCCTTGTGTCTTTTGCCAAGACGGTGTGAAAGGATAGATTGTAAAAAACAAATACGGTAAAAAGTAATGAGAACCTGTGGCAATGTGTTTTCATATCTACTCTTTTTGCTTAATATTGTAATGTGGCAAATCAATATTGAACCTTCTTCGCATAACAGATAGAAAAAAGTATCTTTATATGAAAGTAATTCGTGCCAAAAGTGCCGGCTTCTGCTGGGGTGTGGAAAGAGCCATAAAGGTGGCCCGTGAGGAATCTGATAGTGGGAGTAAAACGGTTTTCACCGACGGTCCGCTCATCCACAATCGGCAAATGATGGATGCCCTTTCGCAAGAAGACATTAGAGAAGTTGGAGACTATCAGAGCAGTCGGGAATTGAATTTAGAGAAGAGTGAAGATAAGGAATCCGTGGTGGTTGTTCGTGCCCACGGCATTTCGCCTCAAAGAAGAGAATACCTAAAAGGATTGGGTCTTCCTTTTAGAGACGGAACATGCCCCGATGTCGGGATCATTGCGGGCAAGGTTAAGTTACACGCTGAAAAGGGTTACAACGTCATTATTTTTGGCGACCCCAAGCATCCAGAGGTGATTGGCTTGGTAGGCTACGCAAATGGGAAAGCCTATGTTGTAAGTGAAGACGAAGATGTTATGAGGTTGCCAAATCTTGGACCGAAAGTGGCACTGGTTTCTCAATCCACCATGTTTACCCATGAATTTAAAAGACTTGGCTCCATTTTGGCTGAAAAATATCCTGATATGGTGGTTTTCGATACGATTTGTGGGGCAACCAAAGAAAGGCAATCGGATCTTGTTGAATTGGTTAGAGATGGTGCTGAAGCCATTGTGGTAATTGGGGGAAAGCATTCAGCGAATACCCGAAAATTGGCCAAACTAGCTGCTTCTCATGACCTTCCAACTTTTCATATCGAAACAGAGCGTGATTTGGAATCAGAGGACTTTTCCGAATTTTCAGCAGTTGGTGTGACTGCTGGTGCATCTACGCCGGAATTTATCATAAGAAGCGTGTGTGAAAAATTGAAGGAATTCTAGGCAAATATGAAAAAATTTGAAATACCTAACGTTTTGGCCGACCGATATGCATCTGCCTCGATGACTGCCCTTTGGTCACCCACTGGAAAAATCATTCTTGAGCGAGAGTTTTGGATTGCCGTAATGAAAGCCCAGAAAGAGCTGGGTATTAAGATCGAAAAAAAATCCATCGATCAGTCTGAAAAAGTCAAAGGATTGATCGACTTGGATTCAATTCGAGAGCGTGAGGTTGTGACCAAGCATGATGTAAAAGCCCGGCTTGAGGAATTCGCCGGGCTCGCCGGTCACCAACATGCACACAAGGGAATGACCAGTAGAGATCTCACGGAAAATGTTGAGCAATTGCAGAGTCATCGTGCTCTTGGCATTATTCTTGAGAAGTCAGTTACTTGTCTTTTGGCACTGGGAAAAAAAGCGGTTGAATTCAAAGAACTCGCAGTTACTGCCCGTTCTCATAACGTACCTGCGCAATTGACCACACTGGGTAAGAGAATGGCTAATTGGGGGGAAGAAATGGAACGGAGCATGGAAGCTCTTTCCAGGCTATGCGCCACATACCCATATAGAGGACTGAAAGGGGCGGTGGGTACACGTTTGGATCAGGTTACCCTTCTGGGTAGTCCCAAAAAAGCCGAAAAACTTGACCAAAAGGTCATGCAGCATCTCGGTGCTACTGGTTCTTGGGAAAATGTCGGACAGGTTTATCCCCGCAGTCTCGACTTGGAGGTCGTTTCACTCCTTTTCCGTCTTGCATCGGCACCTGCGAGTTTTGCGAAGACTTTACGCATAATGGCTGGCCATGAATTGCTTGGAGAGGGATTTGCCAAGGGGCAAACCGGTTCTTCTGCGATGCCTCACAAAATGAATAGTCGGAGCTGCGAGAGAATCAACGGGTTTCATGCAATTTTGAATGGTCACCTGACCATGGCCTCACAATTGGCTGGGGACCAGTGGAATGAGGGAGATGTGTCCTGCTCGGTAGTAAGAAGATTGATGCTTCCAGATGCTTTTTTTGCTATGGACGGTTTACTGGATACTTTCATAACGGTTCTTAATCAAATGGAAGTTTTTCCTTCCGTTATAGGTGCTGAAAGGAAAAAATATTTGCCATTCCTACTTACCACCACCGTGATGATGGAAGCAGTAAAATCTGGTTCCGGTAGAGAAGATGCTCATGCGGCCATAAAGCACCATGCCTTGGCGACTGTAAGAGATTTGAGAAAGGGAAAGATATCCGAAAACGATTTGATTGAGAGATTGGCAAAAGACAAACGAATAGGTTTAACCCTTAGTGCCCTTAAAAAAATTATTCGAGAGGGTGAGAAAAATGTGGGTGCTGCTCATCAACAGGTAGATCATTTCACCCAGCGCTTGAAAGGGTGGGCGAGCCGTTATCCTGACGCCAAGACTTACTCTCCAGAAGGGATTCTGTAAGAAAATCGCGTATTCTCAATTCTTGCACTTCTTGGGCGGAGTGTTTTTTGCGATTGCCAATCTTTCAATTAGGCTATGCACTTTTCGGTTCGTTCATTTTACATCATATCAATCATGGAAGAGGAATTAATAGGAAATTGTTTGGTCGCCCAATCAGGTGGTCCAACCGCTGTTATTAACGCAAGTGTTGCAGGAGTTGTGTCGGAAGCTTTAAATCATCCTTGTATTGAGGAGGTCTACGGAGGCATGAATGGAGTTCTGGGTATCCTGAAAGAGGAAATCATGGATCTTGCCGAAGAATCCCAACAAAATATTCGTGGTCTTCGTTACACCCCGGCATCTGCTCTTGGAACCTGTCGTTTCAAGTTAAAGAAGGATCAGGAATATGAGCGTATCCTTGAAGTTTTTGAAGCCCATAACATCCGTTATTTCTTTTATTGCGGAGGGAATGATTCACAGGATACTGCAGATAAAATCTCGAAGTTGGCACAAAGCAAGAACTACGCATTGCGAGTCATTGGAGTTCCTAAGACCATTGACAACGATCTTGTAACTACAGATCACTGTCCAGGGTATGGTAGCGTTGTTAAATACGTTTCAACCATTGTAAGGGAAACTGCATTGGATCACGAGGCGATGGGTCAACATGATCTGGTATCCATCGTAGAGGTAATGGGTAGAAATGCAGGATGGATTGCTGCTGGCACGACACTTGCCAAGAGCAAGGAAAATCCCGATGATGCACCACATCTCATATATTTACCTGAACTACCCTTTTCAAAAGAAAAATTTCTTGACGATGTTCAAAGGGTTCTTAAGAAAAACCGCTATTGTCTTGTAGTGGTTGGAGAAGGTCTGATTGACAAGGATGGCAATTATGTGGCAAACAGTACGGATAGTCAGGATGCTTTCGGTCATCAGCAGCTAGGAGGTATTGGTGATTTTCTTGCCAACTACATAGAGAGTAATCTAGCCGTCAAGGCTCGCTCCTCCAAATTGGGTACTGGTCAGCGTGCTGCTACCCATTGTTCTTCCAAAACGGATAATGATGAAGCTTTTATGGCTGGACAGGCTGCTGTTCGTGCGGCGGTTGAGGGAGAGACTGATAAAATGGTGATTCTCGTTCGTGCAGAGGGTGACACCTATGAATGCGAGACTGGACTTGCACATCTTTCCGAGATTGCAAATGGCGTAAAGGAAATTCCTTCTGATTGGATTGCTGAGGATGGAGTTAGCATGACCGCTAAGTTCATAAAATACTGCCAACCTCTTATTCAGGGAGAAGTTGAAGTTCCTTACGAAAATGGTTTGCCCGCATATGTAAGACTTTCCAAAAGAAGAATTCGAAAGGTTTTGGATCCATATAATTTCGAATGAGGTCGAGTGAGTGGTAAGATTTTATCACTCAATTTCTCATTTCAGGTTGCATTTAAGCCTTCCGCAATTGCGGATTTGATTTCATCGGGGTCTTCAAGTCCAACGGAAAGTCTGCAAAGTTCTGGTCTCAAATCTGCATTTTCAAGTTCCTGTCTACCTTCTTTAGTGGATAACTTGTCATAATGCGCAAGGTATATGTAAGGACAACAGATCGAAAATTCAGTTCCAAAACTTGGACTTTTCAGCATGGGTAATGCATTGTAGAAATCTTTGAAGTTACCTTTGATTTCAAAGCTCAAAACACATCCCGGTTTGTCTTCTTCAGCAATTTTACTGTAATTGTGCCCTGTAGAATCACTGTAAGCATGGTAAACTTTTTCTATTTTTGGGTGTGCAGATAGGAAATCCACCATTTCCATCTGCGCTTGATTGGTTTTTTCGATAAAGTTTTCGTAAAAGGGAATCTGCTCGGCCAACCTTTCCATGTCTTTTTGAAATGGAGGTGCTAGATAATTTTGTATATTCTCTTTAATTTCCAATCCAAGAGAAGAGGTTTTGGGAAAAACTGCACAACCCATCATAGTATCACCTTCCCAATTAGCGTACTTTGTCAGGCTGTTGATCACAATGTCTGCCAAACCCGAAATTTTTGCATTTTTAGGCGAAGCCATGGTTGGATCTACTACCAACAGAGCTCCGTACCGTTTGCAGAGTTCGGAAACTTTTTCCAGTTCACAACATTGCAACAGAGGGTTACTTGGGAATTCGGTTACTATTCCGGCAATTTTTTCTCCGCTGGTCTCAAAGATATCGTCTAGCTTATTGAAACTTCTTGGATGGTTGAGCTCTAATACCTGTTCGGTATTATTGGTTAGGAGATCCATGATTTCGGTGGTGTCAAGGTAAAGCCATCCCAATCTTATCCAAATCCCTTTTCCCTTAATCCTTGACTGTTCCAAGGCAGCACGAAAAGTTGCCGTGAATGCGTTGGCTCCTGAAGAGGCGAGTAAGACATCTTCGGAGTCAATCCCATTGCCGTGTGCTTTCGCAATTGTGGACCTAATTTCATTTGCAGCATTTTGATTTGGTATAATGGATTCTGTTGGCGTGATAAGACCTAGTGACTCTAGCGTGCGTTCGGCTTTTCGTGATGACATTCCGCAACCCGTATGCTGTAAGAACTTTTGCAGCTTTTTACATTGATTGGATTCGTATGGTATTCGGATCCCAGTGAATTCTTCTTCGGTAATGATTTTTGCTGCTGTCAAATTACAAACTTCACTGGCAAATTGAAGGTCGGAAGAGTTGCTGAGCAAAAAGGTTTCAAATTGATCAGATCCATCCATACGATCCAGGTGCTTAGACAAATCGATGATCGAAGGATGACTTACAAATCTGGGATACCCTGATGAAATTGCATTTACCGTGTCAGGATTTTTTTCTTCATAGCCAATTAAATCCTCGATTGTCGGAAGGCTTACGCAAACAGCATGACTCTTCTTTGGAACCGGGCATCCGAGAGGAAAATGACCAAGTCCACTTACCTTCACGGAACAACTTCGTTTTCAACTAATTGATCAAAAGTTTGTCGCTTGCGGATAAGAGCAAGGTTTCCGTCTTCCTTTTTCAGAACTTCAGCTGCTTCTGGAAAGGAGTTGTAATTTTTGGCAGTCATCGAAGAGCAATATGCTCCCACGCTATCGATTATACAAAAGTCGTCTACTTCACCCCTCGGCAAAAGTCTGGGAGAGAGGGTCTCGGGGTCACCTGGTGCGGGAGTGAGAAGATCGCCTGATTCGCAACAATGGCCGACTACCACTTGGGGACATATCTCGCGGCGATCGATTTGTCCGGGCTCGGGAACGATATGAATCGGGTGCTGGGCACCATATAAACTGGGGCGGAGAATTTCGGTCATGCCGGCATCCAACTTAATGAAACGATATCCTTCCGATCCTGTCACGGTTATGTCCTGGACAGTACTCACCAGACTGCAGGCATGAGCCGCAAGAAAGGTCCCGGGCTCGATCTCTAAACTTAGTTCACGACCAGTTTCCTCTGCAAAATCCTTGAACAGAGCTTTGACGGGTTCTCCCACTTCTTGCAGGTCAGTGGCGGTTTCGTCTGGCATCCTTGCGACCTTGAAACCTCCGCCCAGATTAAGTGTGTGTACGGATGGGAATTCTCGAACGATATTCAAGCTCATTACCGCAACTTTTTTCCACACTTCAGGATCTGAGCCTGATCCGATATGCGTATGGATTCTTTCAACGGTTAATCCATAGTCCTTGCAAAGATCTCTGGCTTTTTGCAAATCACCCTTCCAAATTCCAAAACTACTGGATGGACCACCGACATTTGTACGCTTGGTGCCTCCAGAACCAGTGCCGGGATTGAATCTTAGACCAACTGGTTCTCCCAGTTTCCATGATCCGATCTTATGAATCTGATTTAGTGAGCAAAGATTGATTTTAACACCGTCCTTCGCCCAAAAGCGAAAATCCTCAGGTAACTCCTGAGTACTTAGAGAAATTGATTCCGTACCAAAACCAGCTCGTATCGCTCTCTCGACCTCATGAACTGAACTTGCGTCAATACCTAGGCCTTCACTATTGAAAATTCTAAGAATCGCAGCAGTTGGAGCTGCTTTCATTGCATAACGAGGAAGGAATCCAAATGCATGGGGAAATGCAAGAGTTTGCTTGGCAGCTGCCCGTAGTGATTTTTCGTCGTACACATATGAAGGAGTAGCAAATTCCATTCGAATTTGAACAAGATCGTCATAGGATAGAAACTTAAGATCACTCATCTTTAATTAGAGACCATAATGATCAGATGGTGGCTTGCAAGCCTTGCGAACAGATCCGTATCTAGGCATTCTTTTCAAAAATCATGAATTCCAGGTCAAATTTTTCTGTATTAACTTTTTTGCGTGAAATCATTTGGGTAAAAATTTTTTCCCATGGTGGGAAAAAAACGTCACCATCAAAAGAATGATTTATTTTTGTAATATACAGCCTATTTGCAATGGGCATGGATTCTTTGTACAAACTTGAACCCCCGCAGATCCAAATGGTTGGCATTGAGGCCTGGGAAAGGGCTTGGTTCAAGGAATGAGCTGTTTTTGCATTTGCAAACCTAAAGGAATTGTCGCGGGTGAGGGCTATTATTTCTCGCTCTTCGATGTAAGGCTCAAATTCTTCATAACAGGTTTTGCCCATTATCATTGTGCCTCCCGCGGTAGTTTTTAGAAAATAATCCCAGTCCTCTTCAATTGACCATGGGAGCCTTCCTTTTTTCCCAATGACACGATTGTGTCCACATGCCACAATTAGATTAATCATTTCTCCAAACATCAGGAAATGTATTTTTGTCGTAACTTTTCATCGTATTCTTTCCAAACTTGGTTATGAAAAGGAAAAGGTGGATAAATGCAAATGAACTCAAAACAATTTGGGCAAACTTTGGCTCTTCCCGATTCATGGCAGCGAAAGGCCCTTAATTTTCTCAGGGAAGGAAAAGATGTGGTTTTGCATGCTCCGACGGGTGCTGGAAAAACTTTCGTATTTGAGCAACTGATCGAATCCGGCTGGAAGGGAAAGGCTGTCTACACTGTACCTACTCGTGCTCTGGCGAACGATAAATTCCGAGATTGGCGACAGAGAGGATGGGATGTTGGCTTGGTCACTGGAGATTTGCATTATCGTTCAGAGGCCAATGTCATTGTTGCTACTCTGGAGACTCAACGTGGGTCCGTTGGTCGAGGTCTGGGACCAGATTTGTTTGTTGTTGATGAATACCAATTGCTCGGTGATCAAAGAAGAGGCCCCACTTATGAGGTAACCATTGCACTTACCCCCCAACATACCCGTCTGTTGTTGATGAGCGGAAGTGTTGCAAACCCAATTGAGGTTGCTGATTGGCTAAGAGGTCACGGCAGAGCAGTTGAGTTGGTTTCCGAGGGCAAGAGACCAGTTCCTTTGAATGAGGTTTTTGCCGAAAGTCTTTTGAGGCAACCTTTTCGTGGAAGAAAGATTCGTGGACATTGGCCCAAACTGGTTGCAGGTGCTATGCAAGCAAATCTTGGACCTTTGCTTATTTTTGCTCCAAAACGAGCAGCTGCAGAAGAACTTGCAAGGCAATTGGCAATGGAACTACCCGAGATCGAGCCATTGGAATTAAGTGCCGACCAGAGGAGAATTGCCGGTAGGGAATTGGTGGGACTGCTAAGGAAACGCATTGCCTTTCATCACAGTGGACTTGACTACATCAAGAGGGCAGGTGTCGTCGAACCTTTAGCAAAGGCGGGACAACTGCAAGTTGTTGTGGCCACAACTGGCCTTGGAGCCGGAGTGAATTTTTCGATGAGATCTGTTTTGGTAACTGATAGGGAGTATCGAGTAAATGATGAGATGAGCCTTATTCGTCCGGATGAACTTTTGCAGATGTTTGGACGGGCAGGGCGAAGAGGTATGGATGAACGTGGTTTTGTTATTGTAGTTCCCAATCAGGCGAGAATGAACGATGCCCGACCTCTGAGGCTTCATCGTTCTCAAACGCTGGACTGGGCAGCATTATTGCGTGAAATGAGTCTTGCCATAAAGGAGAACCGCAATCCAGTTGAAGCCGCACGCGATTTGGCAGGGAGACTTTTTTCTGAAGAGAAGGTAAGATTGGGTCTGGATCTATCTTTGAGCAGTCTGCCACAGAAGCATTATTCAATCGCGGATACTAAGGACATCGGAGATCGCGATGAAGTAGTGGAGATGCGTAATTCAGTAGGCCTTTGGGAAAGAAAGAGTGGTCAGACCAAAACAAGGTTATGTGATGCGCTTGCTCTTTCAAAGGGGGAATGGGTTAATCCGTTGAGCCTTCCGGAAACCTTGGGGAAGGTGAAGGTCGGGAACCCTTGTAGGTTCGGAAATAAAAAGAACCGCACTTACGGTAGAGAAATTCCAGTCGCCACCTATCTTGAAGGTAATTCTGAAAAAGACAGGAAAGTGACCCTAATCAAATCATTTCGCAAGAGATTACGAGAATCAACAACTGAAGACATCCCCCGCATTCGTAAAAAATTTTCAAGAAAGGTTTGGAGACGAAATGGACTTGAAGAAATTTTAAGGGATAGGTTTCCTCTTCTCTCACAAGGTGGGGAATTGGTGGAAATGGTGGACCGCGGTAAGGTTCTGCGTGCTCGGCTTAGTTATGAAAGTGCATTTGTACTTGGATGGAAAGACGTTCGTGGTAAAGTGTTGCTTAATCCTCCCATGCGTCGAGTCAAAAGAATTTATGACTCTCCTTTTCGGGATATTAGTGAAAAATCGGGGCGTGATTTGGATAATATGAGTCCTTGTGAGGCTTGGTATGAACTTGGTCTTATTGATGAAAATGCCAGACCTACTACTCGCGGAAAGATTTTCAGTTTTTTCTCCAGGGGTGAAGGCTTGGCGATTGCGGTAGCAGTTGAAGATTTGAATTACTCGATTGATGAATTAATTTTTGATTTGGCAAACCTCAGGGCAGGTCATCGCTTCAGATCCTATGCGACTTCAGAATCGAGATTGGCAATGGTTTGTAGAGAGGCTTTTGGATTTAGGGATTGTCGTGGATACCTTCGATCGGGTTTGCCCGATGAGTATGGAGAAGGAGCAACAGAAGTGATCCATAATCGAAAGAAATTACTATCGGAAAATAAGGAATCATTCGATTTTAGTAGTGGTGACTTGGAAAGGGTCGAAATAGAGTGGAAGAGTCTTGTGTCCCTGATAGCACGTGCACCTTCTCTCCCCATTGATAGATGGCAGGAACTTCAGAAAAGAGCCCTAGCAATCGTTGGAGAAAACGCTATGGTCAGGGATTTACCGGATTTGCCCGAGCTACCTTCAAGGCAACAGGCAAGGTTTCAGAGCACGATACCTTATGGGCAGGTCTAGTTTGGGATTTTTACTCCAAGTTCATAACAAGAGATGCCCTCTGCCTTTCGAACGAGTAATTTGGTTCCCACCAAAGAAGGGGAAGTACATTTGAGTGCATTAATCTTGAATCTGTGTTCTTCACTTAGTTTTGTAGGATCCGCAAAAACTGATATGAGAAATGATGCATTGATCTCATAGGAAAAGATCATTCCATTAGCTAGTATGGGAGAAGAGATGTCATGCTTTGCAGGAACCTTACGCAAGAGTTCTCCTGATTTTAAGTCAATGCAGAGCCGCATGCCGGCTCCGAAGAGAAAAGCCTTATCCTCGTAAATGAGAGGGCTGGAATCGGTTCTACGTGTAAGTTTTGGAAATCTCCACTTTTCAGAAACTCCATTTTTTTGAGCTTCATAGCAAATCAATCCAACATCTTCGTGTTTGCCATGAACAAGCAAAAGACTTTCCTTGCACGCGGGAGTTGAAGCTCCGCCTCCGGGTCCCTCCCATAAGGTCTTTCCAGTATTTGGTTCTAATGAAAAAACGGTTTTGGAGGAATTGCATACAATTGAAGTTTGCCATTTGTTTTGCCAAAGAACCGGGGAAGCCGTCTTACCGCGTATCGAGGTGTTTTCCCATATTTGCATTCCATTGTTTGCATCAAATGCTCTCATTGTATGTGCGAGAACAAAAATTTTGTCATCATAAAATAGTGGAGAACTGGCAATCGCTTGTGTGCCTAATCCTTTTTCCCATAGAAGTTTTCCATTCTTTGCATCAACGCAGAAAATGCGCTCGCCACCAATTGCGAAGATTCTGCCATTTGCGAGGCAGGGAGTCGAGGAAGAGGAACGACCCGAGGGAACACCAGACAGTTTTGTTTTCCAAACCTGCTCGCCAGATTTCAAGTCTAAGGCAACAATCACATCATCAGCCATTCTTTTGGTTGGAGGAATCCCCTGACTGAATTTTTCAAAGATTGCTGGAGGAAAATCTTGTTCGCTGAGCCATTTGTCCAAAGCCGACTGTGATGGGAAGATGCGATCCCGAATGGTGGACATGCGATCGATTACCCAAAGTGGAATAGCCAACTTACCCTGCTTGAAACGGGATGCGATCAGAGAACCTTGAGTCATTTTCTGTTTTTGATCGAGATTGTCCTCAATCCACTTCTCGATCCAATCATCGAGCTTGGAACCGCGTAAGCGGGGACTGAGAGATTCACGGTCTTTTTCCACTTTTTCCCTCAATTCTCTTGGAAGGTTTACATTTCGCAAACCCAGTTTTCGCATTACTATTGAATCAAGAATTCTCTCATCGGTTGGCTCGTCCCGATGCCAAACAACTGAAAGATACGCTTTTTGCCCATCCGAAATTACACTGCCAAAGCCTCCATCGTCCTGACTTGGGATTTCCGGACTTTCCCAAATTTGTTCCGGTTGATTTATTTCTATATCCTCGATCAGATTCATTTCGACGATTCCTTGACCGTTTCTTTCGGGCCCTCTCCATTGTGGCCAAGTTGCAAGGTCAGCGTGGAGGTGGGTTGAAATAACAGTTATTATCAATGGGATTAGTGTTCTCATCATGATTTCTTAGAAAGGAATCTTTAGGGAAGTAGCAAGTTCAACCAACGGCTTAATTCTTTTTTTTACTTATTGCCTCTTGACCCTTGGAGAGCAAGTTCATGATTTTTTCAGAATCATAGACACACCCGCCCCAAGTCCCGCCGCTAACGTTTTGCATTGCAGCCCAAAGTTTGGTGTCCGCAGGAAGCCTTTTATCAGGGGCAATCTCAGGATTGGCTTCTCTTTCATGCAGTTTTTGTGAGGCATTTTCTAGATTGCACTTCTCCTGTGGTTTTCCGATGAAGTCGATCCTGCCCCTCAGATTCAAACGGTCAATTTCGATTCGGATGATGTCTCCATCTCTAATTTTACCAATTGGACCTCCTGCTAGTGCCTCTGGTGATATATGACCTATACAAGCACCGGAGCTGACCCCGGAAAACCTTGCGTCAGTCAGAAGTGCAACATGTTTTCCCCACTCCAGATGTTTTAGGGCTAAAGCAACTTGGGCGACTTCCTCCATACCGGCCCCCATGGGCCCCCTTCCGCACAACACTATGACATCTCCAGGTTTGATCTTCTTTTTCCCAAGACCTTTTACGGCCCGCACTGCATCCCTTTCGGTCGTGAAAACTAGGGCTGGGCCTGTCATGCGGTAAATTCCATCCTTGTCGATGACGCTTGAATCGATTGCAGTACTCTTAATAACGGATCCATCCGGTGCAAGATTTCCAATGGGAAAACATAGGGTACTGGTCATTCCCTTATTTGTTGCATCCTCTTTCGAATGAATAATTTCTTTGGGGTCGATATTATCCTGTTCTATTAAGATCTGGTGAAATCTGATTCTTCTCTCGCTCCTTTGCCATGCATCAAGATTTTCTCCCAGACTTTTTCCAGTACAGGTAAGGGCATTCAATTCGAGGAGATCGAGCTCCCTTAACTTGAGCATCAGTTCGGGTACGCCTCCGGCAAGAAAAAATTGAGAGGTGGAATATCCTTTCGGTCCATTGGGTAGTACGTCAACCAGTCTTGGAACCAAGCGGTTAATCTTATCCCAATCATCCACTGTGGGTCTCTTGAGTCCAGCATGATAGGCGATGGCAGAAAGATGGATGATCAGATTACTCGATCCTCCACAAGCTGCGTGTACCACCATTGCATTACGCAAAGCGGTCTCTTTTAGGATATCTGATGAATGGATTTTCCTTTCATGCAAATCTTTGAGCGCCACTGCCGAACGCTTGCCCAGTTCCAACCATACAGGGAATCCACTGGGGGAGAGAGCGGAATGCGGAAGTGAGATACCTAGTGCTTCTCCAATAACCTGCGAGGTCGCCGCTGTACCCAAAAACTGACATCCTCCTCCTGGGGTAGCGCATGTCCTACAAAGAATTTGCTCTGCTTTTTCTTTCTCCAAAACACCCTGTGCATATCGAATTCCAACGGACTGGGCCGACCCGGCATCCTCTCCATCAGACGGAGATAAGGTCACACCTCCTGGCACCAAAATGATTGGAAGATTTTTCATCTCAGCCAGAGCCATCATCATTGCCGGCATGCTTTTGTCGCAAGTTGCAATGCCCATGATCCCCTCGGCAGTTGGCAATGAGCGTGCAAGGCGCCGCATAACCATTGAGGCATCATTTCGATAAGCCAGACTGTCAAACATTGCGGTGGTTCCCTGTGACCTCCCATCGCATGGATCACTAACATGCGCTGCAAAGGGAATGCCTCCGAGATTCTTAATTTCCTCTGCTGCCCGTTTTACCAGTAATCCAACTTCCCAATGACCAGTGTGATAACCAAGAGCCACTGGAGAACCATCTTCTGCCCTGACTCCTCCATGGCTGTTAAGAATTAGGAATTGAGGTCCTAAAAAGTTTTTTGCATCCCAACCCATGCCTACATTTTGACTCAATCCAAAAAGATTACCAGACGGAGCGTGTCTCAAGACTTCCTCGGTAAGATTAATGGTTCCACTAGGACCGGAGCTATGTGTCCGTATTGAAAAAATGGATTCATCCTTTATGTCCAAATAGCAGGCATCAATAATTCCTTTTTGAGAGACTTCTTCTGGCATACGAGAAATCTTGTACCCTAAGTTGTTCGAAGCCAATCAAAAGAACTCAGCTTTGAAAAAAGCAGATGCGAAAGATCCTTATGTCAGGGTAAATTTATTGAAGCGACTTCAACGCGTCTTGGGTTTCACCTAGCTTCATGTGGTTATCTTCGAGTTGTTTTCTTGCTCCCTCGACCACTTGAGGTGGAGCCTTATCTAAAAAAGACTTGTTATTCAGCTTGGATTCGATTCCGCGGATTATCCCCTTAAGGGATTCTATTTCCTTATTAAGCCTTTGTCGTTCTGCATCAAGATCCACTCCCGCACTCAGATCAAGGAAGAAAGTACCCAATGGAGTCACTGATGCCGGTAGGCCAGTAGGCGCCTCATCAGACTGTTTTAAGGAAACGGCACCCACCATTGACAAAATCGAATTCTCATTTGCATGAATCGTTACGATATCCTCCTCGTTTCCCAAAAAGAAAAATTCTGCGTCTCGATTATTTGATTGGTTCCTCTCTGCTTTGAGTGCCCGAAGTTGGGTCACCAGTTCACGAATCTTGTTAACCTCTTCCAAACTTGATTTATTGGGTGAAATTCCTTGTTTGGCTAGGGTTTCAAGAAATTGTTTACCTGAACCCGGCGAAAACCCCTGAATGCTTTTTCCATTGGCAAAGCCTATTAGTGACCAGAGTTCTTCAGTGATGAAAGGGGTGAATGGATGAAGCAAAAGAAGAATTTGACGAATGCAAAGATCCTGAATCGAAAGACAGGTTCCTTTTGATTTTTCATCGTTCATTCGAGGTTTCGAGATTTCCACATACCAATCGCAAAAGTCAGTCCAAAAGAAATGATAAATTGCGTGGAGCACCGAATTGAACTCATATTCTTGGTAAAGATTCTCTACCTCATTCAGGGTTTCAGTGAGCCGGACGAGAATAGAGTGGTCATCATCGTTAAGCAGTTCGGTTCGAATTCTGCCAATGATTCTTTCCAGATCTGAATTATCACCAGAATTTCCGGACATTTGTCGAAAACGGCACACATTCCAAAGCTTGTTGCAGAAATTTCTGCCTTGTTCGATGCGTTCTTCTGAAAAACGTATATCCTGTCCTTTGGGTGCAATGCTCATGATCCCATGACGCAGACCATCTGCTCCGTACTTTGCAATCAGTTCCAGAGGATCTGGGGAGTTACCAAGAGATTTCGACATTTTTCTTCCTTTGGCGTCACGAATGATGCCGGTAAAATAAACCTCCTTGAAAGGTATCCGTTCAGAAATTTCGCTATCCGTAAGAAGCGAATCTGCACCTTTATTCTCCGCCCTAAATTCAAGTCCGGCCATGATCATCCTGGCTACCCAAAAGAAGATAATGTCCGGTCCTGTTACCAGAGCAGATGTGGGGTAAAAGTAGTCCAACCCCTTTTCCTCCATGGCACTCTGATCAGGCCAACCTAGGGTTGCCAAAGGCCATAACCATGAAGATGCCCAAGTATCTAGTACATCCTCATCTTGTTCCCAGTTATCGATATCATCCGGAGCATTGGTTCCCACATACCAATTGTTGCTGTCTGTTCTTGGCATTCCCTTGCGATACCAAACTGGTATTCGGTGCCCCCACCATAATTGCCGGCTTATGCACCAATCACGAATATTTTCCAGCCAATGCAAATAGGTCTTCTCCCAGCGTTTTGGGAAAAAGTGAATATGACCCTCCCGCACGGCTTGTTTTGCCTCCTCCACACGTGGGTATTTAAGGAACCATTGTTCCGATAATCTGGGTTCTATCGGGACATCCGCCCTTTCGGAAAACCCGACATTGTTTTCATGCGTTTCTTCTTCAATCAGATCTCCTTGCTGTCTTAATTTTTCAACCGTGGCCTCTCTTGCTTCAAAACGGTCCATATCTTTGAATTCTGGGCCCGCCAATTCGTTGAGCGTGCCATCCGGATTGAACAAATCTACGAAAGGAAGATCATGCCTCTGCCCAATTTCAAAATCAAGTTGATCGTGAGCTGGGGTAATTTTGAGCATTCCCGTACCAAAATCTTTCTCAACTGCCAAATCGGCAATGATCGGAATTTCCTCAGTTTGGAGAGGTCTTCTGACTGATTTACCCTGGAGACCTGGCCACCGTTCATCCTCCGGATGAATTGCCAATGCCACATCGCCCATGATTGTTTCCGGACGGGTTGTGGAAATATGGACATATTCTCCCGGAGACTGTGCAATCTCGTATCTTATTTTGTAAAGTTTGCTTTTTTGCGGCTTCATGATCACTTCCTCGTCCGAAAGTGCGGTAAGACTGACCGGGCACCAGTTGACCATTCTTTTTCCTCTGTAAACATAGCCACGCTCATAAAGTTTAACGAAAGCCTCTAGAACCGCATTCGAATAGTCTTCGTCAAGAGTGTGAACATTCCTATTCCAATCACATGAGCAACCTAGCTTTTGCAATTGTTTGAAAATGATACCTCCATGCTTGTCTCTCCAATCCGTAGCATGCTCAAGAAATTTTTCACGTCCCAGATCTCTTCGGCTCATTCCCTCCTTGCGAAGTGCCTGTTCGACCTTCGTTTGGGTAGCAATTCCAGCATGGTCTGTTCCTGGCAGCCAAAGAACTGATTTACCTTCCTGTCTGGCTCTGCGGGCCAAGATATCCTGGATGGTATTGTTGAGCACATGACCCATTGTCAGCACTCCCGTTACATTTGGTGGAGGAATTACAATAGAATACGAACTGTTGATCTGGGAAACTTTTCCAGAGAAACATTGGTCGTTTAACCATTTTTGATAAAGCCGATCCTCGACTTCTTGGGGGGAATAAGCTTTTTCCATGATGAAAAAAGACCAATTATTATCGAAATCCCATGTTTTTGCGAGAAAAAGCTCGGGAACTTCCTCGCTGAAAGAGTTTTATTCCTTTTCTTTTAAAAAGTGGAGTGAATAAAATGCCGCCGGCAAATCCTCCCAAGTGGGCCGCAATAGCGACTCCACCGGCATTTTTCATTGATTCAGGAAAAAGCAGAACCTGTTCCAATAGCCAAATACCCAGTACCAAATAGGCTGGTACCATTATCGTTCCGATAAAGATCAATATCCAATAAAATACCCTTATATTGGCTTTGGGAAAAAGGAGAAGATATCCACCAATTACACCTGAAATGGCGCCAGATGCCCCTACCATTGGAATTTGCGATGCTGGATTAAGGAATGCCTGTGCAAGTGCGGCAAGCAAACCACATCCCAAATAGAAAATCAGGTATCTGAATTTCCCCATGCAATCTTCTAGATTATCTCCATAAAGGTATAGAAAAAGCATATTGCCAAATAAGTGGGCAATCCCTCCATGACTGAACATAGAAGAAATCACCGAATACCACTCCCACATTATTCCTTTTACTGATGGGTAAAAGAATTGACCGAAAAAAGTCGCTGGTATGAAACCGAAATTGGAGAAATATGCCATCTGTTGATTAGCGTCCAAAGGAAACTGCAAGCTGAAAAACACCCACACATTCGTTATGATTAGCAACCAATTGACCCATGGTGTTGATCGAGTTGGATTGTCATCCTTGTAGGGCAGAAAAAGCATAATTCTTATTAAGTCTATAACTGAAGCCAAGCAAGCGGACAAATGGATTGCCACTTTGAGCCTCGCTAAATATCTATCNTTCTAATGACTCAAGAATCGTCATCCTTAGGTGTTTTCCGGACGGATATGGGCATAACGCTTTCGTTTGGGACAAATACCTATTTTATAGATTCGCAAGATCCGTTTTACAACATCGCAAATAAATCAATCGATTTGGAAGATTACGTTCCATTATATGTGGAAATTGCAAAGAGGGAAGGAGTGGGTCCGGAATTTAGAGATATGCTTCTCGGAATGATCGATCAGATCAAAGGTGAAGGTCTTGAGAACTAGATTTGGTTTTTAAAGAATTCAAACATCGATGACATCGTCATCTTTTTTATCTTGATTGCTGCCGGCACGGAAGCCGGTTGTGGTCGAATAAAAACCTTGGGGCATGCGGACCTTAAATTGTCTGGCTAGAGATCGGCGGATTCCGGGAATCATCATCGAGAAACCAAATAGATCAGTGAGAATNCCGGGTGTTAAGAGTACAAGTCCGCCTACCACAATCATCGCTCCTTCGACTAATTCCTGGGTGGGTGCCCTCCCTTGTTTNAACTCATTCTGAATCTTTGCGAGAGTGGAAATTCCTTGTTGGCGTGCAAGGCTGGCACCAATTACTCCCGTTAGTACGATCAAACCGATGGTGGGCATTGGCCCGATTCGCGCACCAAGCATGATTAGCAAATAAAGCTCGATCATGGGTAAAAATACGAAGAGTAGAAGCAATCGCCCGAACATGAGAATTCATCTAGATTGATTAGGTTGAACTGTCAATGGATTGAAGATAAACTCCATGCAAAAACTCTATTTAAGGGGTGACCTGTTTACCAAAACAGAGTATAAGGAATCTTTAAATTTATTATGCATAAACTAGTATTATTACGTCATGGCGAAAGCCAGTGGAATTTAGAGAACCGATTTACCGGATGGCACGATGTCAATTTGACTGAGCAGGGTGAAAGCGAGGGTCGTGAGGCTGGGCGACTAATGAAGGCTGAGGGCTTTGAATTTGATGTGGCCTATACTTCCGTTCTAACCCGTGCTATCCGAACCCTTTGGTTGGCTCTAACTGAAATGAATCAGGTATGGATACCAGTGCACAGAGAGTGGCGTCTCAATGAGAGGCATTACGGAGCNCTCCAAGGCTTAAACAAAGCCGAAACTGCTGAAAAACATGGAGACGAGCAAGTACTGGTATGGCGTAGAAGCTATGATATTCCCCCCCCGCCAATGTCTGAGGATGACGAGGGGTATGCCGGAAATGATCGCCGCTATGCGAATTTGGACGAGACCCATATTCCTTTGACCGAGTGCCTGAAGGATACGGTAGCGCGTTTTCTGCCATTATGGGAAAATACCATTGTTCCTCAGATTAAGGCTGGGAAAAATGTTTTGATTGCAGCCCATGGAAACTCGCTTCGAGCACTCATCAAATACCTGGATGGGGTCTCGGAAGAGGATATCATTGGNATGAATGTTCCCACAGGCATGCCGCTTGTTTATGATTTGGATGAGAATTTAAAACCCACAAATCGTAAGTATCTTGGTGACCCTGAAAAGGTGGCCAAGGCAATGGAAGCTGTCGCAAATCAGGGAAAAGCAAAATAGCAAGATTACANCTGAGATTTGCCCTCTGTAAATATTAGTATTACTCTACCATCATGGATACCTCATCGGACAAGCCCAAAAAATTGAAGCGTGAATACGACGAAAATTTCGTTGTCACCCCCGAGTACCGTAAATCACTTCCCGACATTCAGAATTCTGGATCTGAGGGANTGGAAGGTGCACATGTNCCGATTCTACAAGTNGGAATTTCCGGTTTCCGTTTGCCTATGCAATTTGTAGGACCTGATGGGGAGTCCCTAAACATAGAAACCAAGATTACAGGTACCGTTAGTTTGGATGCGGATAAAAAGGGTATCAACATGTCCCGGATCATTCGTATTTTTTACGAGTATAAAAATGAGGTTTTTTCTCCTGAAATTCTTGGGAAAATCCTTCGCCATTACAAGGACAGGTTGGATTCGCAGGAAGCCCGCTTGAAAGCTGATTTTTCATACCCCATGTTGCAGCAAAGTCTTCGGAGTGGATTGGAAGGATACCAGTACTATGGATGCAGTTTTGAGGGCATAATTGACCGTGCGGATCGAGTCAGAAAAATCATTCATTTTGATTTCGTTTATTCATCGGCGTGCCCATGTGCATCTGAATTGTCTGAACATGCAAGAGAATCTCGAGATCTTTTGGCCATTCCTCACTCACAAAGAAGTAAGTCAAGGGTGAGTGTCGAAGTTCATCCGGACCGTGAACTATCCCTCCTTGAGCTTCGTGACATGTGTGTTAATGCATTGAGCACGGAGACCCAAGTTATGGT
The DNA here is from genome assembly GCA_002692535.1 of Opitutia bacterium. Taxonomy (GTDB): domain Bacteria; phylum Verrucomicrobiota; class Verrucomicrobiia; order Opitutales; family Seribacteraceae; genus Seribacter. Next base: position 68,227 of record NZKO01000044.1, read on the forward strand.
ACGCCGTGAGGATGAGCAGGCGTTTGCGGAAATGAACGGAGCAAGAGTCAAATTNGTGGAAGATGCTGCCCGTTTGGTATACGAGCAACTGGAGGATGATTCACGCATTATTGATTTCCGTGTTATTTGTTCCCACTTTGAATCTTTGCACTCGCATGATGCGGTGGCTGTTCTATGTCGTGGCGTGGATGGCGGATTCCGTGCCGAGTACGAGGACTTCGCAAATCTTGTCGTCTGACTTCTCTTTCCCGACTTCGGGAGCTTAGATGGTCGAAGCAAAAATGACCGACCACTTAAAATTAAAAATCGAGAATTCCGAATCTTGGATCGCAAGGAATTCTGACCGAATCAATATCCTAGCTGAGCGCTCGTATTTGCAGAACCCATACTTTTCTTCCGCATGGTTNCAATCGTGGTGGAAAAGGGTGGATGGATTAAAGACGCCAGTCCTTCTGATTGTGGAAAATGATANANAAGACCTTGTTGGACTATGGCCNTTTCTTGAAAGGAAGGGAATTCTAAAGTCCAAGGGTTTATGGCCGTTCGTTTTTGATGAGGCAAATTATTTTCATCCATTAGCTGAGCTGGATGCAATTCCCATGTTGGTAAACGGTTTGCAGGATTTGCTTGGGCAGTATGTCTTTGTCTGGGTTCCATTGATGAGAAAAAAATTCTGGCTGGACTTCTTGGNTGGTAAGGTAAGCGGCGGAAAATTATTAAGCATAATCCGTTCACCGAGACAGACTTTTCTGATTGAACCCACAACCGAGTGTTTTGAGGTATTCTGGAACCTGAAGTTAGGTTCTAAATCACGCAAATCTCTTCGCTATGATCAGAGGACATTAGCGAAGCAAGGTAGGGTGAGTTTTGAATGTTGGGAAGGTTTTGAGGATGTGCGTTCAATGATGCCTACGACTTGTCTTGTCGAAGTGGACTCAAAGAAAGGAAAGGAAGGAGCAGGCCTATATTCAATCCGTGGTAAACGAGCGTTTTTTTTCGAACTACTCCCTGAACTNACGAAAGCAAGTAATGTACGCTTAACGATTTTACGACTTAATGAACAGGCCATTGCCTGGCAGTTGGATCTGCTGGGGAAAAATTATCTGGCGGTTCATCACTTGTCATTTGATGAAAAGTGGAAAAAGTATTCTCCGGGCAGACAACTGCTCCGTCACAATCTTGAAATGGCGTGGAAGGAAAGACGAACAATTGATTTTTTACCGCTTGCTTTCGATTACAAGCAAAAGCTCGCAACTGAAAGGGAAGAGGTTCATGAACTNCATTGGTTTAAACGAAGTATTCGTGGGTGGATTGCCTGCCGTTTGATACGCTGGAATATGAAATTAAGACAAAAAATGCGTGATCGAAAAAAGTTNATTCCAAGCCCGAATAATCCTGTTAGTAAGGCACTACGGGGAGAATCCATTTGATTCTGGCTTTGCCGTTTCGTTGGAAACTAGTAAGATTGATTAATTATGAGTTCAATAACCGATGACCTGCATGCTATGCGTGAGCATTATGATCAGACGCCTCTCAGGAGAGTGGATTTGAACTCCTGTCCGTTTGGTCAATTTTCTAAGTGGTTGGAGGATGCGGTAAAAGCTGGAATTTATGATCCCAACGCTTGCAGTCTGGCCACCGTTGATGGAGAGGGGCGTCCTGTGTCACGGGCAGTTCTCCTGAAAGCTTTGGAGAATGAACAATTTGTTTTCTACACCAACTATGAAAGCCGGAAGTCCTCTCATTTGGACCAAAATCCAAATACATGCATGCACTTCCCATGGTTTGCCCTTCAGCGCCAGGTGGTGGTGACGGGTAAGGTCCGGAAAATAGAGGCCAAGCGGGCCGAGGAATATTTTAACTCCCGACCACTGGAAAGCCGTCTGGGGGCTTGGGCATCGCGTCAAAGTGAACAGTTGGATTCTCGTGAAGCACTTGAAAAAGCATACCTCGAAATGCAGGAAAAATTTGGAGACAGCCCGCCGAAGCCGCCACACTGGGGAGGCTTTGCATTGATTCCTGAAACCATTGAGTTTTGGCAGGGTGGACCCAGTCGGTTGCATGACCGTTTTATTTACAATCTTGAAGATAATCATTGGAACATCCAACGCCTCAATCCATGAATGAGGAAGAAGATAAAAAACAGGAGAGTAAGGATCTCGATGAGCTTCTTTCCATGCGCGGAAAGCCATTTGCCGATTGGAAGGAAGAGAGGAAATATCTCCGTGAGAAATGGGGCATGCAGGGCAGGCGGATTGTGGTTGAACCAAACAATCTAAAACAAACCAATCAGGAAGACGGTAATTCATGAACTGGGAAGCATTTGGAAATTTTGAGGATATTTTGTATCACAAGGGAGACGGTGTCGCCAAGGTTACGATCAATCGTCCACACAAGAGAAACGCCTTTCGCCCGAAGACGGTAAGNGAAATGTACGAGGCATTTCTCGACGCCCGTGAAGATCCCAATGTGGGAGTGGTTCTGCTGACCGGAGCCGGACCGCATACTGATGGTAAGTATGCATTTTGTTCAGGAGGCGATCAGAGCGTACGNGGAGATGCTGGCTATGTGGATGATGGGGGAGTGCCCCGTCTCAATGTTCTTGATCTTCAGAAACTAATTCGGAGTATGCCAAAGGTGGTAATTGCGTTGGTTGCCGGCTATGCGATTGGCGGGGGTCATGTTCTCCATGTTGTATGCGACCTAACCATCGCTGCGGACAATGCAATTTTTGGGCAGACGGGTCCTAAGGTCGGNAGCTTCGATGGTGGGCTTGGTTCAAGTTATCTTGCCAGGATTGTGGGTCAGAAAAAAGCTCGTGAAATTTGGTACCTTTGTCGCCAGTACAATGCGGAGGAAGCTTTGGACATGGGCTTGGTAAATAAAGTGGTCCCAGTTGATCAATTGGAAACTGAGGGATTGCAATGGGCCAGTGAGGTGATGGAGAANAGCCCACTTGCCATCCGTTGCCTGAAATCCGCATTCAATGCTGAGCTTGATGGGCAATCAGGAATTCAGGAACTCGCAGGTAATGCCACACTCCTATATTATTTATCCGAAGAAGGAACCGAAGGAAAGAAAGCATTTTTGGAAAAAAGAAAACCGCAGTTTGGGAAATATCCCTGGCTCCCATGAGCTGAATTTACTTCTTTTTCTTTATCCACTCGAACGCGGGATCGTAATCCTTGTTTATCACCGCTATGCGGACATTGGATTTTTACCTCCAAGTCTTCAAATAATCACCTTTCTTTCCACCCTNCAATCCTACTGCATTTCTGCTTGGATGCCTTTCACTTTTGTGGGGAAAATAGTAGGAGCCTAGCNGTCCCATACTGAATCCCGCAATGTTAAGATCGAATCGATGCTTTTCCTGAAAACGGGAAGTTCCCCACCTCGGTGAGATTTTGTTAATGCCACTTTCCGATATTTACGGTTTTGTAATTGTGAGCACCCAGAACTTCAGCGATGGATGTTTCGTGGTAAGGGATAAATCTGCNCGGTTGCATGACCAAAAGTTTGTAACCGCGGCCCTTGGAGCCAGTTGTTCGAGTAATTTAGCTCAGATTGATTCTTCTTGGGTATTTACCTGTGAGAATACTTACCATTGAGGGCGAACAAATGGGACTGGCTGAATAAGCATTGGTGAAATTGGCTCCCTCTTTGGCAATTCTGTCAAGGCAGTGCGTCCGGTAAAAAGTACTACCATTTACACCGATATCCGACCAACCGAGATCATGAATGAGAAAAAGAATTACATTGGGTTTTGATTTTTCATTTACACCAATGNAGATGNTGGCGAAAATTATGTAAGTAAGTTAAGGAAACCTTGCCGGCTGCTGAAATTATCTGCGTTCTTTGGAAAATTCAGCCCTTTGNCCNCGGCAGTCCATTTTTAATTCTCCCNGATGATAGGCGATCTGACCGGAAACGATAGTTGTCTCGATCGAGTTTGTGAAAGTCAAATGGGAGAATGGTGACCATCCACACTTACTGAAAAGCGGTGAATCCTTGACCTGCGTCTTCTCTGCAGGATCCACCACCACCAAGTCTGCCCAATATCCTTCCCGTAAATACCCACGTTCTCTTACTTGAAAAAGTCGGGCGGGGGCATGGCATGCCCGTTCAACGATAAGTTCGGGTGAGAAACAGTTTTGCTCGCACATTTCCAACATGAGCAGTAGGGTGTGTTGAATCAGTGGTAACCCAGATGGTGCATTAAAATATGTACCCTGTTTTTCCTCCAAGGTATGGGGGGCATGATCGGTGGCAAGAACCGAGATTCTTCCATCTTTGACTGCCTGACGAATCGCGTCCCGATCGCTCGCCATTTTAATGGCCGGGTTACATTTAATCAGTGATCCGAGCGTGGAATAACTCTGATCTTCAAACCACAAATGGTGTACGCATGCTTCCTCCGTTATTCTGGAATTTCCGGCTTCAAAAAGTTTTAGTTCATCTTCGGTGGTTATGTGTAAAACATGTAACTTGGCATTCTCACGGTTGGCCAGTTCCACGGCCATGGAGGAAGATTTCAAACAGGCCTCCCGCGAACGGATCCTTCCATGTTCAGAAAAAGGAACTTCCTCACCGTACTTCATTCTCGCCCGTTCTTCGTTGGCTAGAATCATCGGAGTGTCTTCGCAATGGGTTGCGATGATGGTGGGAGCGTTGCGAAAAATTCCTTCGAGTATTGTCTCTTCATCAACCAGCATGTCCCCGGTCGATGATCCCATAAAGACTTTAACTCCTGCAATTTTTTGAGGATCTGCTGATTTTACCGCCTCAAGGTTTTCATTGCTTGCTCCAAGAAAAAAAGCGTAGTTGGCTAGCGAGTCACGCTCGGCGATCGCACACTTTTCTTCGATTCTCTCCATGTCCAAAGTGGGAGGCGAGACATTCGGCATTTCAAAATATGTGGTCACTCCACCGACCACTGCCGCTTGCGATTCAGAGTGTATAGACGCTTTATGGGTGAGTCCAGGTTCGCGAAAATGTACCTGATCATCAATCAGTCCCGGCAGGATCAATTTTCCGGAAACATCCAATTCTTTGCAATTTGGAGTCGGGGAGATGAATGGATCAATCTTTTTGATCCGCCCGTTGTGGACAAGAATGTTTTGTTCAGTTCGGCATCCCTCGTTGATGAGAGTACCGCCATGCAGTAAGAGATCAGTCATCAATTTGATCCCTTATCTTATTTCCATTGTCCGTTTCCGGTGATCTGATATTTGTAAGTGCAAAGTTCCTCCAAACCCATGGGACCTCTGGCATGCAAACGGTCGGTGGAAATTCCAATTTCCGCACCCAGACCAAATTCAAAACCGTCGGTAAATCGGGTGCTTGCATTCCAGTACACGGATGATGCATCTACCGCATTGAGGAAAATCTCTGCCCTTTGTTTGTTGCTGGTGATAATTGATTCACTGTGTCCACTGCCATATGCGTTAATGAATGCAATCGCGTCATCCAGAGAATTCACAACCTTAATGGAAAGTCGTAGGTCCAAAAACTCCTCCGCAAAATCTTTCTCACTTGCTGGGCGGGTAGGATAGTCCTCTAAAATGGATCCAGCTGTCTCGTCGACAATCAGTTCACATCCCTTATCGGTTAATTGCTTAGCAAGTCTGGGAAGAAATTCTTCGGCAATGGATGATTCCACGACCAGGTTTTCAATCGCATTACACACTCCCGGGCGGCCACATTTGGAGGATACCGCGATCTCTTCGGCCATTTTCAGGTCAGAAATTGCATCCACGAATAGGTTGCATACCCCCTTGTAGTGTTTGATCACGGGAACCTTGCTATTCTCAGCCACGAATCGAATCAATCCTTCTCCACCCCGTGGGATGATGCAGTGAACATAGTCATCCATGGTAAGCAAATGATTCAGGGCCTCACGCTCCGTTGTGGGTATCAGTTGAACCGCATCGTTTGCCAGTGATGAACCCTTAAGAGCTTCAGTTATGATGGAAGCCATAGCTTGATTAGAATGGATTGCCTCTTTGCCTCCTCGAAGAATCGATGCGTTTCCTGATTTCAGGCATAGTCCAGCGCAATCAATCGTAACATTGGGGCGGGACTCATAGATAATTCCAATTACTCCAATGGGAACCCTTACTTTACTGATTTTCAGACCGTTGGGTCGGATTTTGCTCTCGAGGATAGCTCCCACGGGATCGGGTAATTCAATGAGTTGGCGCAGTCCTTTTACCATTCCGTCGATTCGCTCATGGGTCAGGCGAAGACGATCGATCATTGCTTCCGAAAGACCGTTTTTCTCGGCATTGGCCAGATCTTTCTGGTTTTCTTCTTTTAAAAGTTTCCGGTTCGATTCGATTCCGAGTGCAATTGCCTCCAGGGCATCATTCTTTTCCTTTGTGCTCGAATTGCCAATAGAAAGGGATGCTGATCTAGCTCGCTTGGCGATATCTTCAATTTCTGAGAGTAGAGGATTGCTCATGCTTCCCTTATTAAAAGAACTGTTGCTTGGGGTGAAGAGTAATCGTTGAAAATGATGTTTTTAAACAAAAATGCCTCGCAAAGGAGGCATTTTCATTAAATTTGCAGGGAGGTTATGGGATTATTTCTTCTCCTTTTTCCCCTTTTTCTTTTTTTTCCCTTCTTCAGGTTTAGCGCCTTCACCGGGTTTCGGGCGTGAGGCCATGGCAACTTTTCTTTCCTCTTCATTGAGCTTGCCGTCACCATCCTTGTCAAATTTCTCAATCATTTCCTTTCGACGGGCTTCCATGGCCTTACGGGCTTCAGCCTTTTCTTCATCGCTTAGTTTGCCGTCTCGGTCCTTATCGAACTTTTTCATGAGAAAAGGAGGAAGCTTACGACCACCACCGCTGCGTTGAGCCATCTTTTTGCGAAGTTCGGCCTTTTCTTCATCGCTCAATTTGCCATCTCCGTCCTTGTCGAATTTTTTGATGATTTCTTCACGGGACGGGCGGCCCTCGCCTGGGCTGGGTCTCTTTCCGGCTTTTTCAGGCTTTGCATACATCCCAATCATTAATCCGATGGCGGAGAGGAAGATGAGTATTTTTTTCATATTTGTTTCTAAGGGTTAAAGGTTGTTTCCATGTTTAAAAGATAGCGATTCAAAAAAGTTTCAATGTCTATTTTCTTCTTGAAGATGTTAATTGTCAGACATTCAATTTCAACATGTATCTGCCACTTGGTAGTTTTAAGTTTTTGTCTATGGCTTTCCTTTTCATTGCAACTGCGATTTCGCTTTTTTCGCAAAATAAGGTTGTTGAAACTTTTCCTTTTGAAAAAAACAAATCTATCCAAGCTATAGAACAATCTCTTTTTACTGAGATCCCCGACGCTTCAAGTGGGTTATCGTTTAAATTACCATTGGATAAAAAAGGGGTAAGGGAACTTGACTCTAATCCTTTCTTTGTCACCCGCAAGCAGGCAATAGGAGTATGTGCCGGAGACTTCGATAATGACGGGTTGGATGACGTCTTCTTTGCTCACTCTTATGGAGGGCATCAATTATTCCGCAATCTCGGTGGTTTGAAATTTAAGGATGTCACGGAGGAGCTTAATCTTTCCGAAATTTTCAAAAATCATTGGGCAGTGGGTTGTTCTTTTGTTGATATAAATGGAGACGGCTGGCTAGACCTTTTTATTGCAGGCACTGGGGATCCTAATCTCGTTCTAATCAACCAATCGGGGAATTCTTTTTTGGAAATGTCGGAAACTTTGGGTCTTAAAAGAAGGGGTGCAAGTGTACAGATGGCATTTTCCGATTTCGACCGTGATGGTGATTTGGATGCTTATTTAATAACAAACCGTCTCAGTACACTTCCAAGTCCAAAGAACGGAATGCAGGTTATGGCTGAGATGGAGAGGGGAAAAGTTCAGGTTGAGGACCAGTATGATGAGGTTTTTACAATCGTGCCGCATCCCCAAGAAAAGTATCGAGTTGTAAATGCTGGTGAGCGGGATCTCTTTTATAGAAATGATGGAGGCAAGTTTATCGAGATGTCTGAGGCATTGGGCTTTGATGGCACGGATGAGGGACTTGCTGCGAGTTGGATTGATTATGACCGCGACGGCTGGCTAGATCTTTATGTTGCCAATGATTTCTACGGGTCAGACCAGCTCTATCGCAATGTTGAGGGTAAACACTTTGAAGAGCAAACCCATTCGGTTCTTCCACATGTTCCATGGTTTTCAATGGGAACGGATGTGGGTGATATCAATAATGATGGTTGGTTTGACCTTATGACTAGCGACATGGCGGGCTCCGATCATTACAAGTCAAAGATGGGGATGGGAGATATGGAGGAAAGCGGATGGTTTCTTCGGAGTTCCAATCCAAAGCAATACATGCGTAACTCCCTTTACCTGAATTCGGGTAAGGGCCGATTTTTGGAGATCGCACAGCAGGCAGGGGTAGCCAATACCGATTGGACTTGGTCCGTCAAACTTGCTGATCTGGACAACGATGGCTGGCTTGATCTGATTGGGACAAATGGGATGATGCAGGATCGGACCAACTCGGATCTTCTCAATAAGGCAAAGTTATTGAAGACCCAAGAAGAGAGAATAAAGTTCTGGAAAAAATTCCCACCCAAGAAAGATGAAAATTTTATTTTTAAAAATCTTGATGGTTTGCATTTTCAAAAAATGGGGAACTCTGGAGGCTTTAATTATCGGGGAGTGAGCTTCGGTATGGCTCTTGCCGATTTTGATCGTGATGGTGATTTGGATGCGGTTGTCGCCTCTATGGACTCCCCCTATAAGTTGTATAGAAACAATGCGTCTTCTTCTGCTTCGGTTACCATCCGTCTTCGTGGCAAGAAGGAAAACAAATGGGCGATCGGGTCGACTGTAAGAATAACGACAGAGCTTGGTTCTCATTGGAGAAACCTTTCATCTTCTCAGGGTTACGCCTCCGCCAATTCTCCTATCCTTCATTTTGGTTTGGGAAAGGCTAAGGAAATAAGGGAAGTCGAAATTACCTGGCCAACTGGAGAAGTGCAGACTATTTCCGGGATTTCAGTCAATGCCCATCATCAAGTTAATCAGGATGATGATTTAGGACCCTCTACTGGGAAACCGACAGAAATAGAAACCACGTTTCGCGAAGACACCTTGCTTACGAAGATCCGTCATAATGAAAACCATGTTGATGATTTTGATTTGCAACCTCTGCTTCCGTATCGGTTGTCCCGGCTTGGTCCCGGACTTGCATGGGGTGATGTTGATGGAGACGATGACCTTGATCTTTTCATGGGACAGTCGAGGACATCCGGTTCCGAACTTTACCTGCGGCAAGCCGATGGTACTTTTGTCAAAAAGGAACAGAAGTACTTTTCCGATGCTCAGCTCATTCCTTTTAAGGATATGGGTTCTCTTTTTTTGGATGCTGATTCGGATGGCGATCTTGATCTCTATGTGGTGTCTGGTGGATATGATCCCTCAGTTCGGTCACTTTATCTCCGAGACCGGTTGTTCTTGAATCAGGGTGAAGGCGATTTTGTGCTTGGGCTACCGAATACCCCTGATCTACGGGACGCTGGTGGAACGGTTTGTGCGGCGGACTTCGACAGGGACGGCGATCTCGATCTGTTTGTTGGTGGACGTATGGTTTCAGGAAAATACCCCTTAACTCCCGAAAGCAGGCTCTTGGTTAATCAGGGAGGTGTCTTTTCCAATCAGACTGAAACTCTTTCCCATGAATTAGTTAAGGTGGGCTTGGTGAACTCAGCTGTATGGAGTGATTATGATGGTGATGGATGGATCGATCTCTTAGTTGCCAGTGAATGGGGTCCCATCCGAGTCTGGAAAAATGAAAATGGAAAACTGAGCGAGACAACGGAATCTCTCGGCCTTTCAAAAACCAAGGGATGGTGGACATCGATACTCCCCGTTGATTTCGATTCCGATGGGGACATGGATTATGCGGTGGGCAATCTTGGATATAACACGAAGTACACGGCAAGCATTAGGGAACCACTGGTTCTCCATTGGGGAGATATGGATGGATCGGGAAAACCGCGCTTGATTGAAGCCTGTTTCAAGAGTGGAAAGTTTCTGCCAATCCGAGGAAAGAGTTGCTCCACCAACGCGATTCCAAGTCTTGCCGAAAAGTTTAAGACATTTCACGCCTTCGCTTCGGCTGAACTTACAGAAATTTATCAGCCCAAGTTTCTGGATCAGTCACTTAGGATAGAGATCAATGAACTTGCCTCCGGCATCTGGGTGAATCAGGGGGATAAGTTCAGGTTTCAGAAATTTCCCTCCCTTGCTCAAACCTCGGCAGTCTTTGGAATGGCCCAAGCTGACTTTAACGGTGACGGTTGGACTGATATATGTTTGGCTCAAAACTTTTTTCCGATGCAGCCCGAAACGGGAAGGGTCAATGGTGGAATCGGTATTCTGATGCTTGGAAGTAAGACTGGTTTGTTTACTCCTGAATATGCAAGGGAAAGCGGTTTGGTTATTCCCAACGATGCCACGTCTCTTTCTTTGGTTGATCTGGATTCAGACCATTATCCCGATCTTGTGGTTACGAACAACAATCAGTACACTCAGACATTTATCAATCAGGGTAGGGGAGCGCCTCCGCTCTTGGTGATGGTAAAGGGAATGCCTGGAAATTTACGTGGAGCTGGTTCCCGTTTGAAAGTTTTCCGAAAAAGCGGGGCCGCCGAAGTGATCGATATTACTCTTGGGCTTGGTTACCTTACTGGAAATGAACCGCAGGCATGGGTTTCACGCAGAGCAAATGACCCTTTGGTATATTTGGTTCTCACGGATCCGGCAGGTAGGCAACACAAGTTAAGTCCCAGCTTGATGGCACGAACGGTCACCTTTGATCTGTCTGTGGAAAAGTAAAGTTTCGGCAGGAAGCTAACCGATTTTCAACCCAAGATAATCTTTGGCATTGGAATAACAGATCCGTTTGGCCAAGCCACCAATTAATTCAATATCATCGGGCACAAATCCTTCGGTCATCCATCGACCCAAAAGATTACAGAGAATCCGCCGGAAATATTCATGCCGTGGAAAGGAGAGAAAGGAACGGGAATCCGTCAGCATGCCCACAAAGTGTGATAGTGATCCTACATTGGCAAGAGTCTTCAATTGTTCCTCCATTCCATCGCGCTGATCCAGGTGCCACCACCCCGAGCCAAATTGCATTTTGCCTGGAAGATCACGCTGGAAATTTCCCAGCATCGTGGCAACTGTGAAACTATCCGCTGGGTTATTGTTGTAGACGATCGTTTTGGGCAGAGAATCCTCGTTATCCAGTTTGTCAAGAAATCGGCTCATGCTTTCCGCCTGATTCCAATCACCAATCGAATCGGTCCCTGCATCAGGTCCGAAAATGGATAGCAGGCGACTGGAATTGTTTCGCAAAGGGCCCAGGTGGACTTGCATGACCCAATCCTTCGCGGCGTACATTCGGCAGAGAAAGAGCATAATGAAGCCAGTAAATTTTTGGGTCTCTTGTGGACTTGCGTTCTTTTCATTCAATACTTTGGCAAAAATATTTCGAGCATCATCTTCGGATGTGAACTCACTGGGGAAGGTTGGAAAACTGTGGTCGGATAAGCGACATCCGATCTCATGAAAATGATTTACTCTCTTAGCAAGGCATTCGAGAAAATCATTGAGGGTACTGATTTCCCTTTCAGTTTGCTCTTCAAGAGTTTCCAGCCAGTCAAGAAAGGCGAGAGCATTGCTTAATCCCCATGCCTTGTCAGGACGGAAAGTGGGATATACTCCGACACTTACACCAACATCCTTGGCAATTTGTTCGTGTTCTGCGGTTGAATCTGCCGGGTCATCGGTTGTGCATAGGGCTTTTACCTGAAATTTCTCCAACATTCCACGCGCTGAGAAATTGGGCGATTTTAGCTTTTCATTCGCCGCCTCCCAGATTTCCTCGGCTGTATCGGGTCCCAGTAAATTATCAATTCCAAAGCATCTTTTAAGTTCCAGATGAGTCCAGTGATAAAGGGGATTACCCAAGGTGTGGGGAATGGTTGCCGCCCACGCCAAATATTTTTCTTTTGGATCTCCGTTGCCGGTTACTAATTCCTCGGGTGTGCCATTTGCCCGCATGGCCCGCCATTTATAATGGTCGGCTTCCAACCATGCTTCCGCCACATTTTCAAACCTTCGGTTATTGGCAATTTCATTGGGTGGCAGATGATTGTGAAAATCAAGGATCGGCTCATTCTTTGCATACTCATGATAGAGTCTGACGGCCGGTTCATTGGATAAAAGAAAATCGTCGTGGATGAAGGACATCGGAAAGTTAATTGATTTTGATTCTGACCCGCTTAATTTTTCCGTCAAAGGCAAACTCATCTTTATATTCACCAACCGTTCCAGCCTCATCCCGTCCGACCTGCAACCCATCGACGGGCATTTCCCTTACCAGGCTGCTCACTTTTCCATTGCCCAGTATCCGTTTGCCGGCATGCAATTTCACCTGACCCGAGGAATGCAGTTTTGCGAAAATCTTTGAGTCATTAGCCTCTAGTTTTTCTTCCGCGGTTACCGTTTCCACATTTCCATTCAGGCAGACAAAGAACTTTGAAATTCCGTCTTCAATCGAGAATCCCCAACCGTGTGCATCGCCACCCTGAGCGACTAGGATTCCACTTCCCTGCTTTTCAATCTGTACCTCCACCTCGAACGCTTTCTTTGCGATCATTGGAGCATCCCCCATAGGCAGGTTTGCATCCGGTGCCAGGTTAAAGATTCTCTTTTTGCTGAAGCTGGTTTTCCTTCGGTTCCATGGCCATGGCTTTGCTTTGGCCTCAATCGCCCAGGCTTCCCATTTGTCTGCCATCTCTTTTGCAAGGTCTTCTTGCACCTTTGCCAGATTGTTCAACTCCGAACGGTCTGCATCCAGGTCGTAAAGTTCCCATGCTCCGTTGGCTCCCTTGGCTACCAGTTTCCATTTCCCTATTCGAATTGCCCGATTTCCTTCATGTTCCCAATAAATCGGATTTTCGCGCCTCAGGTTTTTACCGGAAAATGCTGGTTTCAAAGATACTCCCTGAAGAGGGACGATCTTTTGACCTTTCACCTCCTTTGGATATTGCGCATTGGCAAGATCCACACAGGTGGCCATTAGATCAATCAGGTGTGACGGTTGATGCTCAAATTTTCCGCGCAATTTTGATGCAATCCCCTTTGGCCAATGAGCGACCAATGGTGTGCTGATTCCACCTTCGTGCACCCAATGCTTGTATTCGCGGAATGGAGTATTGCTCACATTTGCCCACGCTTTGCCGTATCCGTGATATGTGTCTGCTCCGCCGGTCATCACCTCTGTACCCTGTTTCATTACCACACCGTCACGGGTACGCTTTGGAATCATGTCCATCTGCAGATCGGTCGCTTTCATTGGTCTTAAGATGTCAGGATCACTGTCCTTGTATTGAATCCCTTCTCTCCTCCCCATCCCTTCAGCGCATCCCCCGTTGTCGGCAATGAACATGATCAAGGTATTATCGAGCATCTTTCTTTTTTCGAGAGCTCCGATCACTTTTCCTAGACCCTGATCCAAACGGTCTACCATGGCGGCATACACCTCCATCAGACGGATTTCCCACTCTTTGTTTTTGGCATCCTTCCATGCCTCCGCGTCCCTATCCGACAATTTCCATTTTGGATCGATCAGCCCCAAATCCAATTGTCTTTGATAACGGGCTGCCCGGATGGCTTCCCACCCGTCATCGTACTTACCCTTGTATTTTTCAATATCCTCTGGCAATGCATGCATGGGCCAGTGAGGAGCGGTATGTGCAACATAAAGAAAGAACGGATCTTCTCCCTTGTGTTCATTGATGAACCGGGTTGCATGATCATTGATCGCATCCGTGTAGTAAAAAACCTCTGGTTCATATTCCTTATCCGCATAGGGAGAGATTAAAGTGTTTTGCCGGGTCAGAGAATTGGGATCAAAGAAACTGCCAGCTCCATGGATTGTACCGTAGAAACGATCAAAGCCTCGCTGTCTCGGCCAATTATGCTGGGAGGAACCTGGATGGATCTTGGGAGTGACATGCCATTTTCCCGATAAGTAAGTGGAATATTTGGCCGGCTTGAGAACTTCGGCAATCGTACGCACGTCGCTACCCAGGTCTCCCTTGTAACCAGGCAGTCCGGTATCATTCATCATGTGTCCGATCCCCGCCTGGTGTGGGTAGGTCCCAGTCAGCAGACTGGCCCGTGTCGGGCAGCAACGCCCTGTGTTGTAGAACTGAGTGAACCGTAAACCGTTTTGGGCCAGACGGTCAATATTGGGCGTTTCAATTTCGCTTCCATAGCAACCGATATCGGACCAACCCATATCATCCGCCATCACTATGATGACATTCGGACGGGTTTGTCCGCTCGCAAGTATTGAGCTGAAAAGTAAGAGGCAAAGCAGGGATTTTATTTTCATAATTAGCAAAGGGTCAAAAGGGCTTTTTGCTTGCTCGAGGGGGGCAAAGTCAATACTTAAGAATGGCTTTGGAGAACGGCGCGGTAGCCAAGTGGTAAGGCCGGGGACTGCAAATCCTCTATTCGCCGGTTCGATTCCGGCCCGCGCCTCCATTTCTCATTTGATGAATTAAAGATCGTGCTCCGTTGGAAAACAGACTTGGCAAAGAGCATTTTCGGGCCGATTTTAAATCATTGATTGGTTGTTAGGCCTGTAAATGAATCAAACTTGAAGGATGTGAAAGGTATCGATCTTTCTGACCTTTCTTTTCAAGAATTGCAGGAAGTACCAGGATAGGGTCAGTCGAACCAATAAAAAGGACCTTTATCCTCCCTGTTTTGAATTTTGTGAAATAACTCTTTGGCCATTTTTTGAGCTGCCGAAATTTGTTCTCTGCTCAATTTTTCCTTGAGTGGATCGAGCACCTTTCCCGCATCATATCCGTTCGCTTTCGAATTACTCAACCAGGCATATGCCGTGACCATATCTTCAATGACTCCTTCGCCCTTGAGGTACATTATTCCGAGGTTGAACTGAGCATCCTCCAATCCTTGCTCTGCCGCTTTTTTGAACCATCTGGCAGCAAGCTTGTAATCTTTTCTTACTCCTTCGCCTGCATGAAGCATCAGTCCAAGATTGAATTGAGAGGCTGCATCTCCACGATTAGCCGCTTTGGTGTACCATTTCACTGCAAGCTCGTCATCTTCGGGAACTCCATCTCCATTATCGTACATTTTTCCCAGATTGAATTGAGAAGCGGTATCTCCTTTTTCGGCGGCTTTTTTGTACCATTGCAAAGCAAGTTTGTAGTTTCTTGGTACTCCATCGCCTGTGTAGTACATTAGGCCAAGACTGTACTGGGCCCCGACATTGCCTCCATTCGCTTGCCTTATAAGGTTCGCAAAGTTTTGTGAATGAAGAATTGTAGAAAATAAAATAAAAAAAGTGGTGGGCAAGGCAGCTTTCATTCCACAACCAAACCAACATCATGGGATTTCGTCAAGAATTGGCTCGAGATTCATCACCGTAAGACTTTCTTGGAGCGAAATCCTTGAAGTCCCGCCGAAGTTGGGAAAATCTGAAAAAAATGAATTTAAAGAGAAAATTATCCGCTTGGGCTAGGCGTACAATAAGGATTGCTCATGCTTGCTCATTTGGGGATTTTTTCAGACCTCTTTCAAACCTTGTAAAACTAAAATTATTGGATCTGCGTGAAACCAAAATCAATCTGGAGCAATTCGATTTCTTAAGATTACATTTACCTAATTGTGAAATTAGAAAGTGATATTCTTGAACAATTCAAATTTACCATTGCATATTGAATGCGTATATATCTCCTTTGCTTTACAAGATCAAAGCTAGCCGTACTTGTCGACACGCCCGATGACAGTTGTAACACCGTATTTTGTCGTAAATGAAACAAAACGGACCTTGCGCTCTCAGGATGAGTAATAAAACTGAATAATGCAGATGGGCTGAAAGCGTGCCAACGGGATTTCAATTTGTGGCAAAGTTGTGCTTGTGATGGCGAAGATTGGTTAGTGTTATGTTCAGTGTATGTTACAAGTGTCAACCAGAGTATCGATCCCGATGGAGGAGATAGAATTAAAGGCTATCCGTTCACAGGGACCGGGAGGGCAGAACGTAAACAAAGTTTCCACTGCGGTTCATTTGTTTTTTGATATTCAGGCATCGAGCTTACCTGAAGTTTACAAACAGAAATTATTGAATAAAAAAGACCGCCGCATCAGCCCGGGTGGGGTCGTAATTATCAAATCCCAGTCGGCCCGCACTCAGGAAACCAACCGCGAGAAAGCCCTCACTCGTTTAAGGGAACTTATCAAGGAAACCATGGAGGTACGCAAGTCCCGCCGTGCCACCTTCCCAAGCCGCCGTGCCAAAGAAAAAAGACTTCAGGCAAAAGTATCCCGCTCAAAGACGAAAAATCTCAGAAAACGACCCGGTCTGGATGATTGATGACTTTGATCTTTTCACTGTGCAAGGATCTTAAGAGAACAAGATTTTTTACCCTTTTCGATGCAGTTAGTTCAAATCAATCCATCACTAGGAGAATTGTCATCTTTTAGGGTTTACTACATCCTAGGGAGGCATTTCTTCAAGGTATGAACGCCAACCCCCCGAATTCGTTATCTCCGTGCAATTTTCAACACCGCTTGAATCGCAGCAAAACCCATACTCCTTTTCTCCGCTTTTCAATTGAACCTGCGAAATTCCAAGTGGAAATCGAATTTTAAGCATAAAAGCCCCAAAGTTACTTAACGGAATTCTCCAGAGTTCCCCGGGGAGTGAAACTGTTTCCTCCGCGCATCTTACCAAACCAGGACGAATCGGAAGTGACTTGTTCTTGGGTAAAAGAAACATTCGGTAACAAGGTGCTGTTTCCGTTGTACGAAGAAATTCTGCTCCCAGTTCAGTAAGTTGTGAATTGAGGGATAATCCAGACATATGAGAACCACATACAAAAAGATCAATAGTTTCTTTCTCCTTTGACTTGAAAAATGATTCAGGTTCAAAATCTAGTTCCAATCCTGCTCCGGTTTTAGCAGTCCGGTGAATATTCCCTGACCACATAAGTACTTGTTCGTCACGAAAGGCGGGCGCAAAGAGTGTTATACCTGCGGGTAGTCCGTCTTCTCGGAGTGCCGTCGGCACTGCACATCCGCAGAGGTCCAGCAGGTTCATGAAATTAGTGTACCGACCCAGTTTGGAGTTTAATTCGATAGGTTCGTTCGAAATAGCGTCCTGAGTGTAAATCGTACCGGTTGTCGGAAGTGCGATAAAGTCAAACTTTTCCCAAATCTTGTCAGCTTCCCGGCGTAATCTGGCTAGTTTGTAATCAGCTAAAAAAGCATCCCGAGCGGAAGGCTTGTTTCCTTCACTGATAATTTTCAGAGTTTCTGGAAGGAAGGACTGAGGGGACTCTGTTATGAGTGGACTGGTGGCAATGTGTCTCTCCGCGACCCAAGGTCCGCTGTAGAGTAATTCAGCCGCTTCGAGAAACGGACTCAAGTCTTCGGCATCAAGACATAATCCTGATTCGGCAAGCACATTCACGCTTTTTTCATAAGCTTTCCTTGCCATTGAATCTCCAAAGAAGTCAAGCTGACCATCTTCCAGCAAAGCGACTCTCGGTCTTTCTGGAAAGCTCCACGAAGTGAGCAGCTTTCTCTTTCTGGAAAATGGATCCTGAGGGTCCCACTCTTTCAAAACAAAAAGCACCTCTTCGATATCGCGAATCTGCAAGCCGAATACGGAGACACAATCCAGGCTTTTACAGGCGGGAACGATCCCACGATTACTCAGTAGTCCTCGGGTGGGTTTGTAGCCTAGAAGATTGTTGAAGGAGGCAGGGACCCGTCCTGAACCGGCAGTGTCGGTGCCAAGTGAGAAAGAAACCAGGCCTTTTGCAACCGCCACGGCGGATCCTGAACTTGATCCTCCGGGAATAAAATCTGGATCAAATGAATTGCCGGGTACACCATAGGGACTACGGGTACCAACGAGTCCGGTGGCAAACTGGTCCATGTTGGTCTTCCCAATTAAGATAGCTCCTGCGGCAAGCAGAAGTTCTACCACACGGGCATGTGTTTTGGCAAGGTAGGTGAAATCGGGACATCCTGCGGAGGTCGGGCATTCTGCAACATCCATGTTGTCTTTGACCGCGAAGGGAATCCCGTACAACGGAAGCTTCTCCATTGACTCGCTTTCGAGTTCGGCAGCACGTTCTTGGAGTGATTTCTCAGGTATTCGATGAATCCAGATTGCAGGATCTTCACTTTCCATCTTGGACCAAAGAGTGTTGACAAGGAGACTTGGGGTCAGCCCGTTTTTACGATATTGGTTTCTCAGTTTGGTTATCGAAATAGTTTGCATCAGCAATCTTTTCCCTTTTCTGTTTCGAGAAGGAGCAGGTATTCACCAGTTTTGACAACTTCTCCCTCTCTTTTCACTATCGAATGTACAGATCCATTGGCTGGAGATTCCACAAAGATTTCCATTTTCATGGATTCAATGATCCCCAGCTTTTGTCCGCACTCCACCTCGTCGCCTGGTTTAACCGTCCACTTCCAAAGACTTCCAGTTACCTGGCTTTCAAGACCTTGCATTCCATCGGGTATCGCCTGGCTTTCCTCCATATCCGTTTTCGAAGGAGCATCCAAAATTTCGTCTTCATCGTCTTTCCATCTGAGCCGTTCTTCTTCAAAGGCCGCTTGCTGAGCGGATTTGAAGCGAGATATGTCTTGTTGATTATCCAATAAAAATTGGTCGTATTCCTTGAGGTCAAAATTCGACTCTTCGATTCGCAGGGAATATCTTCCGAGGGGGAAGTCATGTCTGATCTGTTCCAGTTCCGCTCCTGAGACCGGGTAAAATTTAATTTGATCAAAGAAACGGAGTAGCCAAGGTTCTCCTCCGGGAAAAGTTCCCCCAAGGTTAAAGCGTTTCCACATTTGGATGGTCCGGCCCATTAGTTGATATCCTCCGGGTCCTTCCATTCCATAAATACAGAGATACGCCCCGCCAATTCCCACGGCATTTTCCGGAGTCCAGGTCCTTGCGGGATTATACTTTGTGGTGACTAGACGGTGGCGTGGGTCGAGTGGAGTTGCCACCGGTGCCCCGAGGTAGACGTCGCCCAGTCCGAGGACTAGATAACTGGCTTCATAGGCAATTTGGCGTACTTCTTCAATATAATCTAGTCCGTTAATCCTTTTGATAAATTCAATATTGTCTGGGCACCATGGAGCGTCGGCACGGACTGACTTCTGATATTTTTCAACTGCCTGGCGTGTGGATGGATCATCCCAGGAAAGAGGAAGCCAAACAATTCTCGATGGGACTGAGGTTTCGTTTTCCTGCCCGAGCAAATTGATATTGGAAATGATCCAATCCATAACGTGGAGGCGCGAACATGTTCTTGGATCAAAATGAACCTGCAGGGAACGGATTCCAGGGGTCAGATCGACAATTCCTTGAACTCTATTCTCAACCAGAAGTTTATAAAACAGATGAACTTTAAACCTGATACGGAGGTCGAGTACTGGTTCCCCAAATTCAATTAGAAGATTTTGGTCGCCTGATTGACGTATGGTCCACTCATCCTCTCCGTTGAAGCCTGACTTAAGTACACTATCAAAATCTTCTGGTGTTCTGTTTCTAATGGAGACAGTTTTTTCAGGAACTGTTTTGAGTGTGAGGACCTCCTCCTGCTTCGAGAGCAATTCGATGGATTCATTATGCGAAACGAGTCGGAATCGTATGCGGTCTCCGGGTCGGAGTTGTCCAAGTTTCCACAGGTCAGCGGTGATCACGGTTGCGGGGCATGCAAATCCTCCAAGGCTCGGACCGTCCGGACCGAGGATTACCGGCATGTCGCCCGTAAAGTCAACAGCTCCCACCGCATAGGGATTATCATGCAGATTGGAGGGATGAAGTCCGGCTTCTCCCCCGTCGGGTCTGGTCCACTCCGGTTTGGGCCCAAGCAATCTCACGCCGGTCCTGTCCGAGTTGTAGTGGACTTCCCATTCGGCTTCAAAGAAAGTTTTCATGTATTCCGCAGTCAAGAAATCCGGAGCGGCATGTGGCCCATATAGGGTATGAAGTGTCCAGCTGTCTGAGATCTTTGGAATTTCAGTGGGTGGAAGTTTTGAAAAAGGTTTGCCGGATTCTGGTTTTCCCAGTCTGAGAATATCTCCCGTTTGCAATGCCCGTCCGCAATGCCCACCAAATTTTCCAAGTGTGAAAGTTGACTGGCTGCCTAAATAATCTGGAATGTCAAGTCCGCCTGAAAAAGTCAGATAGTATCTCATTCCATGGGGTCGGACTTGTCCCAGATCAAGAAGGTCGCCTGCTGAGACTTCGTGGGCCTTCCAAAACTCTAGCAACTGGTCATTGAGGAGAGCTTCTCCAATTGCCCCGCATATTGCGATAACGCACGATTGATTAAAGCGCAATTTCGGACCGAGGGTAGTGATTTCAAGGCCGGCCGCCCCTTGCTTATTTCCGACAATGAGGTTGCCGAGTCTGAACGAAAGGTTGTCCATCGGTCCGGAAGGGGGAATGCCCACATCCCAGTACCTGAGTCTGCCGGGATAATCTTGCACGGTAGTCTGAGTGCCCGGTCGAAGAACCTCTATGGTTTTGGGCAAGAAGAAAAAATCGGGGAGACTACGGGTATATGTCGGCTCTGTCTTCGACCAGTGCTTGTCCACCCACACATTTAGGTAATCAAGGTTGGTCTCAATACCGTGAATCTCTGATTGGCAAAGAGCATCTGAAAGTTTTTTTATCGCCTCCTTCCGATCTTTGCCGTGAACCAATATTTTGGTGAGTAAAGGATCGTAAAAAGGAGTGACCTCCGTCCCGTCCTGCACCCATCCATCAAGCCGGACATTTTCAGGAAACTTAACGGAGGAGATCAGCCCGCTGCATGGTTCGAAATTCCGGGCAGGATTTTCAGCATAGATCCGGGCCTGTACCGCATGACCTGAGAGGGTTGGCTGTGCTTGCTCAAACATAAAGAAATCATCGATGGATAATTGAATCATCCATTCCACCAGATCGATTCCATGAACAAGTTCGGTGATTCCGTGTTCAACCTGCAAGCGAGTGTTTACCTCAAGAAAGAAGAAGGAACCATGATCTTCGTCATAAAGAAATTCAACAGTTCCGGCAGAGCGGTAATTGACACTTTTTGCAAGGTTTCTTGCTGATTCTTCGAGGGCTTCGAGAGTTTTTGGATTCACGCAAATGGGTGGAGTTTCCTCCAGAACTTTTTGATTTCGACGTTGGGCCGAGCAGTCGCGCACGCCAAGGGAGAGTGCCTTTCCCTTACCGTCCCCAAAGACTTGGACTTCGAGATGCCGTGCTTGGGGAAAAAACTTTTCCAGAAAAATTCCCGCATTCCCGAAATTGGATTCAGCCAGCCTGCGCACCCGACCGAAATTTTCATTGAGTTCATCAGGAGTTTTGCACAAAGCCATGCCAATTCCTCCTCCACCTGCCGTACCCTTGATCATGATTGGATATCCGATCGCCTCGGCCTCATGCCTTGCAGCTTCGATGTCATTGATTAGTTCAGATCCTGGGGCCAGTGGAACTCCTGCATCGGCGGCGATTTTCCTGGCACGGTGCTTGAGCCCGAATTCACGAAGATGTCCGGGAGAGGGCCCAATGAAAATGAACCCATACTTTTCGCAGTCCTCAGCAAAGCTTGCGTCCTCACTAAGGAGACCATAGCCGGGATGAATTGCATCCGCCCTATGGATTTTGGCCGCTTTCAAAATCTTTTCCGAGCTTAGATAGCTCTGATCCACTGGGGCTTTTCCGATATATTCCGCCGCGTCCGCCATATCGACATGGGGTGCACTGCGGTCGGCCTCGGAAAATACTGCCACTGTTTGAATCCCCATTTTTTTGGCAGTCTTGATAATTCGGACTGCAATTTCGCCCCGGTTTGCTACAAGTATCCGTTCAATCGGATTCATAAGATTACCAGATGAATACCTGAACAGGTGTCGGATTGTAGGCGTTGCAGGGATTGTTAATTTGTGGACAGTTCGAAATTAGGCAGAGCACGCTGGTCTCCGCACGCAATTCCACATAGCGACCGGCGGCTGAGATTCCATCTTCAAAGGTCAGCCTGCCTTCAGGGGTAACCGGCACATTCATAAAGAAATTGATGTTGCATGTTATATCCCTTTTTTCCAGGTCGGGACTCCAATCCTGAAGCCCACGCAGGAAACTATCCCGGCAGGCATGCAGGTGTTCCTTGTCTAGTGAATAGCGCATTGTATTGCTTTCTCTAGAACACGCTCCCCCGAGGGTATCGTGCCTGCCGCAGGTATCTGCGGTTATTGTGAGAAGATGAGTTTTCCGGTTGGACATAAGCATGGAGCCTGTGGTTAGGTAGAGTTTTCCCTGCTCCTGGATCGTGTCGCTTGCACTGTATCGGTCAGCGGTGTCTTTCGCATTGTAAAAAAGGGTATCCACTGCCTGGTTGCCCTCGAGGTCAAGAATTCTCAGGTGTTGTCCTTCGTCAACTTTTCGCATCCAGTGTTCACCGGCGGGGATCACACATGTATGTATTGCTTCTGCAGGTACCAGTTTACTCTCAATCAGATCCGTCATGATTAAAATCTTAGTTTGTGATAATCCTCGGTGTTCCGAAAAGCCCGCTCGTTTTCAGGACACGACTTGATGCATGGATCATCCGCATGGGATGGAGCGGACTGATGGACGCTCAGTTTTACCGGATGAGTGCGGTATTCCCGCTCCGGATTCAATGGGTGTGAGCAAGTGTTGAGCACTACCAGTGTATTCATTTCCATTCTTAATTCTACAAAGTCACCCGCCTTGCTGTTTTCCGGGACAAATTGAAGCACTCCTTCCTCATTTGATGTCACCTTGCTGAACCAGTTGAGATTAGGCACGAGGTCACGTTCACCAAGGCCCCATTTCCCAAGTTCAGTCAGAAAACAGTCTCTTGCGTTTTGGTAATGATGGTTTCCTGCATCCTGAAAAGTCATGGTTCCGAATTTTTCTTTTACCTGCTTGGCGTCCATATATCCGCACACTGTATCATGCCAGCCACAAGAGTCAGCAGTGATCGAGCAAAGCAGGCGTCCCATATCGGAGTGTAAACAGTATGGATTACTTACAAAGAAGATCTGTTGTCCTTTAAGTGTGTCCGGCATGTTGTAGCGTTCCTGTTTTTCATCGGCGTTGTAGAGGAGCATGCCGACATTGACTCCGCCATTAAGATCTTCGATACGAAGAGTTTTTCCCCTGCCCAATACTTTGGACCACATGCCGGCTCCGGTTAGTTCAACTTCGTACAAGAGTTCGTTTGAGATAGTCATGAGTGATCGCGAATCTTTTCTTTTTTCATTTGCTCATTCAACTTCATCCTCCNCCTCAGTGAGGCGTATCATGGGGATACTTTCGTTTTGTGCCAATTCAGGTGGCCGAACAAGCTCCTCGAGGCGTTTTTTAGTGGCAAGAAATTCCGGGGTGAGAAATTGTTCGGGGGAACGAGGGCGGGGGACGGGGACTTCAATGAGTTCATCTATTTCTCCCGGATTCGCCCGCAGTACCAGAATGCGGTCGGAAAGATAAATTGCCTCATCGAGATCATGTGTAACAAACAAAACCGTTACATCCACATTTTGCCAGATTTTAAGAAGGTAAGCCTGCATCGAAGAACGGGTCTGCGCATCGAGAGCACCAAATGGTTCGTCGAGAAAAAGAATCTCCGGACGATTGGCAAGGGAACGGGCAATGGCCACACGCTGTTTCATTCCACCGGATAGCTGTTCGGGATAGGAATCCGTAAATTTTGAAAGTCCCACCATTTCGAGCCATTCCATTGCCTCAGCTTCCGCTTTCAATTTTCCTANACCCTTAATTTCCAACCCGAACATCACATTTTTCTTAACGGACAGCCAGGGGAACAGAGTATAATCCTGAAAGACCATTCCCCTTTCAGCTCCNGGTCCCTCCATTCTTCTTCCCTCTAAAAGGACATTTCCGGAAGTGGGGAAGTCAAGTCCGGCAAGGATACGAATAAGGGTGGTTTTTCCGCATCCGGAAGGCCCAATAACCGAGATGAATTCTCGACGATGAATTTGAAAATTGATTTTTTTCAGTGCCAGAATTTCACCCTTTTGGGTATCAAATTTCTTACTTAAGTCCTCAACCTTTAGTTTGACCGGACGATTTCGAAGTTTTTCAAACCGTGCCGAAACGGCCGGCGACTGCTCGAGATAGGAGGGAATTTCAAATGAGGGACTCGTCATCTGGTTTGCCCATAATAGGTGGTTCGATCATTTAAGGAGAGTAAAATCCGGGTAAGCACGCCTTTGGGTGCTTGTCGAACCTCCTCTGTCCANGGGAAAAACAGATGACGCAACCAGTGAAGGAGACGGTCGGTAAAGAAGCCTGTCAGTCCAATCAGTATAATTACAGGGAATACACGGTCGAAATTGTAACGGGTTCCCTGCGTGTCAATAAATCCGGTTAGTCCGGTCTTCTCTCCAATAAGTTCGGCAATGACCAGCCATGTCCATGCCCACCCGAGGAGGATGCGTAGGTCATTGTAGAGCTTTGGAAGAATGCCGGGTAAAATAATGCGGCTTAGCAATTGTCGTCGATTGGCTCCCAAGGTCTGGGCAGCCTCGAGCATNGAGTTTTCCAACAATCGGGTGGTGTT
The DNA here is from genome assembly GCA_002692535.1 of Opitutia bacterium. Lineage (GTDB taxonomy): Bacteria > Verrucomicrobiota > Verrucomicrobiia > Opitutales > Seribacteraceae > Seribacter. The sequence goes on from NZKO01000044.1 coordinate 92,925, forward strand.
GGCAATAACCAGNACGAGTTGAAAAAAAGTGCCCACAAAAACCAGCATAATTTTAGGCGCATCCGAGGTTCCCAAAAAAGCTACAAATAGTACGCTGAAGGTCGGGGCCGGCATGTAGCGGAAAAAATCAATGAATGGCTCGTGAAGCTTGGAGAAAAAATCAAAGGATCCGCAAAGGATTGCGAGAGGAATGCCCAGTAGGCAGGAATATGCGAAACCCCAGAAGATGATGGTTAGGGAATGGCGGTATCTTTCCCACATTGTGGGCATGCCGTTCTCGGGTACGGTATTAAAATCCAGCCAGCCTGCTGAAAGCACCTCATGAGGAGCCGGAAGGTAAACCGGATTGGATGACACACCCTGTGGAAGAAGTTTCAGCAGTGCTTCGGTGGGATAGAGTTTCAAATTGAAATCCGGACTTGATTTGGAAAGCACATTCCAATTGTTCTTGATTATTTCAACGTTTTCCTTGCTCAGAAAGATTTCGGAGGAAATCAGCGTTCCTTCGGCTAGCCCTTTCCAGAGTTCAAAAAGTTTTTTGTCATTCTGTTGCTCATTGTTTTCAAGCCAGCCGTTGGCCACACCCAATGGAGCCAGATGACGTATTTTTTTGATATTTTCACGGCGCGGGACGGATAGTGGTTGATTTTTTTCGCGGGCACTGAGAATTAGATTGTTTTCCTTACGCACAGCTTCCACAAAAGTGGGAAAGAATTCTTTACTAACCCGGTCTCCAGCCGTAAATACCGTGGTCACTCCCTCCCTGTCGGCTGAAATTTCCAGTTTTATATCCGGATGCCAAATAAAAGGAACGTAGCTCACTGTCACCCAGACCAAGAGTGGAAGGCAAAATGAACACACCGTTAACATCAGCCCGCGCCCGGGTGCCAGCTCCTTTCGAATGCCAAACCAGTGATCCCGGCTTTTGGATTTTACCTCCGACATTTACGGGTACTGTAAACATAGGGACAATCTAATGAAATAGTCCCGTTGAGTGGGGGTCGATTTGGCGACCCCAAAACTTACTTGGATTTTTCCGCGAAAGCCTGAGTCAGGGAAGGATCAAGGTATTTTCCGGTGTCCAATGGTTCTCCGTAGACTTCGAACTTAACGTTAAAATCATCCACAATGTCAGTGGACCCATACACTGAATCCAAACCGTCACCCTTGGCCCAAAACTTGAGGGCTTCATCTAAAGTAAGTATTTTGGTGCCCTTGAAGAACGGTTCATATTCCGCAGGTTCCAGAGAAACGCGAGCGGATAGAATCTTTAAAGCCTCATCCATATTTCCTTCGTCCATCAGGTAATCCACGATCCGATACCAGACGGCCACCACTTTTGCCCAGTCTTCTTTATTAGCCTCAAGGCTTTCCGATGACACACAAAGAAGGTCGTAGATAATTCCTGGTGCATCGGCGGATGTAAAAATAGGTTTTGAACCGGGTAAACTTTTCAGTGCCTGTCCGGAATTGGGTTGCCACGCGGCAATTGCGTCCACGCTGCCTGAAGCCAATACCTGCGGAGTCTCATCCGTGGGAGTATTTACCACAGTAATGTCGTCAGCGGACATGTTGTTTTCTTCGAGTGCCTTGAGAAGTAGAAGGTGGCATACAAACCCTTCCTCCACCCCGACTGATTTACCTTTCAAATCTGCCACGGACTCGATACCAGGCTTGGCTACCACCATATCGTTTCCGTTCGAATAATCATTGACGATGATTCCAACGGAAGGCTTTCCTGTGGCTCCGGTTACAAGAGCGTCTCCGTTGGTCATGCAGACTGCATCCACCTGTCCGGCAACATAGGCATCCATGGAGGCCACATAGTCAAACCATAAAAATTCCACATCTACACCAGCTTCCTCAAACCATTTCTTTTGAATTGCGATTTCCCATGCCACCCAGCCTGGCCAGTCACTGTAAGCGATTTTAAGAGTGGTGGAATCTGCTTCGGGAGCAGGCTCAGGCTCAGGCGTAGGCTCTGGTTCTGGTTCTGGCTCGGCAGCTTCCGTTTCAGCCGCTGCTACCTCCTCTGCTGGTTCTTCAGTTTCTGTGGTTTCGGTGGGTGCGCCGCCGCAGGAAAATAAATAAAGAGTGAGTAAGGAAAGAAGAAATGATAAAAACGTTCGTTGTATTTTCATATGATAAAGGACATAAGAGTGAGTTTTAGGATGAGTAGGCAGATAATTTAACTTAATTAGAAAGTATTAAAAATAATCATATTAGATTCCTGCAATTACCGTGCCAATGAAACATGAAGATAAAAAAATGTACAATCGGGCATTATTCTTATGCTTCAATATTTCTGGTTTCTCGTCTAAATATCAGATCGCCAAATGAGCGATTTCATCCTCAATAAAAGCACATGCTAGATGAGGATATACTGCCCGGTCAGCGCTGGGTGAGTGATGCCGAGCCCGAGCTTGGTCTCGGAGTTGTCATGAGTGCGGCTATTGGACGGGTTTCCATTCTCTTTCCGGCTGCGGATGATCGCCGGGAATATGCGCTCGATTCCGCCCCGGTCCGCCGGGTCGCATTTGAAGTGGGAGATAATGTAAAGACTCACGATGGCATCTCCGGTTCCATCGAAGAGGTCAAGGAAGAGGGTGGCTTTTTGCATTACCAGGTGAAAGGGGAGTGGATCCCCGAAGCCGCCCTTGCCGATACCATTAGTTTTTCCAGCCCGCTCGATCGGCTCATGGGGAGGCAATTGGACGAACCTCATCTCTTCAATGTCCGCAACGAAGCCCTCACCTGGCAGTCCCGGATCCGCAAATCTCCCAACCGTGGCTTTACCGGGGCCCGGATCGATCTGATTGAGCACCAACTCTACATCGCTCAGGAAGTCACCAGTCGCCTACAGCCCCGCGTACTCCTCGCCGATGAAGTAGGCCTGGGGAAAACCATCGAGGCCTGTCTCATTCTACACCGCTTGCATCTTACCGGCCGGGCCGAGCGTGCCCTGATCATATTGCCGGAATCCTTGATGCACCAATGGTTTATCGAACTGCTCCGACGGTTCAACCTGGTTGCCAGTTTGTTCGATGAGGAACGTTGCCTGGCCATCGAAGGATCCGGCCCCGATGCCAATCCCTTTCTCGATAGTCAAATCGTCTGTGTCAGTCTTGATTATTTGACCAACTCACCCGACCGCTACGCTCAGGTGCTCGTTGCCGAGTGGGATCTCCTGATTGTGGATGAAGCCCACCACTTGGAATGGACACCTGAGCTCGCCAGCACTGCCTACCAGATCGTGGAAGGCCTCGCTCAGAAGATTCCTTCCGTTCTCCTGCTAACTGCCACTCCCCAACAACTAGGACCCGAGGGCCACTTTGCCCGTCTCCGCCTGCTCGACCCCGCCCGCTACAACGATTTGGAAACCTTTAACGAGGAAAGCGGGCATTATCAGGAAATGGCCGAACTCGTCGATCGGATTGACGACCAGGAGGAACTCACTCCCACCGACTGGGAGATGATCAAAAAGAGTTCATCCCATCTCCATGATCAATATTCCGATAAGAAATCTTTATCCAAAGCCGATCGTACTCAACTGATTGAAAATATCATCGATAGTTTTGGACCCGGGCGAGTCATGTTTCGCAATACCCGTAAAGCCCTCAAGGGTTTCCCCAAGCGCCAGCCCATCCTTCACCCACTCGATGTACCTGATGAGGATTCCTCGGCCTTCGAGCAAAAGATTGAATGGCTGGTCGACTGGTTGAGCGAGCACCGCCAAGAAAAAGTCCTGCTCATCTGTCAGACCCGCACGCTCGTCGAAGAAATTTACGAAGCCGTCCAGGAACAGGTAAATCTCAACCTCAGCCAGTTTCACGAAGGTTTGAATTTAATCCAGCGCGACCGCCAGGCCGCCTACTTTGCCGACCCCGAGGGTGCCCGTGTGCTTCTTTGTTCTGAGATCGGTAGCGAAGGGCGCAACTTCCAGTTTGCCCACCACCTCATCCTCTGGGATCTCCCCGAAAACCCCGAGCTCGTGGAGCAACGAATCGGCCGGCTCGACCGAATTGGTCAGTCCGATACCATCAATATTCATCTCCCCCACATTCCAGGAACTTCGGAAGAAGTATGGGTACAGTTTTATAATCAGGGCGTAGGCATTTTTAATCAGCCAGTGCCCACCGCTCTTATTCTTTCTCATCAATTTGGGGAAAAGCTCACCAATTTGTCAGAGAAATTTGATACGGGTACTCTCGAGTCTCTGGTCACGGAGGTTTCCGATGCCCGCAAAGAACTTGGCGAACAATCGGA
>NZKO01000045.1 GCA_002692535.1 Opitutia bacterium
TTGGCGATCAGACATTCTCCCCGTTGACCAAGCACCAGCATACGATCCCCGGCAACAATGAGTGAACCAACCTGCAGACCACGGTCCGACACCCTCCACTGTTCCTTGCCGGTGGAGAATTGGATACAGGCAAAGTCTTTGGGGCCAGCCATGTGCACATTACCATCAAAACCGTAAAGATGATCTCCGACCAAAATCGCATGGTTCATATGAGTGGACAAATTTTTGTTTTCATAAATTTTGAGCAGGGAATTTCCATTCCATTGAAAAAGAGCGCATCCCCGACGATAGCCGGTGGAAATGAAAATCTTGTCTCCCTTAATAATGGGGGTGGATGCATTGGTACGATAGCTGGTCTCCCAATTTTCAAAGGCCAGTGTCTTACCGTTGCTTCCGTCAAGAATGATCAAGCCGTCCGTCTTGAGTACGGCGATATTGGTGTCGACTCCGCTCTTAAATGAAATGGGCGAACCATAGGCGGGTCGATAATCCTGGCTTTTCCACACAATATCTCCGGTTTGTTTATTGAGGGCAAAGGTGGCACCCGCCTCGATAAGCAAAAGATTACCCATGACATAGGGGGAACCTGCAAATCCCCAATCGGGTACTTTTCGCAAGCCTGAAACCGCCAGCATGTCCTTGGACCAAACTTTTTCGCCGTCAATTACCCGGTAGGCATGAAGTAGGCCGTGCTTGCTAATGGCATAAACAGTATTGCCGTCTACAGTGGGTGTTGCGCAAGGGCCCCCCTCGTGTAAATAATCAACAAGTGGAGCTTCGTAAGAATGTGACCAATTTTGTTTTCCGGTTTTTGCATCCAGACAATAGACAGTTTCCTTGCCACCCCGCTTTTGGCCATCGTGCCCCATGGTGAAAAGGCGTCCATTGGCCACCACCACAGAGGAGAAACCTACTCCGACCTTTGATTTCCATTGCAAATTATCCAGGTCGTTCCCCCATTGCGTCTCGGTGGAGACTCCGTCCTGAGTGGGTCCAAGCCAATTTGGCCAGTCAGCAGAAAAAAGGGATGAACAAAACAAAAAGTGTAGAATAAGAGCTGTTTTTTTCATGATCGAGAGATTTATTCAGTGGCAGGTGGTTGTTTGATTATCTGNAGGGGAGTGGAACTTTGTCTGTCTGTGGCTTCNTTGATTAATTCACCCACCTGATCATTTCCAAGGTGAATTCCAAAATCCAAGGTAAAAGAACGTGTCTCGCCGGCACTTAGTTTTGGCACGCGACCGTATCTGCGTTCAACCATGCGATTAAAAGGAAAACCCGTGGCNGGTTCGATACCCGTAACGTAACCATCTTCAATTGAAGCGGTGTTTTTCCAAATTGTGAGGTAGGGCAGTTCAGTGACGTTCCACCGTACTGAGGTTGCAAGATCCGCATTTGCATTAACCAACAGNGCCATGGTAGAGGAATTTTCATCGCCNAACGGCTCTAGCAAATAAACCTGCTCAATGAACCCTTCGGTCGGNCCAAGATAGGTTGACCAATTTTCAATGTTTCTCGCTGCATTCTGATTCATTGGTGTTACCGATGAGGCGGGNGCATATACTGTGGCATCTTTTTCCAAAATGGAGGAGCCATAATTACCGTGATAAATCAGTTGAAATTCCTGAGCGGATGAGCCTTCGTTGGCGATTTGATCAGATATTTGAAAGGTATCGGATCCGGGTATGGTTGAAACTTCGGTAACGAGCTTTAGNTTGGGTCCGTAAAAGAAGCTCTCATAGACCGTTCCCCTTACACGAATGCGGTGAGGAGGGGCAGGGTCTATCAAAATNTCGTAATTGGATGCTGGGATATTTTGTATCTTGCCATGTAGTGTTAGGTTGAGGGTAGCGGGATCGCCGGTGTTGTTGATNAATTGGTCGGTGCCGGGATGACCGGCAAATTCCANACCACAACGAACCATCCATTCATTGAATCCCTCNAGCCATCCTAATCCACCTCTGCTTTCGAGGTCGATATGGGATGGATGAACCACTTCCTTTACCGGCGAATCCCATCCCAGACGAATNTCTCCCATCTTTACATCGAGAATCCCCATGCCTCGAGTTGGAATGAGTCTGATTTCAAGTTTTCCATTATCAATTGTCACCAATTCCACGCCTTCCTGTTTGCCTCCCTTTAAAGTTTCACTTGTAACCGACCAAGAGGAGGGGAATTTCTTTTCAGGATGAGAATCGGAACTANTTATCGTGTTTATTAGATCTGAAGATTTGAGGTCTGTCTCAGTTGGAATTGAAACTTTTGACTCCTGATCAACTCCGCAGGATCCAANAAGAAACAACAAAATGGCTAAATGAACGACTTTCATGGTCTGATTGTTTGGGGAAATTCGGAATTACGAAAACACTTCTTCGAGGGCGGCACGCATGACCGTCGGATCGGGGTCGATACCTGTCCAATGCTGGATTCCGATAACTCCCTGGTTTACCAACATACCCAAGCCGTCGATGACTTTGCACCCTTTGGTTCGGGCATCCTTGACCAAGTTGGTGGATGGGGGATTAGGGATGACATCAGCCACAACCATCTCGGAACTAAGGGTGTTGATATCAAAGTTCAGACGCGCTCCGACATCTGGAAAAAGTCCGATGGATGTGGCATTGATCACAACATCAGTATCTGCGGGAATATGGTAAGTCGATTCCCATGGGGCAAAGTCTGCGTAGCATGGGAGTTTGTCCTGAAGAAGTTTGGTTAATTCTTCACCCCTATCTGTAGACCGATTGACAATGGTAATGTGGTTTGCACCCGCAAGTGCGACCTCCACACTGATGGCACGNGCGGCACCACCGGCACCAAAAACTACCACTTTCTTTCTTTCCGGATCAGTGAGTTCCCTTAGGGATGAAACAAAGCCCTTACCGTCCGTATTTTCCCCTATCCNCTTATCCTCCNTACGGACCACGCAGTTTACAGCACCCATGAGTGATGCGGATTGACCGAGTCCGTCAAGATATTCAATCACCTTTACCTTATGNGGAATGGTACAGTTAAAGCCTTGAAAACCCATAGCCTTGGCCCCTCGCACCGCAGCTTCAAGGTCGTCAGGACCAACCTCGATGGTAAGATATCGCCAATCCAGATTGTGATGACGATATGCTGCCTCAATCATGACTTGAGTAGGGTTTTCAGAGATGGGGTTTCCGAATGCGGCGGTGAGTTCCTGCTTAAAGTTAAGTTCTTTTGTCATCTTTTGAGGTTCTTTCAAGTTTAGNAATTTGAGAACATCGGCAAGCCTTTTTTCCTATCGGAAAATTTTGGTTTTGCCCATTGTTTCGGAAGGGAATGAGAATTTGAATTTGTTATTGAAAATAAGGGTTTTCCATATTAGGGCAAGTGTCCATATTTGGAAAACATGAGCCAGGAAGTATTTGTAAGTGAAGATGTGTCAGCCAAAGGAACCGAGAGGACCCTAGCCATTCTCGAATATCTTGGTTTTTTCCGTAATGGGAAAACTTCCAGTGAAATCGCCAAAGCTCTTAGTCTTCCAGTGAACACGGTAGGGCGGATTACTGAGACTATGACCAAGCGTGGTTGGCTGTACCGAAGAGAGGATGATCGCAGGTATGTCTTGACCAACCGGGTAGCCGACCTCACTCGACCAAAGGTGAATGACAAAAGCCTTGTGGTCTCGGCATGGGAATGCTTGAAAGAATTGAGAAATGATACTGGAGAAACGACACAACTGCTTTCGATGTCGGAGGGAAAGGCTCTAATCTTGGAGCAATGCGTATCCGACCAGGCAATCAAAGTCTCGGGCACCGTGGGAATGCGCGTNCCCTGCTATTCCTGTGCTCCGGGTAAGTCAATTTTAGCCATGCTTCCACAAGAAGAATTTGATAACTATTTGGAANCTGTAACCCTTAAAAGCTTCACTGCGCGGACTCTCCACAATCGCGAACTTTTGACTGCAGATCTTGATGGGGTTCGGGAGTGCGGTTATGCTATCGACAAAGCTGAGGGACTGGAGGGGATCCATTGCGTGGCAGCCCCAATTCTTGACGACTATCTTTATCCANTCGCTTCGATCACAGTTATCGCTCCTGCTTTTCGTTTGCCGGCCGAGCGTTTTGAAGTCATCGGTCAAGCCTGTATCAAGACCGCATCTAACATTCGAGAAAAATTGCTTAAGTGAGCTTATGAAATGAAAATCTTGTTTCGATTGTTGTGTTCCTTTCTGCTCTTTCTGTCGTTGATTTCCTGCAATGAAGACAAGCCTGTCATTGCATATTCTCCGCAGACCCTTTCAAATCCTTTCTTTACGGTTATTGCCGATCACATGAGAGAGGAAGCTGAAAAGAACGGATACGAACTGCTCGTCATGGATCCTGATATGGACGTAAAGAAGCAATCCGACCAGATCGACGATTTCATTGCAAAAGGTGTAAGAGCGATCGTTCTCGTACCTGTTGATCGAATTTCCATTGGTCCGGCAGTAAGGGAAGCCAACGCAGCTGGTATTCCCGTTTTTACCGTTGATGCCAAATGTGCGGCAGAAGGAACCGAGATCGAAGGGCATGTTGGTACGGATAATTTTCAAGGTGGCGAGCTGGCTGGAAAGGCCATGATCGAAGCTCTCGGTGAAGAAGGTGGGGAAGTGCTTGTATTGGATTTGAAGAAAGCCAACTCTTGCGTCCTTAGGGTGGATGGTTTTAAGAAAGTCATAAATGCCCATAACAAGGGCCGAACTTCCGGCAAGATTGAAATTGTGGCTGAACTGGATGGGAACGGTGACCGAACCAAAGGTTACGAGTCAGCCTCCGCAGCTCTTCAAGCTCATGAAGACTTGGCTGCCATCTTCGCCATCAACGATCCATCGGCNTTGGGCGCCTATACTGCAGTTACTGAAGCAAAGCGTGAAAACCGAATCAAAATCATCGGTTTCGACGGGATGCCTGATGGCAAAAAGGCCATCAAAAAAGGGCAAATCTACGCTGATCCCATTCAACACCCGGACAAAATGGGTCAAAAAATTGTCCATCTCATACGCAACTACGAGATTGGATTGAGCTTTTCGCGAGAAACTCTCTTGCCAGCTACACTCTACACTCAAAAAGACGCCCTCGAAGATCCCGACCTGAATTAATATGGCCGACGATGATTCAGAACCAGCCCTACTTGCCTTGCAGGGCATTCGAAAGGGCTTCCCTGGGGTTCAAGCTCTTGACGGAGTTGACCTTTCTTTGAGGCAAGGCGAGGTTCTTGCTCTTCTCGGCGAAAATGGAGCGGGTAAAAGTACGCTCATTAAAATTATTGCCGGTGTGCTTGCCCCTGATGAGGGTAGTATGGAGATCAACGGATACCCTGTCTTAATGAAAAACCCACAAGACTCTCTTTGCGCCGGGATTGGCGTTATTCACCAGGAGTTCAATCTGGTTCCCTCATTGACGGCTTCCGAGAACATTTTTCTTGGACAAGAGGCGGGTCGCTTGAGTTTCATCCCCCATAAAGAGGAGAGGCAAAAGGCAAAGAAGCTCTTTGAGAGGATTGGCGTTGATGTTGATCCTCAGTCACGTTGTGGTGATCTTTCAGTGGCTGAGCAGCAGGTCGTCGAGATCGCCAAAGCCTTATCTCAAAATGCCCGGATTTTGGTTATGGACGAACCAACAGCTGCGCTTACACCTCGGGAGGTTGAAGGTCTGCTCAAGGTAGTTTGCGAATTACGCACTCAGGGAATTGGGATTGTCTACGTTAGTCATCGCTTGGACGAAATCGATGCGATTGCCGACCGGGTAACGGTCCTTAGAGATGGAACGCATGTGGGTACAAAGGAAAAGTCGCAACTCAATCGCGAGCAATTGATTGCAATGATGGTCGGCCGTAGCATGGAGAGCGAATTCCCCACGCGTAAAAGCGTAGTTGGATCAGTCAGGCTTGCGGTTCGTAATCTAAAGCGGGGAAGTTTGGTGAAAGGCGTCTCCTTTGATCTGCGAGCAGGAGAGGTTGTCGGTCTGACTGGTTTGGTCGGTGCGGGTCGAACCGAAACCGCACGCTTGATTTTTGGAGCCGACCCCATGGATGGTGGGACGGTCGAACTCGATGGTCATCCTTTGCAAATTAAAAGTCCAAGGGATGCGATTCGGAACGGTATTTGTCTACTAACAGAAGACAGGAAAGGGCAGGGTCTCGTTTTAGGGCAAACCGTACAGGAAAATTTCGGACTTCCCAACCTTGGAGACTTTTCCGGAAATTTGCTTCTGGATTCTTCACGAGAGAGCGATGCTTTTGCCAAGTTTGTTCGAAAGATGAAGATAAAAGTCTCTGACCATTCACAATTGGCAGGAACTTTATCTGGAGGAAATCAGCAGAAAGTGGTTCTCGCCAAATGGTTGCAAAAGAACGCCGAGGTTATTATCTTCGACGAACCTACGCGGGGAATCGATGTGGGTGCAAAATTCGAAATTTATCAAATTCTCCAAAACTTGGCTGAGGATGGAAAAGCAATTCTCATGATTAGCTCGGAACTTCCGGAAATTATTGGAATGAGCGATCGCATTATTGTAATGAACGAGGGTAGAGTAAGCGGAGAAATCCAGGATTGCTCATCGGTCACTCAAGAAGATGTCATGAAACTAGCAACCCATAGAGAGAAAACAGCGGCATGAGAAAAATGAATCTTAGGTCTTTGCTCAAAGAGTACGGAAACGCATTCGTCCTGCTGATACTTTGCATTCTAGTAAGTTTGGTTACCATCGAAAAACAGTCGGCCACTAGTTCTTCGGCGGCACAGGAGTTAGTGGATGAATTGGTCAATGATCTCGGTACCGACTCAAATGTTTCGATCTTACTCCACAAAGGCAAAAGTGTCGCAACCTTTGCCAAGGATTTGGAGTCTGCCCTCCTTAAAAAGGGGATCCGCGTCATCGATGTGGTGGTGGGCAAGCCCATCGACGCTCGAAAATCCTTGCTTTCCACCGAAGGTTCGCTTGCGGCAGTGCTCGTTACTGAGCGAATGTCCGTCCTTGTCTCAACTTTGCCCGAACTTGCCAAAGAAAACAAGGCATTGCAGAAGACCCAAATCTACCGAACCAAGGAGTATTACTGGCCGAATTTCCTCAAGAGAGAAAATATCTTCAATGTTCTCAAGCAGGTTTCTGTAGTGGCTATAATTGCCATTGGGATGACTCTGGTCATAGTTACAACAGGTATCGATCTTTCAGTTGGCAGTCTTATTGCCTTTAGCGGTGTGGTTACTGCTTTATTGATACAAGCCTTAGGTGGAGAATCGCCCGGAATCAGCGATCTATGGGTGGGTGCTTTCGCTGCAGTTCTTTTGTGCGGTTTGATTGGAATGGGAACTGGGAGTATGATCACTTTTTTCAAAATACCTGCGTTCATTGTGACCTTGGGGGTCATGTTCATCGCCAAAGGTTTGGCCTTCATCCTTTCCGATTCCGAACCTGTCACTGTCGAAAACGAAGCTTTCGCCTGGCTTGGTCGAGGTTCCGATTTTGTGGGTATTCCCAATTCGGTGCTCATAATGATCGTCCTTTTCATCCTTGCCCACATTCTTATGGGGCGAACCTCGATTGGACGATTTGTTTATGCAGTAGGAGGGAATTCCGAAGCTGCCCGACTTTCTGGAGTACCCGTCCAATGGGTCCTTGTTTTTGTTTACAGTTTGTGTGGCTTGTTAGCCGGTTTGGGAGGAGTAATGGAGGCATCACTTCACCTTACTGGTGACCCCAAAGCCGGAACGCTAGTCGAATTACAGGTTATCGCTGCGGTGGTAGTAGGCGGAACCAGTCTTGCAGGAGGGCAAGGCAAAATTGTGGGAACTTTGATTGGTGCACTGATTATCGGGGTAATTCGAAACGGTATGAACCTAACGGGAGTCGAAGCTCATATGCAAAGTGTCGTTTACGGAGTTGTGATCCTGATTGCCGTTATGGTTGACCAGCTAAAAGGCCGATTCAAATAACTCTGTATCCAAGGTCAGGCTTATGCCAGGCGTTTGAGTCGAGCTTTCATAATCAGATAAAGTTCTCGACTGATCCATGCGTCAGTGGCGGCATAATTTATCTGAGAAGGTGTAAGAGGCCTTTTTTGCCAATTGGACAATTGGGCAGATTTGGAGAGCCGTTGCCTAAAGAAAATGGCAGTTAGGTTACGTAGACCGGTCTGTTCAACCTCCAATGATTTTGCAAGAGTCGCCAGATCTTCGAATCCAGCAGGTTTGAAGTCTTCAATTTTGTTAAGATTCTTAAGGTCATCTTTAATCGCGACTCCAGTTTTAATAATCTCCGGATCTTCTAGGATTTCAATTAATCGTCCAAGTTTCATCACTGGAAAGAGTCTAAACAAAAACGCCTGGTCAGCAGTTGCCAATTGGATAAGTGCAGGGGGATTATTGGGGCCTCTTTTAAAGTTTGGCTTACATTCGATATCAAATCCAAGAACCCTCTGCTTTTTCAATCGAGAAGCAAAGCGGTTGAATGATTTTGAATCTTCCGCCACATTAATTGCACCATGAAATCGAATAAGTGGNAGTTCATTTATGGTTTCTTTGTCCAAACGTTTTGGTAGATCATCATCTTTCTCTTCGGATAATGACATCTGTCAGACAATCAATTGGAGTCCATCATAAGCCATTACAACNTCATATGGACGACTTCTTGGGGATGGTGCTCCAGGTATTCCTGGTTTTGCGTCTCGAACGCAGATTCGGGATCGCTCTAAAAATTTCCTTGTATGATTATGAAAGTTCGTAAGATCTTGGTCGCAGGCATTCGGATCATGATGAAAAATCGCAAGAGTCTCGATTTCTCCTCTAGCCGCCAATTCTACGCCCATCACATGACTTGAGTGCCCCCAATGCTCTCTAGTGGAGATTGACTCCGAAAAGGTGTAGGGTGCATCAAATATAAGAATATTTGCCCCACGAATGAAATCGAGGAAATCATATTCGTGACCATGTGCAACATTTGGATGTTCAGCGTCGGAAGAATATACTACAGATTTTTCTCCCTGCTGTACTCTATACCCGTATGAATCGCCTGGGTGATTTTGTTTGTATAGCGTTATTTCAGTATCAGCTGCTTCAATTGTGTCCCCGGGGACATGTTTTTCAAAAGTTATCTCTGCTTGAAAGGTATCGAAGTCAATCGGGAAAAAGGGGGTTTTCATCTGCGTACGNAGATGATTTTCCAAATTCTCATGCCCNCCATGAATGACGAGTTTGTTTCCAGGAATATATGCAGGAGCAAAAAAAGGAATTCCCTGGATGTGGTCGTAATGCAGGTGAGACAGGAACAAGTGAAAGGTTTGATNAGTCAAACCTCTTTGCAAGATCTCCTTACCAAGAACCCTTATACCGGAACCGCCGTCAAAGATCAGCCAGTCATTCGAATTGGTGTCAACATGGACGCAGGGTGTGTTGCCCCCATATGACGAACCGAAATGAAAAGGAAGAACTCCCTCAACAAATTCACGAATCTGAGACTCGGACCGTAAGTTTTTACCTCTTGCAGCAAGAAGAGCAGCAACAACCTTTTCCCTGATGTCTAGGGCATCTGGGGCAGTTGGAATAGATCCTCGAGTTCCTTTGAAATGAACTTTCATTTATCCTGTTGAATCTTTGGGCGAAACATTGTGGGGATGGCAATTAAATTTTTTGGGCTTTGCTTGTGTTTAGATTATTTTGATCGTCTGTGCTTGTGTAATAGGCATCCAATGATCATTTTCAAATTATGGCTGAAAATTACGACATTAACCAGAAAATTTATCAGACTGGTCAGAATATGGTAAGTTTTGCTCAGATGCTCAACTACTTCATTGATCCTGCATATCAGAGAGGTAACTTGTCGAGGATTTCCGATATGCACGTCAAGACCGGTCGTCCCGTAAGTTTTCGAATCGATGATGATTTGACCCCAATGCCTGAAGGCGTAGGGGTAACTGATGAAGTGATAAGATATATGCTCGGCGTTATTTTGTCTGACAGGAATCTACAGATCGTAACTGATGAAGAAAATCCAAGAGATGTTGATACTGGTTTCGAATGGAAGGAACAGGGTGTTAATTTCCGGCTCAATGTCTTTAGGGACCGAGATGGGCTTGCCTTTGTTATGCGGGTTTTGGCTTCCACGATTCCTCCCATTCAAGAGGTGGGGCTTCCTTCTGAAAAGATATGGCAAGACATCTCTGCTTTGAAGCGTGGACTTGTCTTGGTGACGGGTGTTACAGGTAGCGGGAAATCAACCACGATTTCTTCATTGATCAATCATATTAATATCTATCGAAAGGCTAGAATCATAACTTTGGAAGATCCTGTGGAATTTCTTTTTGAAAGTCAGAGTTCAATGGTGTCCCAAAGACAAGTTGGTCAGGATGTACCAAGTTTCTCTGATGGTTTGAGGAGTGCGCTGCGTGAAAATCCTGATATTATCTTTGTCGGAGAGATAAGAGATACTGAAACGGCATCTCTGGCTCTGAGCGCAGCTGAAACAGGACACCTTGTTTTCTCCACTTTGCATACGCGGGATGCTAAGGGAGCACTGAGTCGAATTGTTGATATGTTNCCTTCNGAGCAGACTAAGAGCTTATGTTTGCAGTTATCATTTAGTCTTTCATATGTTTTGAGTCAAAAGTTAGTACCGCGATCAGATGGAAATGGAAGAATTCTTGCCATGGAAGTACTTAAGAACGTTCCAGCCCTTGGAAATTTGATTAGAACAGGTAACTGGCAACAGGTCTATTCGACCATGGAAACTCAATCCAAAGAGGGAATGATGACTATGGAGCAACATCTTTTACATTTGTATCAGCACAATGTAATTACTAAGGATTCAGCTATCGCNTANACTAATGAAGCCAGTCTTCTGGAACGCTTAGGTTGAAGGCACCATTTTTGTCAAAAGTTNAAAAGTGAGGAAAATAAGATGAGGAAAAGATGGAAAACAAAGATGAGAATATTATCCTACACCGCATCGGCAGTGCTTGTAGCGAGTTGTTTGAGTGCAGACGAAAACACCAAATCAAAACCTGAAAAGGAAACAGTAGAAGAGACTCCAAAAAAAGTAATCATGGAAGAGAAAGAGTGGAAAAAAAAGCTAACCAGCGAGCAATTTAGAATTTTGCGCCAAGCCGGAACCGAACGGCCATTTGGTGATGTTTACAATGAATTTAAGAAACAAGGTTCNGGTACCTATTCTTGTGCGGGATGTGATACCGAACTTTTCACCTCCAAAGAGAAATTTGACTCCAAGTGCGGTTGGCCTTCCTTTTATGACCCATCAAAAGCAAAAAATGTCAAAACTTCTGTTGACTATCTTCTTGGATATCCAAGGACGGAAGTAATTTGTGCAGTTTGTGATGGTCACTTGGGACACGTTTTTACAGGTGAAGGATTTGATACGCCAACTGATAAGAGATATTGCATTAATGGAACGGTTTTAAAATTTGTTCCTGCCGATAAATCAGATTCCGAAAAAAAATAGTGACTGAATATCGAGTTTTGTGGTTTGGTTATTGGTTAAGGTTGAGATTAATGAAGTGTCTCTTTACCATTTCACTTGGCTTCATTTCTTGGCATTGCCTTATTGCTTCAAGAGTCAATAATGATCGTGAGAAAATTGCCCATAACGTTACTATCCCAAAGTTTGGAGATCACGGTGAGTTGATTTGCTTGTTGATGGGGCAGAGAGTTAAAATGGTGAACAATAAGCCTTATGATGTTTGGGAGCCAAATCTGAAATTTTTTTCGTTTAACCATGTAAAATTGAAAATTTGGAGTGATTTTGGATGTTTTGATTTCCATAATGGCATAGCTAAAGGAAATTCACCACTTTTTGCTCTGGGAGACGGATTTAGGGCAGAAGGTAACAACTGGATTTGGCGTGAAAGCACAAATCTAGGATTGAATCACATTTCCCTGCTTGATGGGGGGACTGTCTCATTTGACCCCGATTTTTCAAATGGCCAACGAACATCCCTTGCGAAACTTAAGCGTTCTCATGAAAAATCGAGNAATTTTTTGGATAAAAATGAGACAAGTGCATCGGCTGACATTATCGAGTTCTTGGAGTTGGGTGGAGGAGATTTTCAATTCAATTTGGAAGGAAACGTTTCTATTCTGGGTAACGAACTGGAAATAGAGTGCTCNAAAATGGAAATTATGGTTGTAAAAGATCATAATTCAACAGAAGGAGACCTAGGGGAAATAAGTGAAATCAAGGCTTGGGGTAATGTTCNGATGATTCAAAGAAACCGTACTTGCCGGGCCAATATTGTAATTCTTGATACCCAAGATGGATCGGGTTTCCTTGAAGGTAATGCTACGGTTGAAGATTCCAATTGGGGGGTCGTCAAGGGAAACAAGATTGTATTGGACAAGAAAAGCGGTAAAGCCAGTGTCGTGGGAAATTCTGACCAAAGACCCAAAATTGAGTTTCCAAACTCAGGAAGATTTCCTTTGCCCTCTTTTGCCCCCAACAAAATTCCACAGCAGGAGCTTTGACTGAATTTCCAACATTGTCTGCAAGGGATCTCCAAAAAAGCTANGGATCCCGAGATGTGGTGCGCGGAGTTACTATTGAAATGAAAGGTGGAGAGATCGTTGGTCTGCTTGGTCCAAACGGAGCAGGCAAGACAACAACCTTCTCAATGATAGCGGGTTTTACAAAACCGAATCGTGGTTCAATTAAAATTAACAAACANGAAATAACCTCTCTGCCACCATACAAAAGAGCAAGTTCAGGGGTGGTTTACTTACCGCAGGAGTCTTCAGTTTTTAGAAAACTTACAGTAGAGGAAAATATCAGGGCGATAGTACAGACCCTTGGAGTTACAAAAAATGAACAAAAAAATCTTGTAGATTTACGCTTAAACGATCTTGGTCTTGAAAAACTTGCTAAGCAAAAAGCTGACAATCTTAGTGGTGGGGAGAGGCGCAGATTAGAGATTTCAAGAGCCTTGGTTCTTTCCCCCAAATTTCTACTGCTGGACGAACCTTTCAGTGGAGTTGATCCAATAAGTGTTGAAGATTTAGTCCGAATTATGGTTGATTTAAAAAATAGAGGCATGGGGATTCTCATAACTGATCACAGTGTAAGAGAAACTCTTCGTGCGGTTGACCGAGCCTATTTGCTTTTCGATGGTAGTGTCTTGAAGCATGGAAATGCAGAATTTCTTATATCTGATCCCGAAACCAGGCAGAAGTATCTTGGTAAAGATTTCGAANGCTAATTTCTCAAAAAAAAAGTTAAAAAAGATGTCAAAGGCCAATAAAGATTCGCACTTAATCGAGAGTATAGCCGTTAAAGAGTTTTTTGAAATTTACGGCAAACAGTTGAAGCTCAGATTAGTAACAGGGCAAAAAACTCTTTCAAGGAGTATGATTAGGGAAAAGAGCATCAACCGTCCGGCTCTCGCCGTGACAGGCTATTTTAAGTATTTTGCAAATAAGAGAATACAGCTTTTTGGTGCAGGAGAAATGGCTTTTTTCCGTGAGCAATCGGCGGCAAGAAGGAAAATCATAATTGAAACTATGGTTGCAAAGAAAATACCTTGTGTAGTTGTATCAAGAAGCCTTGCTCCCACCAAGGAGATGATTGAGGTCTTGGAAAATGCCGGCGTGCCGCTTTTTAGAACACCATTGAACTCAAAAGCATTTACTACCGAGGTTACTGTTTTGTTGGAAGAAAGATTCGCTCCCAGAACTAGTTTACATGGTACATTACTCGAAATACGGGGTGTTGGAACTCTCATTAGGGGTGAAAGTGGTGCTGGAAAGAGTGAAGCTGCACTTGCATTAATCGAGCGCGGACACAGTCTGGTTGCTGATGACTTGGTGAAAGTGAAACTTTTAAGCGATCATACTCCAATTGGATTTTGTGACCCTTTGAGTCGAGGATTTATGGAATGCAGGGGAATTGGAATAATAAATGTGGAAAAATTGTTTGGAAATAGATTTGTCAGGCTTGAAAAAAGAATCGATCTGGTGGTCACGCTATTGGAGGATTCTGAAATTGAACCTGAAAGGACTGGATTGAATCACAAGTTTTATGAGATTCTTGGTTTTGAAGTTCCACANATGGAAATTCCGGTCAGAACTGGTCGAGATATGGCTAGATTGGTTGAAGTTGCAGCAATGGTTCAGGCTGCCAGACAATTTGGCTATGACTCAGCAGATGACTTAAATGACAAACTTTTGCAAAAAATGAGCACCCAATGACTTTTTTTACCTTCCCATAAATGCATTTTATTTTCTATAAATCCCCTTAGATCAAGGGGCTTTGAGAAGGGTAAGTAATACGGAATAATGCAACATAAAAAGTGAAAAAAACTTACAAACGATATGTTGTTAATAAGTTGTGAGAAACTTTAATTGTTTTTGATGTTTTTTTTCTTGGTTTCACTTGTTTTATTCTTCAAAACAATCTCTTCCCCTTTACTCTAATTCATCATCAAAAAACTCATGTCCCATGATCCGAAATTACATAAAGCGTTGACATGCAAATTCATGCATACTCTTTCTGCTTATTTTTTCGCTTCGCTTCCAATTGTATATCTCGTGCATGATTTTTTGTCTAACCCACTCATTTTAGATGACTTGCAAAAGTCTTCTGCAGCTTGTGAATAAATTTATGACTGAACTTATTGCATCCCCTGAAACATTTTGGAATTCTCTTCGCGAACAACTACTNGAGGTAATCCCTGCTGACACCTTTCGAGTATGGTTTGATAACATGCGAGTTGGCAGATTGGATGAAGATGGCTGTGAGTTAATTACTCCCAATGAATTTTCCGCCATTTGGATTCGTGACAATTATTTGGATGTTATCCGTCACGAAGCTGACAAACTTGTAGGTCGTCCATATACGGTAGATTTACTTGGTGACATCGAGAATTCGGAAGAAGTCAATNCACATGATCGCCTTTCNTCTTCAAAATCCAAGTCATCAAGAAAAACCTCACGTGTTTCGGGTCCTGCATTGAAAGGCCGTTCATTAGGCATCAANCCTAAGAATACCTTTAACAACTTTATTGTTGGTGGAGGTAGTGAACTCGCTCATGCAGCTTGTATCGCAGTGTCAAACGCACCAGCCCACGCATACAACCCTTTATTTCTATATGGCGAGACCGGTTTGGGTAAAACTCACCTCATGCATGCGGTTGCTCATCAGGCGCTCAATAGAAATCCATCTTGTCGCATCACTTATGTTTCGTGTGAAAAATTTACGAATGAATTTATCCGAGCCATTCAAGAAAACACTCTAACGAAATTTAGGGCACGTTANCGTAGTGTTGATTACTTGCTGATTGATGACATCCAATTCCTTGCNGGCAAGGAACGGATCCANGAAGAGTTCTTCCATACATTCAATGAAATCTATGAAGCACAAAGACAAATATTTCTCACTTCTGACCGTCCTGCAGGTGAAATAGATAAGATTGAAAGTCGATTGCTGTCCAGATTCCAATGGGGTTTAGTTACAGATATTCAGGCTCCTGATTTGGAAACCCGTGTAGCTATTCTTACTCGTAAGGCTGAGGCTATGGGCATCAAAATAGATGAAGACATCCTTGAGTTTTTGGCAAAAAATATTTCAAGAAANGTCCGTCGTATGGAAGGTGCTCTTACCAGAGTTGCTGGTTACGTAGGTTTAACCAGGAAAAATGCCGATCTTGAGACTGTTCAAAGATTACTGCGTGACATACTAAGGGAGGAAACCTTGAGTCGCATAACCATTGAAGCTATCCANAAAAAAGTAGTTGATTATTATCATTTGAGGATGGCCGATATGTTATCCCGAAGACGACCAGCCAACATCGCATTTCCCAGGCAGGTTGCCATGTATTTATCTAGAATTTTAACGGAACATTCCTTGCAGGAAATAGGTGCTGCTTTTGGCGGTCGTGATCATGGTACTGTAATTCATGCATGTAAAACTGTTGAGAATATGATGGATCAAGATAACTCAATCAAACATTCGGTAGAATTGCTTAATGAGCAACTTTCGCAATCAATGGAATAAATTCGATTGCACAGCAAACAATATNAACTTAGCTCAAATTTCCCTTCCAAACATTTCGATGATTGAAGAAAATAAAGATGAAGAAGGACTTCGTGAAAACTCAGGAAATCCATCTGACTCATCACCTTCTGATTCTCAGAAAAGAGACATTGCTCTTTGGGTAAATGAAGGATTGGGACTTTCCGAGATTCAGAAAAGAATTAATGAAGATTTCGGAATAGTCATGACATACATGGATGTTCGTTTCCTTGTAGACGACCTTAATTTGGATCTTGTTGATCTGGAAGAAGAAGAGCCTGAAGAAGAAGAGGATTCAGAGTCTGNTGTTTCAGATGTCTCGGAATCTGACGATCCATTAGCAAATGATGGTGGTGTAAGCGTAGAATTGGATCCAGTTACCCCGCCGGGTGCCATGGCAAGTGGTTCCGTTANTTTTTCTGATGGACAACACAAAAAGTGGACCCTTGATCAATTTGGACGTCTAGGTTTAAGCGGTGGTGAGGAAGGCTATAAACCTTCAGACGACGATGTTATTGAATTTCAAAAACAACTAGATGCAGCCCTTCGTGGTAAAGGATTTTAATTTCAATAGATTTCTTCCAGGCACAAATTCTCTAGTTCCAATAGACTCTCAAATCTTTCTACAATGCTTTTGTCGCATTTTTGGAACAACTCTTCCTTGAGGATTACATTTTCAAGTTCCCACTTTAGACGCATTGTGACGACTTGATTTTTTTCTACGCCGAAGCGTTCACTTTCAAGATCATCAAGCTCTTTCTGAATTTTTTGGAATTTGCTCCATTGCATTTCTTCATTTGCAAATGATAAAAGTNTTTTTTCCTGTGATTGTATTTTTTGGGCTTCAGGATGGAGTATGTTTGTCAATTCCGGCCATTCTTTTTTAATTCGATTCTTCAGGTTGTTTCTAATTTTATTTCTTTCCGTTTCTCTCTCTTTTTTCTTGGCTACGATAGCACTTTTTTTCTTTTCCAGAATCGTTGTTATTTTAGAAAATTCAGAATAAGGACTTGAAAGTTCCAAGTTTAGTTTTTTTGCAAGTTCATGAATGATCACCTTTGCAGATGGGGTCGCATTTTGAACTATCTTATTGAATGAGTCATTTGGATTAAAATATGGAGAGCCTTGATTTTGTTTGAGTTGGTCCTTACTGCCATTGCTATCTGTTAAGTTTTTGTCGTTTTCGAAATCCACAAANTTTCTGAGAAAAACATCTGATGTTTTGATTGGAACATCAATAGTTTCAGAATTAATAATTACATAAGCATGAGCCTCAGTTAGAGAGGTTTTTCCATCACGATCAAAATCAGGTTTTTTTCTTTTCTCTCCCAATCTGCTTTCTCCACACAATGCCTCCCAGAATTGAGTACTGTACTCACGGTAGTTCGCCTCTCTTATGTCAGGAGTGCAGCCTGCAGCAACCCTATCGTGAACCGTGGCAAAAAAACCGGCCCTGTGTTGATTGCTTAAACCTTCTTTTGGGTTCCCATCTTTAAATATGATATTCGCAAAACCACCGCTGTAGCATTGAACCATGATCAGAACGCTTTTGTGCGAATCCGGGAGAAGGTCTAACTTTTTGGAAAGATCTGAAACTTTCAACCTGACGTTTTCCCATAATAAAGCAGTAGTATTTTTAGGGTTCTTCTTATCACCTTTTCCGCCATGTCCGGTAAAATAAATTAAATTTGTGGAGCTTTTTGAGGTCGAATTGGCTTCCCTTATCCACTTGTCAATTTCCCCAATAGATGAATTGCCATTAGTTTTCACCTGATTGTTTCTATATTGATTAAAGAGTCCTCTTTTGCTCCCCATAATCGAAGCTAACAATATTGTTGCCTCTGGGACCTTAAAACTTGGGTCAAAAAATTGTATATCTCTAGAAGATTCGTTCCCATCTGCAAAAAGA
This sequence comes from Opitutia bacterium, assembly GCA_002692535.1. GTDB lineage: Bacteria > Verrucomicrobiota > Verrucomicrobiia > Opitutales > Seribacteraceae > Seribacter. The sequence continues at coordinate 17,926 of NZKO01000045.1, forward strand.
GTTTTGCAGCTGGTTTCATTGAATCCAAGCTTACTCCTAATTCTATGGAAGTACTTTACATTGCTTTCCAACGAGACTTGGTTGCCGGATGGTGAATAGCCGCCTCCAAGAATCAAAACATTAAAATGGTTTCTTATATCCTTTTCAAAGCTATCCGTTGAGCTTGTATTGCCGGAGTCAAGTTGATGATTTGCAACTTNCTCGAGATAATTCTCATCCGGTAGTTTAGAATGAAGAAATTGGGCAATTATTGCGTTTAAAATAACCGCAAATGAGATAATTCCTCCATTTGTAGACATTATATGCATTAGAGAGTCTATTCTGTTTCGTGGCAAGTTAGATATTATCCAACCGCATCGTAATTAAGTTGGTAACTTCATAAAGCCACCTCTGACCGCACCAGCAAGATTAGATCCATAATTTTCGATAAAAGCCTCATCGATAGGTCTGCTGTTTGGCACGGATAACCAAATCCGCAAAAGGTGCCTTTTCTTATGTTGTTCAAGATAATCTTCAAAAGCAGTTCTTCGATGAAGAAGGATCCAATTATTCAAAAGAAGAAGTTCCCCCTTTTGCATGGTGAATCTTTGCTGAATAGAGGGTCTCTCGCAAATTTCATCCAGGAAATCCAAAGCTTCTTTTTGGATTTTGCTGAGATTTGGGCATTTTTCATCACTATCAGCTCTATCAATTAAAACCCGTAAATAAGAGCATGCGAAAAAGTTATCCTTTAGAGAAAAGATTGGTTGCATCACATAGGGTCTTTTGTTGGCTAAATCAACGACATGCCTCTTGTATGGAAATTTAGCCTCTAATATTTTCAAAAGATCTGGTCTCTCCTCTTTGATTATCTCTTTTACCTTAAAACTTTGAACTATTTGGTTTTCACCTCCTTTTTTTGCAGGACAGAGGCAAAGAAAAGCGATGACGTCACAACGATCACTGTGAAAACTCAACTTATTGCTCGTGTTGGGTCCTCTCGTGCGAGGGTCTTTGTGCCCAAAAGACTCATCTTTTACGCTAAGGACCAAATCGCCCTCTGAACTTTGTGACAATGGCGTTCCAATTTTTTTGCANAATTGAATAAACCATTTTGACGCTGACTCTTTGTTCGCAAAATTTTTTCCCGAATCCATGCGAATGATGCCCTCATCATTTTCCAGACTTTCACGAATGGCTATTGGACAAAAGTTTCTCTCATCCATTGGAACAATTGGGGACATTGACATTTCAAAAGACATATAAATTATAGTTATTCATTGATGAAATGAAAAATCATATTCTTATTACCAAAATCATTCATATTGCTGCGATTTCTTTGCTTTTATTTTCAAGCATTGAAACTGATGCGAAGATTTATCCATCTCTGCCAAATTACAACACTCAAAAAATCACTGCATCTTTTCCAAAAACCAAAGAAATAAGCATAAATCGAACTTCTGGAAAGCTTCTCAACGAGGGATTTGTTTGGAATGGTAGAGATTCTACTGGAAAATGTTTTCTCACTCTTGTGAGGAAAGGGGGAGATTTTCGGGGATCCTTAATTACACCTGACGAGAATTACAGAATTCACGGATCTTTAGAATCAATAAACCTGACTTTGGCCGACAAAAATACTAAGNCATGTGCCGGTTGTATTAATGAAAGTGGTCTGAGGAGAGATCCCAGAAGTGCCGCACAAAGTAGTCATGCATGGCGTAAATCAGATGCCGGTCAAATTGATTTGATGGTCATTTATCCCACGGAAGTTAAAAACGATATTGGCAGTTTATCCCAAACCATAGCTGAAATTGAGACTGCTGTGGCAGATGCTAATCTGTGTTTTCGTAACAGCCTTGTAGAATTGAGTTTGCGTCTGGTTCACATTGCAGAGACATCCTATGTACCCTCCGGTAACCTAGATATTGATCTCGATCGCTTGACCGAAAAAAATGATGGTTTTTTGGATGAAATTCACAATTTGCGAGATCAATATGGAGCAGATATTGTGACTCTCCTATCTACTGACAGCAACAGCGGTGGGCTGGCGAAGACAATGACCTTTCCGTCTATTAATTTTGAAAAATCCGCTTTCAATGTGTGCGTTTGGGATCAAATTACAGCGCCTTCCTACACTCTAGCCCACGAAATTGGACATAATCTGGGTTGTCTTCACAACCGTGAGGATGTGACCTATCCAGAAGAAAGCGCTGGTAATGATTATGGGGCGTTTGCTTATGGTAAGCGTTGGTTTGAAGATTCAATAGGTTACAGGACAATCATGTCCTACAATGATAGTGAAGGTTCTTACCAAAATTCCGTTCCTTTTTTTTCGAATCCGAACGTATCCTATTTGGGTGTACCCACTGGAAATGATGGTACTGAGAATAACGCCAGGGCACTAAGCCTCTCAGCGCCTTATGCGTCCAATTTTCGTAAAGCTGTGGTTCAAGGTTTTTTACCCAGTCTTTTTTCACTCGACGTAAGGTCAGGCAGCCATTCTTCCCTTAAACTTCGACTGGCAGTTGAACCGGTGAATGATATCAATGTCACATTAACTCTTCAGAATGGTCAAAATTTTCAAATCGGTTCTCCCTCAAACATTACTTTTAACTCATCAAATTGGAACTTAGGCGTGCCAGTTTTGGTGTATGCAAAAAAAGTTACAAACGCCCCCCTTACGGATAGCTTAACCTTTTCCGCAAATTCTTTTGATAGTGTGGAAGTGGCATTGGCCCTTATCGAAGCAAACTCTACGGATAATGACTTCAATTATTACACAGGCGTTGTAGTGAATGAGTATGGGGTTCCCATTCAAGGTGTTGAATTCACCTCACCGGAAAATGAAGTTCTTTTCGTCAGTGATCTGAACGGGACTTTTGGGCAAGAATTCGGTAATTCAAATCCAGGTTTTTTGAATCTAAAGAAAGATGGTTATACATTTGAGCCATCTGTCTTAAGTTTGAATGAGGCAAGTATGGAAGTCGTAAAAAATTCTTTTGTGGGGACAAAACCATCAATTGTTTACGTGAATGAGTCTTCAACTGGAAGAAATGACGGTACCAGCTGGGTAAATGCTTTCACCGATCTAAATGATGCGTTGAATGAACAAGCTCCAATCTCTGAAATATGGGTTGCCGCTGGAACTTATTATCCAGGTGAGGTTCGATCATCTTCTTTTGTTCTTCCCGGTGGGATAAAAGTTTTAGGTGGTTTTTATGGAAATGAAAAAACATCCAGTGCTCGTGATTACACTCAAAACCAAACTGTATTGTCGGGTGATATCGGAGTCATCGGAAATTCTAGTGACAATTCCTATCATGTGATCGTTGCACTCGATGGAGCCGTGCTCGATGGTTTCGTTATTCAAGATGGCAATGCCAGTGAAAATTTTACAGACAGTCGCGGGGTTGGTGCAGGGTTGTGGGCAGAATCTGNAAACTTTGAGATTAGTAATTGTGAGTTCAAGAATCATTGGGCATATCAAGGAGGTGCTGCAATTTGGATCTCAGAGAGCAATGCGACTCTAACAAATTGTTCCTTTGTGGCTAATCAGGCAGGAACCACGGGTAAGGGCGGNGCGATCCGCTCAAATAACTCTCAACTAACGGTAGGAGCGAGTAACTTTTTCCACAATATTGGTCCTTACGGAGGTGGTGCATTACACGCTGAAGGTGGGAACGTGAATATTAGCTCATCAAACTTATCCTTCAATCTGAATTCCTATTATAATGGAGGAGGTGCTCTTTTTTTGGAGGAGGTTGCTGGTGAGATTTCAAATTGTACTTTTACAAGCAACGAAACGGATGCCAACAACTATGGTGGTGCTGTAAAATTAGTTGATTCATCACCATCTTTTTCAAATTGTCTCTTTCAGAGAAACGGAAGTCTTAAAAATTCTGCAGGAGCCATTTACTTGGATGATAAATCGAATCCCATTATCAGTAATAACGATTTTCGAGAAAATTTCGCATTGGGTTGGGGAGGAGCCATTTATTCGCAAAGTCTTGAGTTGAATGTAACTGGTGGTTTATTTCTAAAAAACTGGTCTAAATATGGAGGTGCAATAGCAACCAATGGGACCAACAAAACTATTTTCAATGGAGTCAAAGCCTACGCAAACGAAGCAAACGCAACGGATAACTCTCAAGGCGGATTTCTTTATCTTGGCAATGGTGCTAATGAAAACAGTTTTTTAAACTGCGTTTTTTCCGTTAATAAGTCAAAATANAGGCATGGCGTCTTTTCAGCTAGTGGAGCATCGCACTTTGATCATTGCACATTTTATGGAAACGAAGCAGTTGGATCTGGTGCTGTATCACTTTTATTTTCTGGGGATTCAATAGTTATCGATAATTCCATTTTATGGAATAATTCCGATGCCAATGGTTATGAAATTTCAGTAAATACAGGGAGCGTGGTTATATCTAACTCCCTTTTTGATTCTACAAAATCACCCGGTACCAATTCAGATTCTAACAGTTTCAATTATGACCCCTTGTTCGTTNACCCTCTTGGGATTGACGGAACAGAAGGAACCGAAGATGATGATCTGAGTTTAACGGCATCGAGTCCTGCTATCGATGCGGGCAGTGGATTGTTGAATATTGACTTGGTTGGGACATTGAGAGACTCAAAGCCTGATCTGGGTGCTTACGAATTTTTTATTAATACAAAGCCTGAATATCTGAGTGAGCTTATTTTCAATGTTAGTGAGGCAAACTCTTCCATTGCCAAGTTACTGGCCAGTGATGCAGATGGTCATTCTTTGACTTTTGCGATCGGGGGTGGAGATGATGCGGATAGTATTACCATTGATTCCGGTAATGGACAGCTATCTTTTGTGACGATTCCTGACTTTGAGTATCCCAATGATTCAGACAAGAACAACCGTTATGAATTATCCATTGATATTTCGGATGGTTTTACAAGTATTANCATTGATATAACGGTAGTCGTCAATAATTTGGACGAGTCTGCTTCATCTCCAGATGAATCAATGCTTTTGATTAATGGATACCTTCTTTCTGCAAAATGGCGACAAGCCTCATGGTTTGGCAGCTACTTTTCTGAATCTTTTCCTTGGGTGTATCATGAGATTTTTGGTTGGTTGTATATTGTCCAGGAAAAGACTGGGCAAACTTGGATGTGGAAAGCTGGACAAGGTTGGTTGTGGACAGACATCGAAATCTTTCCTTTTTATTACCAAAACCAATTCGAGAGATGGGCCTATTTGGGCTATGGTGAATTTTTGGGCAAATACTATATTTACCAAGAACCTGAAGGGGAATGGCTGTTGATTGAGTAGCAACTATGGATCCATGATTTTGATTTCTCGATTCGGAAACTCCTTTCCGGTTTTGTGAAAATGGTAGTCAAGAAAGGGTAGGACCCATTTCCCAGTAAAGGACTTGGGCATAGAATGCCCTCTCTCTTTCACTGAAATTAAGGTACTTGAATTTCCATNCGANATCAGTTTTTGATGAAGAATCAAAGANTGATTGTGGGGAACTAATGGATCTTTAGTCCCGTGGAAGTTAAGGAAGGGAGGATGACCTTTTACGATTTGATGAAATGGGGATGCATTCTTAGCAAGAGTGGGAAGTGTTAGAATTGGTTTTCCCAGTAACTGACTTTCTGGAGAGTTTGGAGCAGAATGAACGATTCTGCTTGGATAGTCATCCATTAGGAGTAGCGCACTCGGACCATAATAATTAATAACTGCCTGAACATTACTTGAAAACTTATGCCATTTACCAATGTTCCCCTCATATTCAGCTAATCCATTGGTTGTGCCCAGCATTGAAACCAAGTGTCCCCCAGCGGAGCTGCCCCAAGCGGCAATTNGCTCCTTATCCAAGTTATNTTGTACTGCATTTGCTCTAATCCAACGAATTGCTGCCTTGCAGTCATGGATTTGAGCAGGCCACTTTTCTTCNCCGCTCAAGCGATAGTTGATACTTGCTCCAGCATATCTTCCGGAACTTAAAATTTCCGGAAGAAGATGGGGGCTTTTGGCACTTTCTTTAGAACCATTTCTCCATCCACCACCATGAATCCAAACAACCACAGGCAAAGGAGTGTTTTCGCCGTGAGATTTTCTGGTTTTTACAGGAAGGTAAAGATCTAGAGATTGTCTTGAATTTTCTGTACCCGCATAAAAAATATTAGGTATTATTTTGTAACTAATATCCTGATTATTGCCAAAAAGAGATTTTGAAAAGAATCCAGCTGCAATTGCGCATGCAAAAACCAGTGCGCAGGTTATTCTTTTATTGGAATATTTTGGATGCATTACCAAGGACTTTCATGAAAAGCGTAAAGTCAAATTTGTCTCTTTTATCAACTGGAAGTTCAGGCCATTGGGGCATAGATTTTAACACTTCAACCTTACCCAATTGAATGTCCGTCAGTGTAATCCCTCCTAAATTCAAGGATTTGAGATTACCAGCAAGATCAACGGTCAATGATGAGCTGGTGAATTCGTTATTTTCATTAGAAAAAGAGGTAACAGAAAAAGATGTACCACCTTNTACATTCGAAGCCGGTCCAAGCCAAATCGGTTTGTTTTGGAAAATATGGCTAAGTAGAACATCTCTTCCTTTTGGTGTGCCTAGGTATGGATTATCTAAAAGATCACTTCCTTCTTCAACGAAATCCGAAAAAGATGAGCCAAAGTTTAAATTGAAATTATAACTAAACATTCCAGTTTCAGTTTCTCTGACAATATCAAAACGTGGAATGGGTAGGGCACCTGAGCTAGCAAAAGAAAAAATCTCTTTTGTGTCAGGAGCGAGGATAGAACATTCATTGCCTTTTGTTAAGTATGCGGCTCTAATTCCGTTATTTGCATGAACTTGTATCTCGAACCTTTCCTCAATCCGTGAAGATCCAATATACAAAAGATAGGAATCTTTTTCACTATTTTCGAATTTTACCTTTAGAAAAAGAGAGTCGGATTCCTTATCGAAATTTTCGATCGCTTTGCCAATGGTGTCTGTAAAAACAGATTTTCTGTTTTGGATGAATTTTAATCCTTCAGCATATGACTTTGCCCCTTTTTGCCACTTTTGCGGGTGTTTCTTTTCTGATGAAATATCAAGAAGTAGGTCGATGGCTTTTTCAGTCTGGTCAGAAAACTGGTAACACAAGGCCGTAATAAATTTAATTTCTGGAGAATTCTTTTTTTTTGAAGGTAGGTTCTTAATAAGCTCGAGTGCTTTTAGAGGCTGAGGATTTTTTTTGAAAACCATCTGATTGATTTTAAAAACAATNATAGATTCGGAATTAGCCTCTTTTTCATTCAATTGAGCCAAAAAGAACAATTTACAGAACTCCGCATCCTGACCGCTTATCGAGTCCAACTCTTTGATTTTTTCAAAGTTGCTTTTTTCATTGAGCACAACTTTCACAGTCTTTCCGTAATTCGANTCATCCTTNTCCAGGACCATCATGGTTTTCTTTGCTGTGGAAATGATCTCATCTGCTTCAGCCTTTAATGCAAGTAAGTAAGTTCTGATTCGCAAAGATTTGTCCTTTAGCAAGTCAGGGCCTTGTACTCGAGCTATAAAAAGCAATGTCCGGCAAAAAGAAACGGCAAATTCCTTACTGGCCAAATCTGCCTCATCCGCTTTTGACTTTAGTAAATCGGTGAGACGTTTCGAGCCTTTCTCAAAAGAGCTTATTAAGTTNAGTGTAGGTAAGCTTTTGGTGTGTTTGAACAATAAAAGACTCGTTGCTTTTTTCACCGCATTAACATCGCTGGCTGCCTTTCCAACCATCATCATGTCATATGCTAATCTGGGTGCCTGTGGTGCGTCTGGATATTTTTCGAGATAGTTTTTTGTGTCTTCAATAAATCCTCGGAAGTTAGACTCTTTCAGGTATTCCTCGTAAAAGGGAAATTCTGATTTGGTGTCGCTGTAGCCAAGGTAATTTAACAAAATGACGCAAAGGGTGATCAGTTTTTTGAGGTGATTCATTATAAAAAAGGAATGTGGATCATGAAGAGAATAAACTTTTCTAAAATGAATTTGAAAATGCTTCAAGCGTCTGACTGACCTCTGGTTGCCCGTGCATAGTACTAATAAAACAGGTCTCGTAGGAGGAAGGGGGTAGATATACGCCATTGCTTATCATTTGATGAAAAACATCATTGAAATGCTTATGTTTGCAGGCAATCGCTTGATCAAAATTTGTTACCGGTTCCTCGGAGAAAAAGAGACAAAACATTGAGCCGGTTTGGGGGATTTGTAGGGGTACACCTTTTTTTTGCGCAATATCTTTCAATCCGTTGGCAAGCTCTTGTCCAATTGAATTGAGCCTTTCGTAAGGAGACTCGTCGCGTAATATCTTTAATGATGCAATACCTGCTGCCATCGCGAGTGGATTCCCACTTAGCGTACCCGCTTGATAGACAGGACCGAGTGGTGCAAGGAAATCCATAATTTCACTTTTTCCTCCTAGGGCTCCAACAGGTAATCCTCCACCNATAATTTTTCCCATTGCAGTTAAATCTGGAATAATTCCCGTTTCTTTTTGCACCCCACCAATACTNAGCCTAAAGCCCGTCATGACTTCATCAAAAATCAAGACTGCATTTTGCTTTGAACACAAGTCCCTAAGACCTTGGAGGTATCCTGGTTTGGGTAATATCAANCCGCAGTTTGCAGGAAAAGGTTCAACGATGATTGCTGCAATCTGCCCAGGGTGCGATGCAAAGGCATGTTTGACCTCTGATAAATCATTGTAGGGTAAAACAATTGTCTCTTTTGCCAGGTTTTCGGGTACACCGGCACTATCNGGGTTTCCCAAGGTTAATGCTCCNGAACCAGCTTTAACCAAAAGACTGTCTACATGACCATGGTAGCAACCTGCAAATTTAATGATTTTGTCTTTCCCAGTAAATCCTCTAGCCAAGCGAATAGCTGACATAGTTGCTTCAGTTCCACTGTTACACATGCGTACTTTTTCCACCGAGGGAACAACTTCTGTAATAAGTTCTGCCATTTCAACTTCTGCTGGACCAGGTGTACCGAAACTCGTTCCCCTGTGCAGNGCATCAGAAATTGCCTCCCTTATTTTTGGGTGGTCGTGCCCATTTATGGCCGGACCCCAGGTGCAAACATAGTCAATTAGAGTTTGGTCGTCTGCAGTGGTGAGGTGACAACCTTTTGCCTTTTTGGTAAAAAAAGGAGTGCCACCCACCGAACGGAAAGCCCGCACGGGAGAGTTTACACCGCCAGGTATGATTTTTTGGGCTCTGCTGAACAAGTCTGTGGATTTATTCATAATAAAAACCTTAATTTTGGTACTTTTGTACTATTGGCATTCTTCGACCTACACCAAAGGCAAGAGGAGTTGTTTTTAGGCAGGGAGCAGCCTGTTTTCTTTTATGTTCATTGATGTCGACCAAGTGAACAATCTGCTTAACCAGACCATGCTCATGTCCAAGTGCTGCAATCGAAGCGATCGATTTCTTTTCCTCAATATAAGAATGAAGTATTGCGTCCAGTTGATCATAATCCGGTAGGGAATCGCTATCCTTCTGATCGTGTCGAAGCTCTGCTGAAGGAGGCTTTTTAATGGTGTTGACCGGAATAATCTCATCATTCTGATTAAAATGTTTAGCTAAAGCAAAAACCTGAGTTTTTGGAACGTCTGCAATCACAGCAAGTCCACCACACATATCGCCATAAAGTGTACAGTAACCGACAGCGAGTTCACTTTTGTTTCCTGTGGTTAGTAGCAAGGCACCGAATTTGTTTGAGATAGCCATCAATAAGAGTCCCCTTGTGCGAGCCTGTAAATTTTCTTCAGTTACATCTGGGGCAAAGCCTTCAAAAAGATAAGAAAGTTCGCTTGTTGCCGAGTCGACAATTTTTTGTATCGGAATTGTGTGAAACTCAATCCCCAGATTTTCCGCTAATTGTCGTGCATCATCCTTACTGTGATCACTGGAAATAGAAGATGGCAAGCTAATCCCAATAACATTATCTTTGCCCAAAGCATCGACGGCCAAAACTGCTGTAACCGCAGAATCAATACCTCCGCTCAAACCAATCAATGCTTTTTTAAAACCGGTCTTAAAGGAATAATCTCGTAACCCCAGTGTAAGACCTTTTCGTAAGTAAGCTTCAACGGAAACTGAAGTGAGATGGTGGCAATGATTTTCACTTAGGTCATGAACTTCAATCGATTCTTCGAATGATTTTGATCGATGCAGGATTTCTCCACTTTCGCCAATCGTTAATGATCCACCGTCAAAGATCAATTCATCATTACCTCCTATCGAATTTACATAGCAAATGGGGCATCCAATCTCCTGAACCGTTTTTTTGAGGATTTGCAGTCGCCTTTCCTGTTTGCCTTGATGCCAAGGGCTAGCGGATAAGTTTATCAATAGATCCGGCGTGTCTTTAGCGATTATTGGCAGAGGATTATCGGAGTGAAGATCAGAATCAACATTCCATATGTCCTCGCAGATTGTAACAGCTATCTGTTTTTCCTTATATCGGATACAAAAGGGCGAGTCTCCAGCTGAGAAGTAGCGGTCTTCGTCAAACACATCATAAGTGGGCAGCAATCTTTTACGGAAAATTTTTTGTATCTTGCCACCCTGACACCATGCGGCTGAATTGAAGCATTTGGCTGAGTTCGAAATTTCTGGGTTGCTCTCAGGAAAACCGATTAGTGTCGGAGTGGGACCGGTCTGCATTGAGAATTCTGTTAAATGATCAAAAACATCCTTGAGGAAAGATTCTTTAAGAAGAAGGTCCCTTGGAGGATATCCAGAAAGGAAAAGTTCTGGATACACAATTAAGTCTACACCTTGTCCGCAAAGCTGCTCATACGCATCTATACTCAAGGCTAAATTGCCAGAGAGGTCGCCCACCGTACTGTTTAATTGAGCAATGCCAATCCTCATCTCGTTGCAAAATTCATTATTTTATCATAAAGGATATTACACATTATGAAAACTGGTGCAAAAAAAGCGAACCCGAACAATGGGCGTTCCTTTATTTTGGCCTCTGGATCTCCAAGGAGAAAAGAATTGCTGAAAGATTTAGTTTCAGATTTTCGGGTTATTACTTCAGAAGCACAAGAAATTCAGTTCCATGAAAATGGTCCTATTTCCCTTGTTGAGGAAAATGCAAGATTGAAAGCTGATTCAGTGGCCCTTGATAATCCCTTTGATTGGGTTCTTGGGGCGGATACTTTGGTATTTTACAAAGAACGGATACTTGGCAAACCCAAAGATATGGATGAGGCAAAAGAGATGCTCTTTTTTCTCTCTGGCAAAACACACCAAGTGGCAACAGGAGTAAGTTTTCATTGCAGAGATTTGAATTTTGAAAAGACCTTCTCGCAGATCAGCGAGGTAACCTTCAAAGGAATTGATGAACGTGTAATATCAAATTATTTTTCAATGGTTGACCCACTTGATAAAGCTGGAGCCTATGCAATACAAACTCGCTCGGATTTAATCATTGAAAAGTTTGTGGGTTCATTTTCCAATATTGTAGGATTACCAATCGAAGGATTGAGAGAATTATTTTTGACACTCCCCAAAATGGAAAAATAGCAAATCCAATAATATTTTTTATACGCTGATGTAGCTTGTCCGACAGTCACGAAGTTTTCGGATGGATGACAGAATTTTCATTGGTATTATTTTCTGATTATGAAAATTATTCCCACTTCAACACTCTTGCTGTTTTCGCTAATTTCGTTTGGTTGTTTTTCCATCTCAATTGATCTGAGAAAGCAGTCAAAGCCTAAGGAAGTGCAGCAGGATAGTAAGCTACATCACATTGTATTGTGTTGGCTAAAAGATTCGGGTAATGAAAAGGGCAGGAAGGAGATTATTGAAATTACAGAGACATTTCAGGATATTCCTGGAGTGATCAGTGCACAAGCTGGTGAGGTAGTTTTGAGCGACCGGGATATAGTCGATGATAGCTTTGACGTAGGAATTATTATTGTAACCAAGGATCAAGAGGATTTACAGAAATATTTGGATCATCCCATTCATCAGAAAGCCAAAAAGGAAGTCCTTTTGCCATTAGTAAAAAAAGTTTTGGTTTATGACATTATTGACTAGTGGATTAGCCAATGGGCAAATTGTTATGTAATGCTTAACCTGCAACAAATACCAATCTATAGATTTAACCTTTAAGTTAACTCTCGGGCGTCCATCCGAGAACAATGTCAAAGCGAGCGGTAACCTCTCCCACCTTTGATCCTTTAACAGGAGCAAAGGGAACAATTAGAGATTCTCTTGCTTTAGGATCTTTTACCCGTTTGAGAATGAAATCCGTTTGATTTCGAGGTTCACCCTTTACATAGCATTGGGTAGTGAACTTTTTCTGACCTTTGGCTGAAACGGACATGTGAATGTGAGGGGTGCGACCGGAATAGGGGCTAGGTTTGAGCGTACGGAAAAAATATTTGCCTTTGGAATCGGTCAGAAAGCGTCCATACCCTTGGAAATTTGAGTCAAGCTTAGCACGTGAACCGCCCTTAGAATGCAAGTAAACCCCATTGTTGTCTACCTGCCAAATCTCGACAAGTGTATTCCGGAGAGGTTTTCCTTTGATATCAGTCACAACACCAGTCAAGTAAGCAACGGTGCCTACTGCAGGAGTCAGGGAATTATTCAAAATGATAAGATCATTATCCGTATCAAGCGGCATCTTGTCAGGATAAAAGGGACCTTCTGTTTGTCGTGGTGTAAGCGAAAGTGATTCCGCCATCAAACCAGGCAAACAAAAAAGAGGTGCAAAAGAAATGGAGTGTCGGAGAAAAGTTCGTCTCGGAGAAAAGTTCATGCTCATGATCCAAGAAACTATTTCACATAACCAAACTAATCAATAAGCATTTCCTTGGCAGATTTACCCTGTGGGATCATAGGTAATACATGCTCAGTGTAAGGTACGATTACCTCCAATAGATAAGGTTCATTAGCTTCCAACATTTCTTTCATTGCCTCACGAAGTTCCTCGCGTTTTGAAACTCGGCGTGCTTTGACCCCAAATCCTTCGCACATTTTGATGTAATCGGGATAAATTGCATCCAAGTTATCGGGACCTCCGATGTTTTCTGGGTCGCAAAGTATTGTGTGACCTCGGACGGATTCGTAAAAACGATCTTCCCACTGAACAACCATACCAAGATGCTGATTGTTCAGAAGGAGGCATTTTGCGTTAATTTTTTCAATCTTAGCGGTGGCTAGTTCCTGAACATTCATAAGAAAGGAACCGTCCCCATCAATGTCGATAACTTCCTTATCGGGGCGAGCGACTTTAGCTCCTACAGCAGCAGGATAGCCAAAACCCATGGTACCCAGTCCCAGTGACGAAATGTAAGTTCTTGGTTCCTTAAACCTGTAGTATTGGGCGGCCCACATTTGATGCTGACCAACTCCTGTTGTGATTATTGCATCCCCTTTTGATTCTTCATAGAGAACATCGACAGCCTCCTGTGAGGTAATATGCTCGCCTTTGTCATATTTGAATGGATGTTCTTTTTTCCATCCTTGTAGAGTGCCCATCCATTCGGAAAGATCTGGTTGATCAAATTTCCCCTCTCGGATTAGTTCGCTCATTCTTTTGAGTGCGTACTTGATATCGCTGCGGATAGGGAAGTGAGCATGAACATTTTTGTTATGTTCGGATTTATCTACATCAAAATGGATTACATATGCTTCTTGTGCATATTTGTCGACCTTACCAGTTATCCTATCGTCGAATCTCGCTCCTGCACAAAGTAGAAGATCACTTTCGCAAACGGCCCAATTTCCGGCTACCGTTCCATGCATGCCATACCAATAAAGTGATTGTTCGTGATCAGGATCAAAAACACCCAAGCCCATCAAAGTGTGGGTGACCGGCAAACCTGATAATTCCGCGAATTCTTTGAGTTCTTCATGGGCATCTGCAGAGATGATTCCGCCACCAGTGTATAGAACGGGTTTTTTAGCTTTTGCAATGAGGTTTAGCACCTCAATTAGCTCATCGTCCGTAGCTCTTGGCTCATCAAGTTTATAGCCATCGAGATCTTCATGGTTGGAGGGAAAAAAGGGTTCAAATACTTTTTGCTGTACATCTTTGGGAATATCGATGACTACTGGTCCGGGTCTTCCGCTTTGAGCAAGGTAGAATGCTTCTTTGACAACCTTAGGGAGATCTTCCGCTGTAAGTACAAGATAACTGTGTTTTACGATTGGGAGAGTCATTCCGTAAAAGTCAGTTTCCTGAAATGCAGCTTTTCCAATAAATTGCTGGTAGACTTGACCAGTTATTGCCACCAAGGGAATGCTGTCCATAAAAGCGTCAGCAATGCAAGTCACCAAATTGGTAGCACCAGGTCCGGATGTGGCCATACAAACGCCTGCTTTCCCGGTTGCCCTGGCATATCCATGTGCCATGAATCCACCGCCTTGTTCCTGTCTTGGTAGAATGGTGCGAATTTTTTTGGATCGGTTAAGAGATTGATGTAATTCCATTGAAGCTCCACCTGGATATGCGAATACCACATCCACACCTTCTCGCTCAAGAGCTGAGACTAGTACATCAGCTCCGTTCATGGCGGGACCATGCTCGCCTTGGANNTCGGGTTCGGTTTGTCTAATGGATTGGGTTTTCATAATGGAAAATGGTTTGGAAAGTTATTAACATGTCAAAAGGTGCTTCTTTTATCAAGGTGAAATCAGTCAACCAAATGGGTTGCTGCTTTTCAATGTTAACGATTTAAATTAACTCGCGAAGGTCGGATACTGAAAGTTTTAGGTTGGCAGATTCAGATGCTTCAAAAACTTGCTCAAGGAGTTTCCTCTTACTTTTTTGAAGTTGCAAAACTTTGTCCTCCACAGTGTCAGAAGCAATTAGTTTGTAGACNGTTACCACCTTNTTTTGACCTATACGATGAGCACGGTCGGTTGCTTGGATTTCAGCCGCTGGATTCCACCATGGGTCAAAATGAAGCACTACATCCGCACCAGTTAGGTTGAGTCCAGTTCCTCCCGCCTTAAGGGAAATCAGGAAGACTGGGATTGAGTCCTCCTCTTGAAAGCGGTCGACTTGATCCATGCGGTCATTGGATGCTCCATCAAGATAACAATAAGGCAATGAAGAAGCATCAAGTTCAGCCTTTAACATTTTCAATACTTGTACAAATTGAGAAAACACCAACATTCTATGTCCACCTTCAAGTGATGTGTACAAGAGTTCGCGGAATGCACGGAGCTTGGATGAATGTTTGGAGTCGATGGTTTCATCAATCAAGCGAGGGTCGCAACAAGTTTGGCGGAGGCGAAGCAGTTGGGTTAGAGCTTTCATTCTAATAGTTCCTTCGGCAACTCCAGATTCAGCCAGTTTATTTAATTCGGATTCTGATGATTCACGTACTTTTTGATAAAGTGCCTTTTGTTCATCCGAAAGTTGAATGTGTATAATTTGCTCTATTTTTTCAGGTAACTCCGGAGCCACTTCCTGTTTTCTTCTTCTTAGAACATAAGGTGCAGCTTCCTTTAGGATTCTTTGTTCATGCCATGTTCTTTCTTCTCCCCGAGAGTTGTTTGGTATCTCTGGGTGTGCTCCAGGGAGGAGGAATTCAAGCAGTGAAAGGAGATCATAGACGCTGTTCTCGATGGGCGTACCTGTTAGCAGTATTCTCCCCTTGGATGAAAGAGCGGACATTGCCTGAGCATTTTGAGTCTTACGGTTCTTGAGATATTGAGCTTCATCGCCAATTACACAAAGAAGATCAATGTCATCAAACATTTCAATGTCTCTAACCAGTGTGCCATATGAGGTAATTATGAGGTCATTTGCAGTAAGACTCGTAGGTACAGATGTTCTTGTGCTACCATGATGAACAAGTACCTTGAATTCTGGACAAAACCGCTTAGTTTCCCTACGCCAGTTTTCAACCAATGAAGCGGGGCATACCACCAAGGATGGTAAGACCGAACTCCTTGCTCTTTTAAGACTGCTGAGAAAAGCNAGTGCCTGCAGGGTTTTGCCCAAGCCCATTTCATCGGCTAGTATGCCCCCCAATCGATTTTCAAAAAGATGCGTTAACCAAGCTACACCTGTTCGTTGATACGGCCGTAACAATCGTTTCAGTGTTAGGGAGAATTCAGGTGTTTTAAGTGCACTCAAATCCTGTAGAGCCTTAGTTCTTTTCTTCCATTCCTTTGGTGGTTTGAACAGTGGGTCTGCTGATATAATCAAGTTTTCGATTGATGTTGCCTTGTAATTTTCGACGGGAAGAGAAATTTTGGAGAGTAGGGGTGTTTGGAATTCTCCAGTCATTTGGCGCTGAAGATGATTTGCCTTTTCTTTCAGTTCTTTCGTCAGCAAATATACTTTTTTCCCGTCCCGGAGGTGATTCTTGCCTGTTGCCAAGGCATGTTCGATTTCTTCCTGAGGAATCGTTCCTGCTTCGATTCTAACTTCCAGAATGGTTTCATCAAAGGATTCAGTTCCCTTTGCCCGTAACTTTGCCTTGGCGATGTTTTTTGTCTGGCGCTTGAAATTATCGGTAAAATTAGCCTGATATTCCAGTTCGAAGTCTTCCTGATGAGATCCAAGGAAGTCCAGCACCATTGAAGAGTCGCGTAACCACCACCAATGTCTGTGTGATCGGTCCCTGAGAAAGTTCCATTTGCGAAGTAAACTTAAAACTTCGTGATAGTTAGGATGCTCAGAAGAAGGAAGGATGATACGAAGGTATTCGGTTGAGCCTTCTACCTCAATTGGTGGGCCAACGTATTGCCTCTCTGCTTGAACTGCAGAAGCAGTTTCNAAACTATCCTCCTCTTCCTCAATTTCTTCTACAGTAGGATGCTTTCTTTTTTGATTTTCTTGAGGAAGGT
Source organism: Opitutia bacterium (assembly GCA_002692535.1). Classification (GTDB taxonomy): domain Bacteria; phylum Verrucomicrobiota; class Verrucomicrobiia; order Opitutales; family Seribacteraceae; genus Seribacter. The sequence continues at coordinate 34,784 of NZKO01000045.1, forward strand.
AATCACTAACGCCGGTGAGCCCTCCGTCAGCCCATGGAATTGGTTTTTCTGGTTGATTGGCTTGAAAGAAACAGGAGCAATCATCCAACATCCTTAATAACTCTGAAGTTTGCCTTAAATCCAGCTGGAGAAAAGACGACAATGTGCCGCCACACCATTGAGATAGTGCGAAAAGTGCTCCTCTTTCAGCATCAGGCAGTTCGCTTAGCAATGATNTATCTACTTTTTCTGGGGTATGGCGCGTGCCATTATTGTCTTCCAATTCTATCTTGGCAGGAACTGAATCGCGTTGAGCGCAGCCTGCCATAGTCGGAGGCAGCAAGATACGAAGTTTCACTTAAAATTAAGAAAAATTGATGCTCTCTAGAGCTTGATCAATTCCCTGGCCAACGGGGGCGCCACCCATTGCAAAGTCGGGTTTTCCGCCACCTTTTCCACCAAGTTTTTCAGCAAGTTCACCCAGAATCTGGCCAGCAGAGTAACCAGCGTCCACTGCCTCTTTAGAGCATATACATATAAGACCACATTTATCTTCGCTTTCACTTGCAAGAAGAACAATCGAAGGTCCAGCAATTTTATTTATTTGAGAAGCTAGAGGACGAAGATCCTTTACGGGGAAATCCTTTAATGAAGATTTGATCACTTTGAATTTTCCTAATTCGCAAGCTTTTTTGATCAGGTCCTCAGCCAATGAAGCTTGATTTTTATTGGAGTACGAACGAAGCTTTTTCTCTAAATCCTTATTTTTGGACTGGATTTGAGATATACGAGAAAATATTTCCTCTGGTTTGCAGGCAAGTTCTTGGACCAGTTGGTTAACCAGTGTAATCCGATGGTTTGTCCANGAAAAAGCTGCTTCTCCCGCGACTGCTTCAATCCTTCTATTTCCTGCCGAAATGGCAGATTCACTTACGATCCTAATGGAGCCTATCTCTCCAGTTCTTGAAGTATGNGTTCCTCCGCAAAGCTCCTGGCTCCAACCGCCCACATTAACTACTCTTACGATTTCTCCATACTTTTCCCCAAAGAAAGCGATGACCTCATCCGGTTTTTCGGAGAACGGAATCTCATATGATTCAACTTCTTCATTTAGTAGCAATTTCTCATTTGACAGGTTTTCGATTTGTTGCAATTGAGCATCNGTTACTCCTTCAAAGTGTGAAAAGTCAAAACGAAGACGATTCTGTTCCACCAATGACCCTGCCTGTTTGACATGGTCGCCAAGAACTTCCCGTAAGGCCCAGTGCAAGATATGAGTTGCCGTATGATGGCGCTGAATATTTTGCCGAACCGTCCGATTNACTGTGAGAACAGCTTTACCGGAAAATTCTTCCATTAAATCGGCTTCCTTAATTTTATGAAGAAACCGGCCATGAGGATCTTTNATGACATCAGTCACCAGAATACTTTGACCGTTGATAAAAACCGTACCCTGATCTCCCATCTGGCCACCCATTTCCGCGTAAAATGGTGTTTTATCGAAAACGAGATAGGAATCCTCACCAAGAGTTATCCTTTCCTTAAAGTTTACTTCGAAGTTTGATAATTTTGAGCTATTATAGCCAACAAATTCAGTTGGCTCATATAATTTGGTTGAATCGCTCACCAAGATGTCCACAGATTTGTGAGCCTCACGCGCACGCTTTTTTTGCTCATCCATATCCTTGGTAAAACTATTTTTGTCTACAGCAAAACCATTTTCCCTTGCCAGTAGCTCTGTCAAATCGATGGGGAAGCCAAATGTGTCATAGAGTTTAAAGGCAAATGATCCGGAAANCTCATCACCTTCATTCAAATTCTTGATTTCTCGATTAAAAAGTTCGATTCCGCGACCTAGGGTTNTATTNAATGCAGACTCTTCGGATCGTAAGGTTTTACAAATCAATTCACTTCTCTTTTCAAGTTCTGGAAAGAAGGGGCCCATTTGCTCTATCAGAACTGGTGCCAAAATACAGAAGAATGGATCTTCAAATCCTAAATTTCTGCCGTAACGAACACCACGCCTTAAAATTCTTCGCAGAACATAGTTTCGGTCGGTGTTTCCTGGAAGAATCCCATCTGCAATCGAAAAACATAATGCTCGGAGATGATCGCCAATTACCCNGAATGCAATATCGACTTGTTCTTGTTCATTGGAAATTTTTCCGTTTTGTGGAATGGTCGATTGGTAACTTTTTCCNGAGAGTTCCTCAATTTTTTTGAAAATACACGAGAAACAATCGGTGTCATAATTGGATGTTGGTTTTGAGAAGTCAGTAAAGCCCTTTGTTGACTGCATGACTGCGGCGACTCTTTCAAATCCCATTCCCGTATCGACATGCTTGGAGGATAGGGGGGTGAAGTTTCCCTCTCTATCTGCGTTAAACTGAATGAAAACAAGATTCCAAATCTCGATGCACAAATGAGAATCGGCATTAACAAGTGTGCCCCTTGTATTTCCATCGGGAGTCAGGTCCAGATGCAATTCACTGCATGGACCGCAAGGTCCTGTCTCTCCCATCATCCAGAAATTATCTTTTTTACCTCCTGGTACAATATGAACTGAAGGATCCAACCCGTTGGAGTGAAAAATATCAGACCATATTTCATGGGCTTCCTGATCAAATTCGGCAGGATCTTTTTCTCCGGGTTGGTAAACAGTTGCGTAGAGTCTGGAGGGTGGAAATTTCCAGACGGAAACCAATAACTCCCAAGCCCACTCGATGGCTTCCTTCTTGAAGTAGTTTCCGAAAGACCAATTTCCCAGCATTTCAAAAAAGGTATGGTGATAAGTATCAAATCCCACATCTTCCAGGTCGTTGTGCTTACCACCTGCCCGTATGCATTTTTGGGTATCAGCTGCCCGTGAAAAAGGAGCCACTTGATCTCCCAAAAAATAGGGTACAAATTGATTCATGCCTGCATTTGTAAAAAGGAGATTGGGAGATTCAGGTAAAAGCGGGGACGACCGAACTATCTCNTGTTGTTTCCTTTTGAAAAAGTCCAGAAAAGATTCTCGGATCTCTGTTGATTTCATTAGAGCAAAATCGTTTTTAGGTAGGAAGGCGTGCAATGATGGCTTCACCCATCTCTATGGTTCCTATCGATTTGCCACCGCAGGCAATGTCACTTGATCGGATTCCATCTGCAATTGTTTTTTTAATGGCATATTCAATGGCAGATGCTTCTTCCTCCATACCAAAACTGTACCTTAGCATAAGTGCTGCACTGAGAACCTGTGCACATGGATTAGCCAAGTTTTTTCCAGCTATGTCAGGTGCGGTTCCACCAGCAGGTTCATAAAGACCGAAAGGGTGACCGACGCGATTAACTCCNGTCCCCAGACTGGCAGAAGAAAGCATNCCTAAGGATCCGCAAATAACAGCCAATTCATCAGATAAAATATCACCAAACATATTTTCAGTTACAATCACATCAAATTGATTAGGATCGCGAACCAACTGCATTGCGGCGTTATCAACATACATGTGAGTCAACTCGATCGATGGATCGAGCCTTTGCACGCATTCGCTGACAATTCTTCTCCAAAGAACCGAGGTTTCGAGTACATTTGCCTTATCTACTGAGCAAATCTTCTTCTTTCGCAAGGATGCAGCTTTTGTTGCTATTTCAGTTATTCTCTCAATTTCACTTGTTTTNTAGACCATGGTGTCGATCGCCTTTTCTTCACCATTCTCCATTTTTTGGGTACTCTTGGGTTGGCCAAAATAAATTCCTCCAGTCAATTCACGCACACACAGGACATCCAATCCATTTGAAACTGACGATGGATGCAGTGGAGATAATTCTGCAAGTTCGGGGTATAGATTGCCGGGGCGCAGATTGGCAAAAAGCTCAAATGCTTTGCGTATTGGCAATAATGCTGCTCTTTCCGGTTGTTCTTTGGGAGGAAGTGATTCCCATTTAGGTCCACCTACGGATCCGAAAAGTATGGCATCGGCATCTTTGCAGGCAGCAAGTGTGGTTTCTGGAAGAGCGGAGCCGTGATTGTCAATGCCGATTCCTCCAACATCGTGTTCGGTGGTTTCAATGGCAAAGCCTTTTAGTTTCCCTAGGGTTTCTAGGACCTGAAGGGCGACGGACATGACCTCTGGGCCAATTCCATCGCCGGGAAGATTGGTGAATCGTAGAGTGTTCATGAAGGAAAAGCATTCATAAGCGAATTAAAACTATCTGCAATGAAGAAAAGAATNCTCTATTCNNAGAGGTCGGTATTCGTTGACAAATTTGAGGAAAAAAAATAGTAATAATTTTTTAATTNCAGTCTAATCCATTAAGGGGCGGGCATTGCTCGCCTTTTTTGTTTCCCAAAATTCCTATAATCCAAAAGAGCCAATATTATGAGTAGCGAAATTCTCGCAGTTCTCGAGTACATGGAAAAAGAAAAAGGCATCAGTCGTGAAGACATGATCGCCACTATTGAAGGAGCTGTTAAAGCTGCCGCAGAAAGGGGTGTCAACAAACAGGGAGAAATCCGTGTTGAGATCAATCCTAAAACTGGTGCGATGCAAGCTTGGACTCGATTGGAAGTAGTTGAGTCTGTTTCAGACACCACAAGTGAAATTCATTTGGACAAAGCACGCCTTTATGCTGATAGCCCTCAGGTTGGAGACATTGTTGAGCGTGAATTAGACCCGACTTATTTGGGGAGAATAGCAGCTAGAACNGCAGAGCAAGCTATTAAGCAAAGACTTCGTCAGTTTGAAAAGGAACACATCTACGATGAATTTCGTGACCAAGTTGGAGGGTTGGTTACTGGCATAGTTCGTCGAAAAGAAAGAGGTGACTTAGTGGTCGAAGTCGGAAAAGCTGAGGCTTTGTTGCCTTGGCGCGAACGAGTACCTGGTGAAGACTGGGTTCCAGGAGAAAGAATCCGTTGCTTGTTGCACAAACTCGAGCAGCATGGAAGAGGTCCTGAATTGATTTTGAGTCGTTCCAGTTTGAATTTCGTTCGAAAGCTTTTTGAAATGGAAGTTGCTGAGATCGCTGACGGAACCGTTACGCTTGCAGCAATGGCTCGGGAACCTGGTTATCGTACAAAAGTATGCGTCAAAAGCGTTGATCCAAAAGTGGATCCNGTTGGTGCTTGTGTTGGGGCTCGAGGTTCTCGTGTCAAAAGCATAGTAAGGGAAATGAATGGGGAAAAAGTGGATATTGTTCGATGGTATGAGGATCCAATTGAACAATTGGTAGAGGCATTGAAACCTGCTGTTCCACAAAACGTTAATTTGGACAGGGACAAGAGAAGAATTTATTTTGAGGTAGTGGAAGATGATCTCTCTGTTGCAATCGGAAGAAAAGGAATTAACGCAAGACTAACTTCTCGGTTGCTTGGTTGGAAACTTGATATTGGTAAGGTCGTCGTTAAGGAGGTTGGTTTCGACGAGAGAAAAGCCAAAGCTGCGGAGGCACTAACTTCAGTGGGTATAGAATTCGAGGTGGCAGATCGCCTTGTTGCTTTTGGACTTGTCAGTCCTGAGGCTTTTGAAGGGGTGACTGCGGACGATCTTGTTGGTCTAGGTTTTGAGCAACCAATTGCGGAGGATGTATTGTCGAAGGTTGCAACCCAAGAGTCTCCAGACGAATAATAGCCACAAATTAGTAGGAAAATTTAACTCATGAGTGTACGAATTCACGCCATTGCCAAGGAGATTAAGAAAACCAGCAAGGAAGTCCTCGAAATATTGGCTGATCGTGGCTACGAACTTAAAAGTGCCTCATCTACTATCGATAACATCACTGCGGAATCATTGATAGATGAGTTTAAGTTGACTGGGGAGCAAATTGATAATGCTGATGATAAGGAAAGTGATGGAAAAGATTTAGAGAAAATCTCAACTGAAAGTTCATCTGCAATTCCTCTTGTTAAAAGCAAGGAAGACTTGGAAAGAGAGAAAAAAGAAAAAGAGGATGCCGAGCAGGAAAAGCAGGACTCATCATCAATTTCCAGCGATGGAGGTGCTGGTGATGAGACTGAATCCGCTCAACCAACTATGGCACCACCTCCACCTACTACAACGGCTAGTGCACCTCCACCTCCAGTTTCTGCTGGGAAACCTCAAGTGCCGGCCCCGCCCGTTTCATCCTCTAAAAAAGATGATGAATCCGAAGAAGATGGCATGGTGGAAGGTAATCTTGTCATTGTAAAACCTCCCATTGTGGTAAGGGATTTTGCAGTTTTACTAGGCCTCAAGCCATTTCAACTGATTTCGGAACTTATGGAGATGGGTATATTCGCTTCCATGAATCAAACAATCGAAGAGGATGTCGCCAGAAAAATTGCTAAAGTCAAGGGTTTCGATCTTGAGATTAAGCACAGGGGAGAAAAAGCCGATCAGCCCAAGGCAAAAAAGGAAAAAATTGACGAGGATGATGAAACTTTACTGCAACTTCGTCCACCAGTAGTCTGTATTCTCGGTCATGTTGATCATGGTAAAACGACACTTTTAGACACCATCCGTAAGGCAAATGTTGTTGCAGGAGAAGCAGGAGGCATAACACAACATGTGGGATCTTATCAGATAACCCACGGTCAGCATAAAATTACTTTTCTTGATACNCCTGGTCACGCCGCCTTTTCTAANATTAGAGAACGNGGAGCCAACCTTACGGACGTNTCAGTCCTTGTTGTAGCAGCTGATGATGGATTCATGCCCCAGACCGATGAGGCTCTAAAATTTGCCCAGCGTTCTCAAAGCACCTTAATTGTTGCCATAAACAAGATGGACACCAAAGGTGCTGATGCAGATAAGGTAAAAACGCAGATGCAGGAACGTTCCATTCCCTCTGAGGATTGGGGGGGAGAAATTGTTACGGTGCCTATTTCTGCGCTGAATGGTGATAATGTCGATGAATTATTGGATATGATTATTCTTCAAGCTGAGGTAATGGAGCTTAAGGCAAACCCGGATGCAAACTCAGAAGGTGTTGTTATAGAAGCTAGACAGGAAGTCGGTCGTGGGCCTACAGCAACAGTGATTGTNCAAAAGGGTACATTGAAAATNGGTGACGCCATTCACTGTGGTGAAGTTTACTGTAAGATCAAGGCAATGATTGATGATCAGGGTAATCAGGTAAAATCCGCACCGCCAAGTACACCAGTCAATATTCTTGGTTGGTCTGGCGTGCCTGCTGCAGGAGCAATTTTCAAAAGATGTAAAAATGAGCGCGAAGCGCGTCGTGAGGTGGATGAATATTTGCAACTCGAGCAAGAAGTGGAATCTGTTCCAGCAGATGATGAACCAGATGAGTCATCAGGAGTNGATGCGCTTTTTGCAGCAATTTCCAAAAGTAAAGCCACAACATACAAAGTTATCCTAAAAGCCGATGTCAGAGGTTCTCTGGAAGCATTACAAGGCTCCCTTGAACTAATTGAAAGTGATAAGGTGCTCCTTGAGGTCTTACAGGGGGATGTTGGTCCAGTTACGAAAAATGACATACAGATGGCNAAGACATCGGGTGCTGATGTGATTGGTTTNAATGTAAAATTGGACAATGGTGTAATGGGTGAAGCTAAGCATCAGGGGGTCCAAGTCTTTCAAAACAATATCATTTACGAAATCATAGATCTCATTAAGGACAATATGACAGACCTGCTTGAACCAGAGGTCGTTGAGAAAAAGACTGGTAGGGCTGAGGTTCGCCAAGTTTTCAAGCTTAGTAAGGGACGAACAGTTGCAGGTTCAATGGTTATGGAAGGATCCATTACTCGCAATAAGGGTGCACGTTTATTACGNGGTAATGAAGTTTTGGCTGAAGGAAAAATCGACACTCTGAAAAGATTCAAGGATGATGCAACAGAGGTTAAGGCTGGCTTTGAGTGTGGTATTCATTTGGAAGGATTTGATCGTTATGAAGAAGGAGATGTGATTGAATCCTACGAGTTGGAGAAAACTCGCCCCAATCTTTAACCAAGTTAATTTTCAATGAGTCTTCGTATTGCTCGAGTGAACGAACTTGTTCATCGGGAGATTGCCACTTACTTAAGCACTCGTTACAGAACTGAATCAGTAAGGTGGACCATAACTTCAGTGGAGGTTTCGGCAGATTTACGAAATGCAACAGTCGCCTATTCGGTTTTAGGTGAAGAATCCCATGCAAGGGAAGCGATTCAGTTTTTTAGGAAACATGCTGGAGAAATTCGTAAAGTAGTAAGTCGCAATGTAATTCTCAAGTACTCTCCTAAACTTCATTTTGTCCGAGATTATGGAATTGAGAGGGGGACNNGAGTGATGGAAATTTTAGACGAAATTCAAGAAGAAGAAAGTAGTGATTAGTGTCTCATTTTCGTGTCATGGANTGGGACAATATGTGCCTTGTTGACACAAAATTCGGTTTTCTTTTGATGGAGCAAAAGAAAAATATTTCTTAAGTATCNCATGGTTAGTTATTTATGTATTTNCCANGGATGGGCATACAATATGCANTANNTGTNNNGTGAGTAAAATAATTGGTATTGATCTAGGNACGAGCAATTCGTGCATGGCAGTAATGGAAGCCGGTGAGCCTAAAGTAATCCCGAATTCTGAGGGAAACCGTACAACTCCCTCGATCGTTGCTTTTGGCAAAGACGGCGAAAGGCTCGTTGGTCAATCAGCCAAACGACAAGCAGTCACCAATCCTGCCAACACTATTTTTTCCGCGAAAAGACTCATAGGCAGAAAGTTCTCAGAAATCGAAGACGAAGTTTCCACCCTCCCTTTCAAGGTTGTTGAGGGGAAAAATGGGGCAGCAGTTATCGAGTGTGAAATTGACGGCAAAAGCGAAACTTTTATGCCAGAACAAATTTCTTCTATGATACTTTCAAAACTCAAGGCTGATGCAGAATCATATTTAGGAGAACCTGTCACAAAAGCAGTGATAACCGTTCCTGCATATTTTAACGATGATCAGCGTCGTGCTACAAAAGATGCTGGTGCAATTGCTGGTTTGGAGGTTGAACGAATTATTAATGAACCCACTGCTGCCTCTTTGGCATACGGGTTGGATAAAAAAGGCGAAGAAACCATTGCGGTTTATGATTTGGGTGGAGGTACTTTTGACATTAGCGTACTTGAAATCGCAGAAGGTGTGTTTGAGGTTAAGGCAACAAACGGAGACACGCAACTCGGCGGGGATAATTGGGATCGTATGATAATTGATTGGCTGATTGAAGAATTCAAAAACGATCAAGGTATTGATTTAGCTGGTGATCCGATGGCTATGCAGCGTTTGAAGGAAGAGGCTGAGAAGGCAAAGATGGCTTTATCTTCTTCACAATCGACAGATATAAACCTACCCTTCATTACCGCAGATGCATCTGGTCCAAAGCATCTTAATGTTTCTTTGAACCGCTCCAAGCTTGAGCAAATTTGTGATGAACTTTATTCTCGAACCAAGGCACCCTTTGAATCTTGCCTAAAAGACTCAGGTCTCAATATAGGTGAAGTAAGCAACCTTGTTCTTGTGGGCGGAATGACTCGTAGTCCCAAAATTGTCGAGCTTGCAAAAGAGCTAGGAGGAAAAGATCCTCACCAGGGTGTGAATCCGGATGAAGTAGTGGCTATCGGTGCTGCAATACAGGGTGCTGTGCTTCAGGGGGATGTAAATGACGTTCTTTTGCTTGATGTTACTCCTTTGACTCTTGGCATTGAGACTGCAGGGGGAGTTTCGACTCCCATGATTGAGCGAAATACTACTATCCCAACTAAGAAATCCCAAGTTTTTTCAACAGCCGCCGATAATCAGCCTGCAGTTGATATTGTCGTTCTTCAGGGTGAACGGACCATGTCGAATGACAATAAGAAATTAGGCGATTTCAAGTTGGATGGTATTCGTCCTGCACCGCGTGGTACTCCTCAGATTGAAGTGACATTTGATATAGATGCCAATGGCATACTTAATGTCACTGCAAAGGACAAAGATACTGGTAAAGACCAGAAAATTACTATTTCCGGCTCTTCAAGTATGGACGAAAATGAAGTAGAAAGATTACGTAAGGAGGCAGAGAAATTTGCTGACTCTGACAAGGAAAAGAAAGAACTTGTCCAAATAAGAAATGAATTGGATTCAATGGTTTATCAATCTGAAAAGCAGCTTGCTGATCTTGGCGATAAGGCTCCAAAAGAATTATCTGATTCGATAAGTGGAATTTTGGCAGAATCAAAGAAAGTCCTAGAAAAGCAGGATGCCTCCCTTTCTGAACTTAAGGATGCTAAGGATTCTTTGCAGAAAACATTTGAGCAACTCGGTCAAGAGGCGATGAAACACGCAGGAGCTAGTGCCCCTGATCCATCTGCGGATTCGAACAGTGATGATCCTTCTGATTCCAAGAATTCTGACGATAAAAAGAAAGATGACGATATTGTAGACGCAGATTTTGAAGTCGTGGATGACACTGAGAAGAAATAATTTTAGCTTTCGCCTTCAAGTTTTTTGCAAGCGAATGCATTAACCTCACATATCAAACCAAACCCAAAAAAAAGGAAAATGAGTAAAGTAAAAATCACTCCATTGGGAGATCGTGTCCTTGTAAAGCAAGTCGATGAAGACGAGCAGATCAAGGGTGGGATCATTATTCCCGATTCCGCTAAGGAAAAGCCACAAGAAGCCGAAGTCGTAGCTCTTGGTACTGGAAAGAAAGATGATGACGGCAACGCCATTCCTTTCCAAGTCAAGAAGGGAGACAAGGTATTGATCAGTAAATATGGTGGCACTGAAGTCAAACTCGATGATGTTGAGTATCAACTGGTTCGCGAGGATGATATCCTTGGCGTAATCGGATAAGTTGCCGCTCAACGATCTTTTAACAACTAAGAAGAAAAAATATAATGGCTAAGCAAATATTATTCGACGAAGCTGCTCGTAAAAAAGTGCTGAAGGGTGTAACTACCCTCGCAGATGCAGTAAGCGTTACTCTTGGACCCAAGGGTAGAAATGTATTGATCGACAAAAAGTTCGGTTCACCAACTGTCACCAAAGATGGTGTCACNGTTGCNAAGGAAATTGATCTTCAGGATCCTTACGAAAANATGGGAGCTCAAATGGTCCGTGAAGTTGCATCCAAAACATCTGATCTTGCAGGTGANGGAACAACNACNGCNACTGTTTTNGCNGCAAGTGTTTACCGTGAAGGNTTGAANAATGTAGCAGCNGGNGCAAANCCAGTTTATCTTAAACGNGGTATCGACAAAGCTGTTGAAGCAGGTGTNTCCAAACTCCTTCGTGACAGNAAGAAAGTTTCTGATCGCGAAGANGTTCGTCAGGTTGCAACCGTNTCNGCTAATTGGGACGGCGAAATCGGNGAAATNATCGCNGATGCAATGGACAAAGTNGGAAAGGANGGNACCATNACNGTTGAAGAAGCAAAAAGCATCGAAACAACTTTGGATGTNGTTGAAGGTATGCAGTTTGATAAAGGATANTTGAGTCCTTACTTCTGCACNAACAATGANACCATGGAATCAATNCTTGAGGACTGCTTTATNCTTATTCACGANAAAAAGATNTCAGCNCTNAATGACTTACTTCCNTTACTTCAACTCGTTTCNAAACAAGGNAAGCCTCTTCTTATAATNGCTGAAGATGTCGAAGGTGAAGCATTGGCTGCATTNGTTGTNAANAAACTNCGTGGNACNTTAAANGCCTGTGCTGTTAANGCTCCAGGTTTTGGTGATCGTCGNAAGGAAATGCTTCGNGACATNGCTATTCTTACNGGTGCTCGTTGCATTACNGAAGATTTGGGNATCAAGTTGGAAAACATTCAGCTTGCTGATCTCGGNAAAGCTAANAGAATNTCNGTNGACAANGANAATACNGTNATTGTTGANGGTTCNGGAAAAGCNTCCGACATNCAAGGCCGTGTTAAGCAAATNCGNCGTCAAATTGAAGANACNACNTCTGANTANGANCGNGAAAANTTACAAGAGCGNNTNGCNAAGCTTGCNGGTGGTGTTGCAGTAATTAATGTTGGAGCTGTTTCTGAACCTGAAATGAANGAAAAGAAAGCTCGCGTAGAAGATGCTCTGCATGCAACTCGTGCTGCCGTGGAAGAGGGAATTCTACCTGGTGGTGGTGTTGCCTTGCTTCGANCCGCNAATGCCGTTGAGAAGGCAGCAACAAACCTTGAGGGTGATGAAGCCATTGGNGCATCAATTGTGCGNCGTGCAATCGAAGCTCCTCTTCGTAAGCTTTGCGATAACGCAGGAGTTGAAGGTTCATTGGTAGTTCAACAGGTTCTCAAATCCAAAAGCACAATGGGTTATAATGTGGCCACTGATACTCANGAAGATTTAATCAAGGCTGGTGTCGTTGATCCTACCAAGGTTACAAGAACTGCTTTGCAAAATGCTGGTTCAGTTGCTGGTCTGCTCTTGACCACTGACTGTATGATTACTGANATCCCTGAGGAGGAAAAGCCTGCACCAGGNGGACATGATCACGACCATGGCATGATGTAATCTCATANGAGTTTACCTTTAATGTNACGNGGGGTACGCCATTTGGCGTACCCCTTTTTTTTAATTTTGTAAAATTAAACTTTTGACTGATTGGTATTCGATATAATCTATTTACATAATTTGAAAATATGACCAAATTACTGATTGCAGTTACTTTTTTAATGCAAACTCTGTGCCTTTTTTCAGGGACTGAATGGAATCAATTTCGAGGTAAAACAGGGCAGGGGCATGCAAGTGCGAAACTTCCAATTAAATGGTCGAAAGACAGTCCAAACCTCCTTTGGAGAACTGAAATTNATGGTANAGCNTGGTCTTCTCCTATTTTAGTTAATGGGCTGNTTGTAATTACTAACTCAAGAACTTCAACTAAAGATAATTCGCTTGAGCTTGAAGCACTCGCAATGGATGGGAAAACAGGGATGCTTGNATGGAAATGTTCTCTATTCTCTTATCCTAATATGCCTNGAATCCATCGAAAAAACAGTTATGCGAGTCCAACTCCTTTTTTTGATGGTTTGTCCATATTCGTTCATTTTGGTAACCTAGGAACTGCCAGCTTAACTCCTGAAGGCAAAATACGATGGAAAAAGGTTTTCTCATACAGTCCAGTTCATGGAAGTGGATCATCTCCAGTCGTCCATGATGATTTGCTACTATTTAGCGCTGATGGAGCTAGTGATCCTGCGATTTATGCAATTAACAAAATTGATGGGTCTGTAAGATGGAAAAAAAACCGATCGAGTGATTCAAAGAAAAATTTTTCATTTTGTACTCCACTAGTCGTACCAAGAGGGGANGATTTTCAAATTATCAGTCCTGCTAGTGATTATGTATTCTCTTATTCCTTGAATGGTAATGAACTTTGGAAATCTCATTATCCGGGAGGATATTCAGTGGTGCCAAGACCTGTTTTCAGCAGCAACATGATTTTTGTCAGCAGTGGTTATGACCTGCCAACACTATATGCAATTAAGACCGACGGTACTGGAGATGTCACAGGCACCAAAGTTGTNTGGAAGACGAGCAAATTAGTTCCACGAAATTCATCTNTAGTCATTGTCGATGATTTACTNTTTATGGCTGCTGATAATGGTGTTGTGAGTTGTCTGGATGTATTTTCCGGTTCAACTCATTGGAACGAAAGAGTGGGAGGTAGTTGTTCAGCCTCATTATTACATGCAGATAATTTAATCTATCTAACTGATGAGACTGGAAAGACGGTTATATTCAAAGCTAAGAAGGAATTTGAGAAATTAGCTGTTAATGATCTAGGTGAGCGTTCGCTTGCCAGTTTGATGGCATGGGGAGAGACCCTTGTAATTCGTACGGAAGAAGCGATTTACCGCTTTGGGGAAAAGTAAAGTCCGAGCTAAGCGGTGGCTCTTTGCGCTTTTGAAAATTGAGCAGATTGCTCTTCAGCGTGATAGGAAGATCTAACCAAGGGACCAGACTCTACGACTTCTATTCCTAGTTGCAGTGCTTCTTTTTTCCAGTTTTCAAACTCTTCCGGCGTAGCCCATCTGTCAATGGGCGCATACTCTGAGTTTGGCTGCAAATATTGCCCAAGAGTTAGCACATTCAACCCAATACAAGAAAGGTCTTTAATTGCAGTACGAATTTCATCTTGTCGTTCACCTAGCCCAAGCATGATTCCTGATTTGATTTTAAATCCTTTCTCCCCTGCATGGCTCAAAACATCAAGGCTCCTTTGATAGCTTGCAGTTTTGCGTATGGGTTTTTGCAGTCNTTCAACTGTTTCCAAGTTGTGATTGAAGATGTCCGGACTGGCATCAAGTACGATATCCAAATTTTCAAAATTTCCCTTAAAATCAGGTACTAGAACTTCAATTGCAGTTCCTGGGTTTCTGTGGCGGACTGCTCGGATCGTGGCTGCCCAAACTTTAGCGCCTCCATCAGGAAGGTCATCTCGGGCAACTGACGTAAGGACACAGTGGCGGAGTCCCATTTTGGCCACTGCATCAGCTACTCGAGGAGGTTCTGCCAAATCCAGCTCGGTCGGTTT
>NZKO01000046.1 GCA_002692535.1 Opitutia bacterium
CCCGAATGGAAGATGAAATTCAACCTGGACTTACGGAAGAACTGAANCTTTTTCGACCTAAGGCAAAGATGCTACGTTCTGCCGCGATGCTCGCAATGAGGATAGAAAACTCTGCAGTTCTCGTTTTCACTCGAAGTGGTGACCTTGCCGCTAAACTTGGTGCCCTGAGACCAAATGGAGCCCCTCTCTTTGCTTTTACCGACGTACGAGGATTGCATCGTCGCCTAAGGCTTATTTGGGGTATTGAACCTTTTCTAATGGATTTTTCCGACGATCCGGAAATTACCATTCAAAACGCCATCAATCGATTGCGAGAAGAGGAGTGGATTCATGATGGGGATCAACTCGTTACCGTTACCAATGTCTTCGCTCATGATAAGGTTGTGGAGAGCATTCAACTGCGGGAAATTGAAGATTAAGTCTTACCCCTGAACTTAAAAATGCTCTTTGAGGCAAGTAAACCAAGGACTGTGATCAACAAAGTCAGATAAGGAAGCATGCTGCAAAGCCAAGGGTTCAACACTCCCCTCTCCCCGAGAAGGTCACAGAATTCATATGAGAGGAAAAAAATGATTGATCCGCATAGTATTGTTACAATCAAAACACCATTTGCGAGTGGAATTGCCCTCATCATAAGCAGCAAACCAATCACTGTGGCAAACAACCCGTTTGCCTTGCCAACCCAAAGTTTTGCATACTGATACAGAAATGGATGAAGCAATCGTGGCTCAAGCATTTCAAATTCCTCTAGGTTTTTATCTAATTCTTGTAGCATCATCAATTTTGGATCCTTCCTCAAAAATANATANGGGATTGGATTTACTCTTAAATCTGCGACCACTAGCTCATCGAAAGGCAACTTTCTTACCGGAACATTCTTTTCTCTCAGTTCATCAAAGAGNTCAAACTGCTCGCTCTCCAACCATTTTATTCCCAATGTTTCGGTATCTGGTATGGGAACCCCCCTTTTCGTCTTATATGCCCACCAAATACCATTATAAAAAGTCCATCCTTCCTCTATGCTCCATGTCGTTCTTTCGCACCTTAATCTCAAACAACTCTCACCGTCCTGATCATTGAGGTACAATTGCAGACCCTGCCCCTCCATGGTTTTTGGAGAGAAGGAACCAAAATACCAGACACCGTCTGTTCCATTATTTATTTGCAAAGGAAAACTCTCATTTAAATCAGATTCTTTCACGGATTGGGAAGCGGATCNAGNNAGATGAAGTTGTATCATAGCAGNAGCGAATAAACTCATTGAAAGAATCACACATGCTATCCAACCTGGAGAAACTCCACATCCAAGCACAGCACTCCACTCCCTCGTTTTCTCAAAAAAAAAGAAGGTAAGCAGAGTTGCCAAAAAGCAACTCAAGGAGTTGATCATTGATAGAAATGGATCAATTACAACTTGAATGAAGGTTCCAAACTGTGAAATTTCAGTAAGCCATGCCCCACCTGAATCCTCTGAGACTGTAAAAATTGTAATAATGCTTACGAAAAATACGAAACACAGCGCATACTTACACAGCCAAGACTTCCCCCACTGCAAAAGTACTAAAATTGGTATTTTGTTCACTGCGGTTTTCTTAATTTCTATATCATTCAAGCTTGCCCCAATTTCATAAACGCCAACTATATGAAAGAGTATGTGTTTAAACAAGATGGAACGCCCAAGAAGCAGAATAACAATTTTTCTATCTGGTTTATTGCTCCCATCTTTTTTATTTGCTCATGTAAAACAACCTGCTCCTACCTTTCAGGAGAAAATCGACATATTCTTTGGTGAAAATATAGTATCGCCACTTGCAGCAATTCTCTTCTGGCCCATACCTGGTCTAGAAATGCCACTCGTGGTAGCTTGGTTGCTTGCTGGTGCCATCTTTCTCACCTTAAGATTGAGATTTGTTAACATTCGTCTTTTCAGACATGCAATCGACTTAGTTCGTGGAAAGCATGACAAAGAAGGGCAAGTTGGAGAAGTTTCCCATTTTCAGGCATTAACGACTGCCTTGTCAGCAACTGTTGGATTGGGGAATATTGCAGGAGTAGCCATCGCNATTGGAACGGGAGGACCCGGNGCGACCTTTTGGATGATTCTTGTTGGTTTTTTGGGGATGTCATCGAAATTTGCAGAATGTACCNTGGGTCAGATTTATCGTAAGGTTAGAAAAGACGGTAAAATAATGGGCGGTGCCATGCACTATCTTTCGGAAGGCTTGAAGAATAAGAATTTGGCGGGCTTTGGAGGATTTCTGGCGGGTTTATTCTGCCTATTATGCATCGGCGGATCGTTTGGTGGAGGTAATGCTTTTCAAGTTGTTCAATCATTGGATCTCATTAAATCCGTTTTTCCAGCTTTAGANAGTGTTCCNTGGAGCTATGGAGTTATCATGACCATATTGGTCGGTTTGGTAATACTGGGAGGCATCAAGAGCATTTCTCGTGTAGCATCNTTTATCGTACCCTTTATGTGCGGGATTTATCTTTTGGCCTGTTTCTACATACTGTTTGCCAACCTTAGCCTGATTCCGAGTGCAATAAAGCTAATCATCGAGGGGGCATTTTCTCCTGATGCAGCATTTGGTGGGTTCCTTGGAGTTTTGATTATTGGAATTAAGAGAGCCGTTTTTTCCAATGAGGCAGGTATAGGTTCTGCGGCGATAGCTCACTCTGCGGCAAAAGTTTCCCATCCGGTTGAAGAAGGAATAGTCGCATTGCTAGAACCCTTCATTGATACGATTGTTGTTTGTTCAATGACAGCTTTGGTAATAATCATAACGGGAGCTTACCTCGACCCTGACAATATTCATTTCATTGAGAATAACAAAGGCGGTGCATTGACCTCCGCTGCGATGGGGAGCGTAATACCTTGGTTTCCCTACCTACTTTGCTTTGCCGTTTTCCTATTCGCATTCTCTACCATGATATCCTGGTCGTATTACGGCGAAAGATGCTGGGTATATCTATTTGGTGATAAATCCTCAGTATTTTACAAATTCCTGTTCCTACTTTTTACATTTTTAGGTTCAATTATTACAGCAACAACCATTTTAGATTTTTCGGACTTAATGATTTTGGGAATGGCTTTCCCAAATATCGTCGGATTGCTCATATTAAGCAGTGAAATAAAAACAAATTTGATGGAATATGAAAAAAAATTATGATTGCATAGTAAATTTGTAATATTGAATTATTCTTTTTTATTTTGAAATTTTCAAAATCTTTTCTAATGTTATTGCCAAACAATTACCCTATAATATAAACTGATCTTACTATGGACGACGAAACAGTAAAAATTTCCGAATCAGACGAAGCAAAATCTTCAGTTTCCCGATTGCTAAAGGCAATTGAAAACTGGGCTAATAAAGAGTCCCAAAAGTCAGAAATTGAACTTACTGGATTCGCTGCAGCACTTTCTTCACAAATCATTTCATTCGAGAGATTCTCTGAAAAGGATGTCAGACTTTGCAGCGGTCTTCTCGGTTCGATTTCCAAAGCCAAGCAACACATCGAAAAGGAACATAAAAAGTTTGATTCTGAAATTGATAAGATGCACATCAAGTTTGCACAGGAGATGGAAGAATTGGACTTAAAAATTATTCGGGATCGTAAAGAATTCAAGAATTACTTGATTTCCCTGATCTACGCAGAGGAATATAACAAATTAAAAGCATCCGTCACGAACACTTACAACTTGCTTGAAGCTAAATCTAAGTATGAAAACATTAAGGATTTAGAAAGTCAGATTGACGAACTGAAAAGACAGCTTTCTCAGGCACAAGCCAACAAGTCTTCTTAAAGACTTAGTATTTTAAGTCCCCAAAATAACCAAAAGGGAATACTCAAAATACCAACAATCATCGTAATTGGGATGCTTCTGAGTGCAGTCATTTTATCTCCCTCATAATTTCCAACCACTACGACTGCAAAGATACCTGCAGGCATTGCAGACTGGACAACGAGGATTTCTCTCAGCCAATCTATTTCATTGGGAAGCAAACCAACCAGTAGAAATGAGAGTACAATAACTGGGAAAATAATGTTTCTGACCATTACGGATGCCACTTCTACCTTACATTTTTGTGAGAAATTAAATCCTTTGAATAACTGATAAAAACTACCGCCGATCAAAATCAGCCCAATTGGAATAGCGCAATTTCCGAGAGATTTCACAACTTCCCAAATAAATACTGGAATCATTGGGAATCCGATTGTTTCTTGAATGATCAATGCAATAAATACGGATACGATAGGGGG
>NZKO01000047.1 GCA_002692535.1 Opitutia bacterium
TCGCGAGCTGCAGGGTAAGGTAAATCTCTCTGGGACGAATCAGGGGCAGACTTCCGGTCGTAAAGTGATCACGGCCAAAAATCTGAGTTATGCATGGGATGCCCAAGACATTGTTTCGGATTTTACCTCCACGATTTGGAGAGGTGATAAGATCGGAGTGATAGGTCTGAATGGGTCCGGTAAATCTACCCTTCTACAACTTTTGCTTAAGAAGTTGGAGCCGACTTCCGGCACAGTCGATCACGGGACAAAACTTGAGGTTGCTTATTTTGATCAGTTAAAGGCTCAAGTCTTGGAAGATTTATCAGTAGCGGAGAATGTCGCTCCGAATGGGGATACCGTCGAAGTCAATGGGAATAAGAAGCATATTTTATCCTATCTTCGTGATTTTCTTTTCCTACCGGAAACTGCTCGGGCACCCGCAAAGATGTTATCGGGTGGGGAGCGTGCACGCTTGTTATTAGCAAAACTTTTTCTTCAACCCGCCAACCTGCTTGTTTTGGACGAACCGACCAATGATCTGGATATTGAGACCATTGAATTACTGGAGGAACGACTGCTTGATTTTGATGGCACGCTCCTGTTGGTCAGTCATGACCGTGATTTTCTCGACAATGTTGTGACTGCCACCATCGCCCTTGACGGAAAGGGTGGGGTGGAGGAATATGCCGGTGGCTGTGAGGACTGGCTGGAAAAAATGAGTCGTCCCAAAGAAAAGGTAAAGCCACTAGCCAGGTCGAGGAAGAAAATAGAAACTGAAGTCCCAAAGAAGCGGAAGCTCCTAAATAAGGAACGAGAAGCTCTCAAAGAATTACCACAGAAGATCGAAAAGATGGAAGCGGATCGTGACCGAATTACCGCATCGATGCAGGAGCCTGATTACTTTCGAAATGCAGAGAACGACCCCCTTGGCGACCAGCAAAAACTCGTTGAACTGGAAAATAAAATTCTGGAAGCGTACGCACAGTGGGAAGAGCTGGATGGGGTAAGTCAGAATTAATCATTCTGACTTTACTTTGTGAAAAAAGAGCAGATCAAAGGAAGAAATGAATCAAACTTGCGAAATCTGTTAGAACTTAACAGAGTTCGATATTCTAATGAAAATATGGTTATTCCTTCTTTCCTTTGGCATTTATCAGTGTTCCTTCTTGCTGAGTGCCGTAGAGAAAATTTCAAGTTTTAAACATTCCGTTCAAACGAAAAAAAAACCGTGGACGGATAAAGATTTTCTCAATGATCCGAAGGATTTTCAGTTCGCGATTGTTGCCGATCGAACAGGTGGCGCAAGGCAGGGCGTTTTTCCCAAAGCGGTGGGAAAACTTAATGAACTTCGCCCGGAGTTTGTGATTACGGTGGGAGATTTGATCCAAGGTGGGATGGGCAATCGAAATGTCGAAAAGCTCAAGGGACAATGGCAAGAATTCAATTCATTTATCAAGGGGTTTGATATGCCTTTCTTCTATCTTCCCGGAAATCATGATCTTGGTAATGAAGTTGCGGACCAAATATGGGACGAAATGTTTGGAGTTCGTTACTACTCTTTTCTTTATGAAGATGTTCTTTTTTTGTGCCTGAATACACAGGGTGGTCCTGGGGCAAAGCCTGCTCTACTTGAGGATGAGCAGATAGATTGGACGCTGGAAGAGCTTAAGAAAAATGATAAAGCTCGGTGGACCCTTGTTTTTATGCATCAGCCTCTTTGGTTATTGGAAGAGGGTATTTTGATTAGGGATAAAGGAAAAAAAATTCTTCGTAAGACAGAGACGGGTTGGCCGAAGATCGCCAAAGCTTTGAAAGGTAGACTGCATACTGTGTTTGCAGGTCACGTTCATCATTATGGAAAATATGAAAGAAACGGTACTTCTTTCTACACACTTGGCACTACTGGAGGGGGAAGTAAGCTAAGAGGAGAGGCATTTGGTGAATTTGACCATGCAACATGGGTGACCATGACAGACAAAGGTCCGAGAATGGCCAATTTAACCATCGATGGAATTATGAAGGACGATGTAACCACTGAGAGTCATCAAATCTTTTGGCGCAGCCTGGTATTTGAGGAATATTTCAAAAGACAGACCAAACTGGATGGAAAGTCCCTGACCTTAATTTTGGCAAATCCGTTTGATTTTCATATTGACGGAAGATTAAATTGGATAAGTCCAAAATCTGCGAATTTAGTGATAAGCCCAACTGCTAGAAATATTTCACTAGATCCAGGTGCCAAAGAGAAAATAGTCTTCAATATTCTATGCCATAATGAAAAAAAGAATTATTCTAGATTCATGCCTAAATTGGAAGTCCGTTTTAAGGCGGAAAGTGATGCGTTGGACCTTTCCATGCTCCTTGACATTCCTCTTGAGAAATAGCCATGAGCGATTCACTTACTAAAGCAGCAAAGAAACTGTCGGAAATGGTAAATTCCCTGTCTTTTAGCTCACCCACATCTTTTATTTACAATCCTCTGGAATATGCCTGGGCGATTCATGAGCAGTATTTGAAGTTGGCAGGTGAAGGAAAAAAGAAAGTGGTTTTTTTGGGAATGAACCCCGGACCTTTCGGAATGGCTCAGACGGGTGTGCCCTTTGGAGAGATTCCCGCCGTTCGTGACTGGATGAACTTGCGGGGAGAGGTGGACAGACCTAGTCCTGAACATCCGAAGCGCCCAGTAGAAGGGTTGGCCTGTACGAAGAGCGAAGTGAGCGGACGGAGATTATGGGGATTGTTTTCCGAGAAATTCCCTGATGCGAAGGATTTCTTCAAGGATCACTTTGTGGCCAATTACTGCCCGCTGGTTTTCATGGAAGAGAGCGGGAGGAACCGAACACCGGACAAATTACCTGCTTCCGAAAAAAAACCTTTGGAAGAGCTGTGCGATAATCACTTNCAGGAGATTGTCGAGATTTTGGAACCCGATTGGTTGATCGGAGTAGGGGGATTTGCCAAAAAACGGGCAGAGGAAGCACTTAAGGGGATAGAGATTAAGATCGGGATGATCCTTCACCCCAGTCCTGCCAGTCCGGCGGCCAATCGAGGATGGGTTGAGGCTGCCACCAATCAATTAAAAGAGCAGGAAATTTGGAAATAAAAAAGCGGGACCCATTCAGTAGTCCCGCTTTTGCCCTATATCCATACTAAAGGATTTTATGGTGGTTTTGCTTTGGAATAATCACTTAAAGAGAAAACATCGGTTTGAGTATTTGCTGATTTTCTTTTTTGGATGTCAGCCCACATTGGATTCAAATTATCAGGATCAAAATTTTCTCCAGATAATTTATCGTTTTTGATCGAGAATGGTGGATTGCTTGCAAGCGAGAAATTCGCAGTTACTAAAAGTGTGGGATTAAGAAGTGAATCAGCATTCATTGCATTTACCTTTCTATGTATATACACTAAATATTAGCTTACAAATTATTGNTATCAGCGAGATTGGAATCATTTTCCTCGGGTAGGGCATCCCATGCTTCCCATTGTTGTGACTTGAAATTAAAAAAGTATCGGGGATCGCTGGAGCCTAGTTCGAAGTAGTGCCAAGTATCATCGTTGTGAGTGTAAATCATGGGATAATGATCGGCATCGGTGAACATCCATCCACGGTCGTTGTCGTAAACCCATCCTTTGATAAAGGGAACCTGGGCCATTTCAATGGCTTCCTCCANTTGTTCGGTCCTTACACCAAGATCATGGCTCAGGATGTTTTTCTCATGTGTAAGGTTTGCAACTTGAGCGGCAAAAACATNATTCTTCTCCACTTCTTCTGCTAATGCAAGAGTTAGATTCTCATTTTTCTGAGTAAGAAGTTCGACTTCATTTTCAAGATTATGGACTTTCACAATTAATTCCTGATTGGTGGAATTTAGCTCGTTATTTTGAGAAGTAAGAACTTGATTGGTGTCCTTCAGGTTTTCAATCTCGACTGTTTGTTCAAGTACCTTTTCTGTCAGTTCGTTAATGGTATCGACATAGTCGGGGNCTGGTGGAGCACCGGGAGTGCNCTTTGGTGCAGTAAAGTTAGGCACTGGGCGACTGAAAGGATTATTTGGGTCTGTGTTGGCAAGCACCTCNTTTCCATCTTCTATCCCGTCGCCATCACTATCCTTTGAATCTGGATTGGAATAGTAACCAAATTCGAGAATGTATCCGTTGCGATTTTCATTAAATTGGTTGTCATTCCATGCACGGTTACCATCAAGGGATGGTCCCCAAGTCTGAAGGAAGTCTTCATCTCCGAGGTTGTTGGGCTCATTCGCCGCCCATTTGGTGAATTTCCATGCCTCTCCTGTGATCCATTCCCATACACCTTCGTTTTTCTCATCCGTACCCCCCAACCAGTAAGTAGAGGGGAGTGGACCAACTTCTCTTCGGACAGCTTCCCATTCCTCTTGAGAAGTTATGGTTGCAAGGTGACCTCCTTTGCTCTCTGCGTCAGATTTTGCACTTCTCCAATCGTAGGATCCTGCAATNAGTTGGTACCTGCCTTTGCCAACTTCGTATTCGTCAGTAAGTCCGTCACCGTCACTATCTTCAAGACCTCCATCAAAAATTCGTGCAACTTCGGCATCGTTTATCGCACGGTTGTAAACGTAAACATCGTCGATTGAACCATGGAACTTTCTTTCACCTCGACGGTTTTTTCCTATAATGATGTTAGAGAAAGAATTTGCGTCCCCTCCTTCTAGTTGCTGTGAGTAAACTCGCTCACCGTTTTCGTAAAAGCGGATGACATCTCCGAGCACTGTAACTGCAAGATGTTGCCATTCCTGAGTAACAAGAGCAAAGCTTTCCGGATTGCTTGAGAAAAACTGATAAGTGGGATAGCGACCGCCACTGGTGTGAATCTGGCAGGTATCTCTTGATCCCTGAGTTTTATCATGAATGTTGATGACTGAACGGTAGCGACTTTGTTCGATATTTTGAGCCTTAGCCCAAAGGGATAGTGAGAAATCGCCTTTACGATTTTCAATATCCGTAGATAAATAGCTGNTTTGGCCATCAAAAGAGAATGCAGAGTTTTCCATTCCAAAACGATCCAATGTCATGGTTGCACCATTATTTTCAAGATGGTTTTCGTTTCCGCTGCGATCATTTGAGTTTCCACTGAAAGGATAATGGCCTATNAGTCCCGCTTCCAAGTCAATCATGTCGGAAGTATCTTTATAAAGTGCTTCGACTTCATATTCGTTCAANCCCCTACCATAAATTCTGAAATCATCCATGGCACCATCCCAGTGTTGGATGTTNCCCTCATAGTCACGACCTATCCTGAAGGCAGTCCGGATTTGCAAGTCTCCTGTATGGGCAACACTGGAAACAAGATTACCGTTTATATAAATCGATTGCTTTTCCTCATCGATTACCGAAGCGAAATGAAACCATTCAGACTTTGGAATACTGCCACTTCGAATGGTGTATTTGTTATCTCCTGAATGATTGAATTCCAATGTGTCTCCTGAAGAAGTCTGGGTTTCAAGAAAGATTTCCCAAACATTTGTAAGTGCTTCAAAGACTTGCTCGATTCCGGAAGAAGATTGATTTCTGTAAAGCCAACCGGTTACAGTTAGTTCCTTGTGGAGAATTTGAGAAAAATCAGGGGTTAAAATAAAATTTTCCGAAAATGCATATGCATTTTCCTCATGTCCAAACCTATTACTCGTAGCAGTTGGTCCATTCACGGAACTGTGGTTGTTATTGCCCGATTTGTCTTCTCCGTTTCCGTCGAAAGAATAGTGAGCCAGTAGATCACTGTTTAGGTTTACCTTACCGATTCTTTCCGTGTCGAATTTTGGCGTAACCTTGACGAAGTCCAATCCATTCACTTTGGGTTTGGTGGCGTAGGCCAAAAATGTTGAGAAGCATAAGGAAATTACTGTTAGTTTGGAGATAATGCGTTGGATATTCATAAGTGTAGATAAGTTAAAGATATAAATACACTAAATAAATAAAAATGGAAATGCAAGAAAAAATTTAAAAACAAGAAAAATACTTTAAATATTGATTGTAAGTAACTTAAGTAATTTTATGAAGTCGCTGATTAAAAATTAATCAATTTCCCTTTTAATTTTCGAACTTTTATTTTTCAAATAACAGGNAAATGCAAAATATTTCCGTTTCCCAAAGTTTTGACAAAAGAAAGCAGTCTCAAGATATTCTTCTCATTGATGTAAGGACGCCAGCAGAGTATGGTTCGATCCATGCAAATGGGGCAGTGAATCATCCGATGGAATCGTTGGAGTTGGAGAAAATACCTTTTTTCAAAGAACAGGAAATCCATGTGATTTGCCAGTCCGGTGGGCGTTCCATGAAAGTAAGTAAAAAACTGGAGGCTGCCGGATTTACAAATATCGTAAATGTCGAGGGTGGGACTTCGGCGTGGCATGCGGCAGGGTTACCGGTTGATGAAGGTAAGAAAGTGATGTCCCTTGAAAGACAGGTGCGAATAGCAGCAGGTTCGCTCGTGGTAATCGGAGCAGCGGTCGGGCAGTTTGTGCATCCGGGTGGGTTTGCTCTATCCGCCTTTATCGGAGCGGGATTGGTCTTTGCAGGCGTGACCGATACCTGCGGGATGGGCATAATGATGGCCAAGATGCCCTGGAACAGGAAATAGTAATTAACCGTTACCAGACTTCGACGGGTCCTTTGGGGACGCCGATCTCTTTTCTTTGTTTTGCCTGAAATTCCTCCTCTTCCCGCATGAAGGAGGCAATCATGGGTGGTAATTCATATCGTGGGAGTAGATTGCCTGCCTCATCGGTAAATGGTTTGCGCCATTCCAGATAATCGGTGAGAACTTTTTCGAAATCTGTCCGTGAGCTGATGCGCACAACGGCGTTGTTAAATGGCTTCACGGGACCGAATCTTTTGGCATACCAGGGAGCTATCTTTCGGAACTGAAGCGAGCCGCGGTCTTCACCAAATACTTCGACCATTAGGTCGTAGTGCCTACGCAAGACTCGTATACGCTCTTCGAAGCTAGGCTCGGGTGGAAGCATACCAGTTTTCAAATATTGCTGCGTGTGTAGGAAAATCCAAGGGTTGTAAAAGGCACCGCGGCCAGCAGATACGCCATGGCATCCGGTCTGTTCGATCATATGCTTGGCCGCTTGTGGAGTGGTAATGTCTCCATTTCCGATTACCGGAATGTTTTTGACAGCCTCAACGACCTTACGGATACCATCAAGTTTGACCACTCCTTCAAATCCTTGTGCACGGGTACGTCCGTGCACGAAGATGGCAGTGACCCCCGCATCCTCAAGGGCATGGGCAAGATCAGGTGCGGTTAAATTNTTATCATCCCAACCTAGTCGCATTTTNGCAGTAATTGGGACTTTTACGGTGTCAACCATGGAACGAATGAGTTCTTGCGTTTTGGGGAGTTCATTCATCATGCTGGCTCCACCGCCGGTTTTGGTGACCTTGGGAACGGGGCACCCCATGTTGACATCGATGGAGTCGACTCCAAGCTCCTGCAATATAATCGATGCATCTCGCATCTCTTCTTTGACTCCCCCGAAAAGCTGAACTGAGAGGGGGCTATCCTTCTGATTGGTCTCGATCAATTTGAGCGCTTTGGGGTTTTGTTCGATGAGGGAGCGTGCATTNACCAAGTCAGTGGTNCAAAGGTCCACNCCGCCGATTTCCCGAATTACCAAACGAAAGGGCAGGTTGGTATAGCCAGCCAGTGGAGATAGGAATAAGTTGGATTTTAGCTGAAGTTGACCCAGGGAAAACATTGCTTGACTAGCATGAGGAATTGANTGTTTTTTACAATCCCACAAAAGATTTAGAATTAAGAAAGCTCGAAATAGGCAATTTACAGTCGGTTTTCATTAAATCGATTTAATCAATAGAAGTCTTAAATGGATATGTTAGAGTCATTTTTTGATATTCATAAAACATACCTATCAGATATTTACTTCTATGTTTGTAATAAAAATTCGGATTCTTAGAATAATTCTCAGTTTATANGTCAAGTGATCCAGCGGTTCTACAGAATATTTTTTTCCAGCCTCTTATTTACGGGTCTTACCTCTCTGACCCTTTTTCAGCTAGCCTTTGCCAAAAAGGATTTTTCGATTGGGGAAACATTTAAGACTCACTGCATCGAATGTCATGGTGCGAAGGACAAGGTAAAAGGAGATGTCGATTTAAGTTCCTACACTGAAGGAGGAGATATTAAAGAAGATCCCGAACTTCTGCAAATGGTACTTGAAGTAATCGATTTTGGAGAGATGCCTCCCGAAGAAAATGATCCGATACCTCCCAACGATCAAAAAGTAATTGTTGCAGAATTAAAGAATATGCTTAGGGAGGCTATAAATTCGAATGAAAAGATGGTAAAGGCACCCATTCGTAGAATGACCCGTTTCCAGTACGCAAATGCGGTCAAAGATTTATTGGGTTTGAAAGTGGAGGTGTTCCCCTTACCGGAAAAGATGATGCGTGACCGTTCCGGATACTTCAATCCGGAGAGCGGAAAAATGCCGAGCAAAATGACTGTAAGCAGTCGACCGCTTGGTAAGTCAGGTTTGATTGAACCTAGAATGGACGGAGTGGCACCTTTCCCTCAGGATCTGAGGGCAGAGCATGGGTATGATACGCAAGGGGACCATTTATCGCTTTCGCCTTTGTTGATGGAGGATTTTTTCCGGCTTAGCCGAAGCATTGTGCAAAGCCCATCTTTCAATTCTAAAAATGTGGGCACATGGAAGATTTATTTCGAGGAACCAGGGAACGAAATAAATATTGAAGATGAAATCGAGAAACGGTTGGGCAAATTATTGACGCATGCTTTTCGTAGGCCGATAGACAAGAAAGTAAGTAATAAATATTTCTCCTATGCCAAGCAGGCTTTAGAAGAGGGAAAATCATTTCTTGAGGTGATGAAAGAAGTTCTCTCGGCGGTGCTGGCATCGCCAAGATTTCTGTACTTGTACGATGTGGGTGATGCCGCGGAGCAGTCGCAACAAATCGAAAACATCAATTTGGCTTCAAGATTATCCTTCTTTCTTTGGGGGAGCCTGCCAGATGAGGATTTGTTAGACTCTGCAAAAAATGGCACTCTTAGCGAAGATGAAACCCTGGTGAATCATGTGGAGCGAATGCTTTTGAATCATAAGGTAAAAAGGTTCTGCGATTCCTTTCCCACTCAGTGGTTGCAGTTGGACCGCATAATTTCCGCGGTTCCTGATGAAAAGAAATACAAGGATTTTTATTACGCTGCTCCTTTATACCGCACGACCATGGATATGATGATGGAACCGTTACTTCTTTTCGAAACCGTCTTAATCGAAGACCGTTCGGTGCTCGAACTGATTGATTCCAATTACACCTTCCGCTCACCGAGGCTGAGGAAGTGGTATGGTGAGGAGCCTAAGGGAAAACTAGGCGGTCCCGTAACCATTCCTTTTGCGAGGCAGCCCGTTGCTGACAGACGACATGGTGGAGTGATCACCAACGGTGCGGTGATGACAATGACTTCCGGTCCCTTGGAGACTAAACCAATTACTCGTGGTGCTTGGATTGCCGGTGTAATCTTCAATTCTCCTCCCCCCCCTCCTCCTGCGGAAGTGCCTCCTTTGCCGGAGGATAAAGCCCATGATGATAGTCTTACCCTGCGTGAACGCTTCTCGGACCACCGCGAACGGGCGGATTGTGCGGGATGTCATGAGAAACTTGATCCTCTGGGATTTGCACTGGAGAATTTCGATCCAGTTGGTCGCTGGCGTCAAAAATATGAAAATGGCCGTGATGTTGATTCGGGTGGAACGCTTTTCAGAAAGCATGAATTCTCGAATGTTGTTGAATTCAAGGATGCAATTCTGAAAGAGAAAGACCGATTTGTGCGTGCCCTTGCCGGACACCTTCTAGCTTTCGGGCTTGGGCGTGAACTGATCCCTTCTGATTCTTTGGCACTGGACGGGATTGTTGAAAGAGTAAAAGCAGAAGATTATTCGATGAAATCGATGATTCACGCGGTGGTGGCATCGAAACCCTTTCTTGGGAAAAATGGCAAACTAGCCTTGCATCTGAAACCATAAGAAGGAGAATGGAAATATGAATACATTGGGGCGCCGCAATTTTCTTAGAGGTATGGGCAGTTCTATCTTGGCACTTCCCTGGATGGAGAGCTTGGCCAATGGGGGAGCAACTTTACTTCCGCCGCAGCGTGCCGCTTTCTATTATGTGCCAATCGGGGTGGTCAGACAGACATTTTTTCCNGGAGAGGAAAAGAGTATAGTTCAGCAGANGTTTACCAATGACAGTTTTGACGCTGAAAGTACCCGATCGAATATTGAGATTGGTCTGCATGACTTGCAGTTAACCCAAACCATGAAACCGTTGGAGGGACTCAAGGATAAGATCACTCTGATTACAGGTCTGGACCGAACTTTCCAACCTGGCACGGATGTGCATGCCCAGTGTGCTTCCTGTTTCCTTTCAAGTGCCAGTCCTTTTAGCCTCAAGCACACCCCATACCCGCAGGCAAGGACGCTCGATCATATTATTGCAGATAAAATCGGAGCTCAGACACCTTTCAAAACTCTGGAATTCAGCTGTAACAGTCACAAGGACAATAAGGAATCGATCCAGTTTGATAATATTTCATGGTATGGAACTGAGCATGTCGCTCCTTCGATGCGTGATCCATTGCTTGCTTATCGTCGATTGTTCAAATCGGATGAAAGGAGTGCCTATAAAAATATCACCGATTTGGTGCTAGACGATGCCCGCTCGCTGGAAAAAGAGTTGGGATATTCGGATCAGCAGAAGTTTGGAGAGTATTTTGAGTCGATCCGGGCAATTGAGACTCAGATATCTCGGCTCGAAGAAATGAAGCAGGAATTGAGCAAGGTAGATTTGGATATTCCCATGGATGGAAAAATGCCCCGTGGTGAATACATCCGATTGATGGGAGATTTGATGGTAGCGGCCCTGCAAACCGGTCTCACCAACGTGACAACTTTTATGGTTGGTCCTGAGAGATGGGATACTCCCTATCTTTTTGAGAGTTTATTTGATAAACCAAAGAGTCATCACCAGATGTCTCATAATCAAGGCAAGTTTCTCAATGAGCTGATCAAGGTGGATTATTTCTACATGGAGCAGTTTGCTTACCTTTGTAATAAAATGAACCGCATTGAAGAAGCTAACGGTAAGAGCCTGTTGGACAATATTATGTTTACCTATGGTTCCGGATTGGGCGATGGTTCGACCCATCAATACAGTGCGCTTCCCGTAATTGTCGCTGGTTCAGGAGGCGGGAAGTTCATAACTGGCAAGCACCTTAATGTATCTTCGAAATCAGGGCTTGTTAAGAAAGTGAACGGAACCTACAAAACTCCAGAAGGAGGGGTGCCACTTGCCAACCTATGGCTTACTCAAGCACAAGCAATGGGACTAAAAATGAACCGTTTTGCCGACAGTAGTGGCACGATCAATAGCCTGCTTGCTTAAGGGTCCGTTCCTCTGAGCAATTTCAGTTTCCGATCGGTCACAAATGTTCCAAAAGGAATCAGGGTTGCAATAAAAAGATAAATCCCGAATCCCANTTTCCATGAAAATCTTTTCATGCAAATTGCAAGGAGCAGGCAATAAGCCGTAAAGAGAACACCATGAGCCATCCCAGTGATCTTAACTGCNATAGGCATGTCGTAAGAATATTTTAGCGGCATAGCGATAAAGAGAAGAATGAGGTAAGAGACTCCCTCAATGTTTCCGATGATGCGGAGGTTACGAATCATATTTGGATGGATATTTGTTGTTTGGTTAAGATTTCTTTTCGAATGGCTAGCAGTCTAGCCTGTAAAATAACTGCCAGCAGAGATGAAATAATCAATCCAAACCATTTTGCCTCGGCTAGAATCTCTCTTCTTTCCAACGGGATTTCGATTAAGTCAGCAAATTCATTATACATCTGAACAGTTATTAGCCCCAAGGGGTTAATGGAGATAAGCTTGTATATAATGGATAGATATTCTTCCTGCCATCCCACGGCGAGTACCAAGCTTGCAAGTAATGGGGTGATCCATAAGAGTCCTACATACCCCCAAAATCCAAGATTGAACCACATCTCTCTCGCTGCCTGAAGATAAATGGCAGTGGCTAGGATTCCAATAGAAGGAATAATGATCAAAGAAGACAATGAGGGTGAGATGTCCCAATTTTTCGAATCCAAGGCAAGTGAAGTCAAGCAAGTGAAAACGGCGATGGTCATTCCTGACAGCAATGCCACAAACCATAACCCACTGCATTCATCCGCAAGCACCGGGATACGAGGGAGATGAAATTTCCTGATTCGTTGTATGCCTTTCAAGAAAAGATGACGGTTCGGGCAGCAGACGTTGATAAGAGCCAACAGAGCAAGTATGGACAATCCGGCATAGATCGTATCTACAAGTACAAAAAAAACTATTTTCTGATGTAAAGGGACATTTTCGCTAGAAGAAATTGCATTTCCAATCAGTCCAGATGCTTCGCCATTGGCAAAAAAAGTCCAGAGGGAACCAAGTAGGAGAAACTGTAAGACGAAAAACAATAGCAGTCCGGATGATTTAGAAAATGCGGGAAGGGCCTGGTTTCTCCACTTGCGGTAGGCGGTGACAAGTAGCGTAAAAATAAGGAGCCCTTGCATGAGAAAAGTAAAGGCCGTGGGCGAGATCGTGAAGTTGAAGAAGGGGACATCCTGCCAGAAATCGATGACTATTTGTTCGTAATGTCCCATTTTGACGTCTTTATCCACAGGATGTAAGACTGGAAGTATTTTACCAAAATAAGTGGGAAGAATTGTGAGGAAGGATAAGAAAGATATTCCCGCCTGTCCGAGTCCAGGTAGTGCCACATATAAGCCAAGCACCACTATTCGTGATACCCAAGAAGCAGCTCTTGGCTTGGGTACAACNAGCCCCACCGCATGTGCTGTAAGGTGATAAAGGATTACCGAGCAAAAAAATACGGCATACAATTGAAATACATTATCCCAAGGTATTTTACCTGCCACCACGCAGTGTAGAAGGAAGGGGATGGTAAAGAGAAACATGTAATATTCCCGAGCTGGAAGTCCAAAAATATAACCGACAATCTTAGAAAAGGGGTTCATCGGTGTCATCCTCTGATAATCAAGAAGACCGGACTCTCTTTCTTCCGCTGTGACGGAAGCGACCCGTCCTGTCCCGAGGAACATTAGATAAAATCCTTGAATTATGACCAAAAAGGTAAATGCATTGCGNGCCCCGTTGATTGGCGAATCTTCTCCTCTGGTCCACTCNNGTGTCTGGGAATCGTAGGTGTACTTACCCTTAGCTCCTTCGAGATAAGAAGTCATATATGCCGTGGAACAGACAATCAGGGAAAAAAGCCCAGCTGCAATCAAATGCTTAGGGCGAAGATTTTGCCTAATCCCTCTAAGGATAAGTGCGTTCATAACTCTTCAAGATCAACTTGATTGGAAGAATCGATTTCCATAAATAAGTCTTCCACTTTTGATTTGCGGGTGGAAAAGGAGACAACTTCAAGTTTTTCTTCCACTAGTTTTGCCAAAAATTTTGAAAGGTCTTGTCTGTCTCCAGAATGTGAAAATTGAAAAAGGGTAGATGATTCATTAAGAGATGAGAGATCTGAAAGGGTAGGCCATTCACTGGCGATTTCCTCGATTCTTGAGGATGAATGAATCAGTTCGAGTTCGATAATTCTTGAATTGCTGCGGTCTTGGGTGATTTCTTCAATTGATCCGGTAACAACCATTTCCCCATCTTTCATCATTCCAATTTCATCACAAAGATCCTGCAATTCAGTAAGAACATGAGAAGAAATTAGGATCGTCTTTCCATCATTGGCCAGTTTGCGTAGCAGNTTACGCATTTCAATGCGGGCTTTTGGGTCAAGATTGGCACCTGGTTCGTCTAAAAGCATTATTGACGGATTGTGTACGATTGTCTTTGCCAAAAGTGCACGTTGTTTCATTCCCCGTGACAGTGATCGGCAAAATTCTTTTCTCTTGTCGAGCAGATTGGTTCTGGCAAGTGCGTCCTCTACCTTTCGCTTTCTTTGTGATTTTGTTTGGAGATATGCATGTGCAAAAAGATCGCAAAATTCCTCTACTCGCAAATCATCATATACGGGAGGGAAGTCGGGCATATAACCAAGCATACGACGGGCTTTCTCCGGTTCGTGAAAAACTGAAGTATCACCAATCAAAACTTCTCCATAAGTGGGCTCAAGTAGAGTCGCCATGGCTTTGATTGTGGTTGTTTTCCCTGCCCCATTGGGTCCGATGAGTCCAAAAATCGTACCCTGTTTTACGGAAAAGGACAGATTGTTTACTGCGACGAATTCTCCGTAATGGATTTTAAGATCTTGGACTTTGATCATGTAAAGTGTTCCCGATTTCATAAGAAAAGTTGTAATGGGTCAACTTTTCCTTGCCTAAATTGATGAGAGTTAGACATATGGATTAAATGCAGAATCAATTATCACTCACTATTATCCTTTTCACTCTTACTTCCTTCCCTTTATTCGGTGGAAAACACCTTTTTGACGGTAGGACATTAGATGGCTGGGACGGCAATCCGGTCCATTGGAGCGTTAAAGATGGGGCGATTGTTGGCGAGAATACCAAAGAAAATCCAACCAAGGGAAATACATTTCTCATTTGGAAGGATGGGGTTTTGAAAGATTTCGATCTTACTCTCGATTACAAGATTGATGGTGGTAATAGCGGGATTCAGTACCGAAGTTTTGTAAAGCCCGGGAAACATGACGGTTGGCGAATCGGAGGATATCAGGCTGACTTCGAGTCTGGTGACCGTTTTTCTGGGATTTGTTATGGGGAAGCATTTCGTGGAATCCTTTCAATGAGGGGAGATAAAACCACACTTTCCCTGAATGATGCAGGGAAATTACAGAAGAAAGTGGAAAAGTTTGGAGATACCAACGAGATAGGAAAAGCCGTAAAAAAAGGAGAGTGGAACAANTATCGAATCGTCGCAAAGGGCTTTCATTTCACTCAATATATCAATGGGGTAAAAACGACAGAATTGATTGATAATGACAAGAAAACTCGTCGTGCAGATGGATTGCTTGCCTTTCAAGTCCACTCTGGGCCACCGATGAAGGTCTACTTTAAAAACATTGTCCTTAAATAGAAAAAGAACTCAGCACTCAAAGGATGGAAAGTAAACCATCCCATGTGATCGACCTAAGAAGCGATACGGTTACGCAACCTTGTGAAGGAATGCGTAATGCCATGCGAAATGCGGAAGTCGGTGATGATGTAAACGGAGACGATCCAACGGTAATCCGTCTGCAAGAAAAAGTTGCAGGAATGCTTGGAAAGGAAGCGGCCCTTTTTGTTCCGAGCGGTACCATGTCAAACGCCGTGGCAGTTCGCACGCATACTCAACCGGGTGATGAAATTGTAGCTGAGGAGCATAGCCACTTGTATGTTTACGAGGGGGGAGGATTTGCAGCCTTGTCTGGATGTTCGATGGCATTGGTTCCAAGCAGTAACGGAATTATTGATCCAGCTGATCTTCGTAAACGGATCCGNAAATCAAAGGGAAGTCGTAGTCACTTTCCTAATGCTTCCCTGATATGTCTTGAAAATACTTCCAACCGAGGAGGCGGTACTTGCTATCCCCTCGAAATTCTAAAAGAAGTNGAGGAGGTCGCATGGGAGACACAGTGCAAACTGCATTTGGATGGTGCCCGATTGTTCAACGCAGTTGAAGCGAGTGAACAAAATGCGAACAATCTTGTTTCCATGTTTGATTCCGTTTCTGTGTGCCTGTCCAAGGGCTTGGGAGCGCCAGTGGGCAGTGTTCTGGCAGGCACTGTGGCATTTATCGATCAAGCCCATCGTTGGCGAAAAATGTTAGGAGGCGGGATGCGGCAATCAGGTGTTTTGGCGGCAGCGGGCATATATGCATTGGATCATAACCTTCCCCACCTCAAAGGAGATCATGAACGAGCCAACCGTCTGGCTGAAAGTCTTTCTGAAATGGAAGGTCTGAATGTTAAATTGGAAAATGTTCAAACAAATATGGTCTATGTTAAAACGGAAACACCAGCATA
Organism: Opitutia bacterium; assembly: GCA_002692535.1. GTDB lineage: Bacteria > Verrucomicrobiota > Verrucomicrobiia > Opitutales > Seribacteraceae > Seribacter. The sequence goes on from NZKO01000047.1 coordinate 16,066, forward strand.
TGAATGGCAGCAAAATTTGTCGGATGAAGGTTTGCTGTGTTTTGCTCTTGATGAAAACTCGCTTAGACTCGTGACACATCTTCACATAGATGATCAAAAAATTGATCAGGCCATCCAAATTTTCAAAAAAATCTCATCGCGATGAATAAAACCTTGGGCAAGGTAATTATAGCAGGAGGTTCTGGCTTTTTGGGGCAAGCCCTTTCCACTTCATTACTTGAGGAAGGTTACGAAGTGGTGATACTTGGAAGACTTGAAAAACCCGGACAAAATGGAAGATTTGTTCAATGGGATGCCAAAAGTTTGGGTGCTTGGGTAGACGAATTGGAAAATGCCTTGGCTGTTTTTAATCTTACTGGACGCTCAGTAGATTGTCGATATACCAAAGAAAACAAATCATTAATTCTTAATTCTAGAGTAGATTCCACAAAAGCTTTGGGAGAAGCAATTCGATCACGCGAGAATCCTCCCTCCGTCTGGCTTAATGCCAGTACGGCTACAATTTATAATGATCGAAGGGGGGATTTACCTGCTCATGATGAACATAGCGAAGGAAATGCTGTAGGTTTTTCCGAGGAAGTGGGAAGGGCTTGGGAAAAGGCTTTTTTTGATGCACCTGTTGAGCATGTCCGGAAGATAGCAATGAGAATAAGCATCGTTTTGGGGAAGGGTGGTGGAGCATTCCCGGTGATGCGACGATTGACAAAACTTGGGCTTGGTGGAAAGCAGGGTCCTGGTACTCAATGGATAAGTTGGTTGCATATCGATGACTGGGTAGGAATTGCCAAATTCCTGATGAAAAATTCTTTGATTTTCGGACCCGTTAATCTGGCTGCACCTAATCCAGTTACAAATCGAGAGTTTATGAGAGTATTGCGAGATTCTTTCGCTCCTATGAAAATAGGGCTTCCAGCGCCTACTATGTTGATGTACTTGGGAGCAGTTCTTTTGGGAACAGAAGCAGAATTGGTTTTGAAAAGTAGAAAAGTGATATCGAGGGTTTTATCAGAGAATGATTTTCAGTTTAGGTTCTCAAAAATCGATGCAGCAATTAGATCCATGGAATAGGCATATTCATTTTTCTTGCGAGCATCGAATCATTCCGTAGTGATGAAATTAGATGGCAATCTTATGGCGATTTAAAAGTCTTTTGCGAGTGCTTCTGGGTTTGGTGATTGGATCGCAGGTTGTTCTTTCGCAGAGAAAGGATGTGGATGTAGTTATTTACGGAGGTACATCCGCTGCAATTGCTTCGGCTGTTCAAGTTAAAAGAATGGGTAAGACAGTGCTGGTCGTTTCTCCTGACACTCATCTTGGAGGATTATCAAGTAGTGGTCTTGGTTGGACGGATAGTGGCAAAAAGCAAGCAATTGGTGGAATTGCCAGAGAGTTTTATCACCGCGTTTGGAGGCACTATCAGGGAGCGGATGCCTGGAATTGGGAAAAGAGAGAAGATTATGGCAATCGTGGGCAAGGTTCTCCCGCTATTGATGGAGACTTAAGAACGATGTGGATTTTTGAGCCTAAGGTAGCCGAAATGATCTTCGAATCCATGGTTAAGGAAAACGAGATTGAAGTGGTTAGAGACGAGTGGCTGGACCGTAATAACGGCGTAGCGAAGAAGGATGGTAAGATTATTTCCATAACTACCCTGTCTGGAAATACTTATAATGGAAAAATGTTTTTGGATTGCACTTATGAAGGAGACTTGATGGCAAGTGCGGGAGTCTCCTTCTTTATTGGTCGTGAAGCCAATTCCAAGTATGGAGAAACTCTAAGTGGTGTTCAGACTAAAAATGCAAAAAAACATCAGTTTTCCGGAATGATTGACCCATTTGTAAAGGAAGGAAACTCAAGTAGTGGATTGTTGGCTCGCATAAGCAGTAATGGACCCGGTACAGAAGGNGAAGGTGATTCAAAAATGCAGGCATACAATTTTAGGGTTTGTTTAACCCAGGTTGAAGATAATAGGCTCCCCTTTCCAAAGCCAGAGGGTTATGATCCATCGGAGTATGAGTTGCTGCTAAGAACATTGAAGATGGGCTCGAGGCATGTCTTTGGAAAGTTTGATCCAATTCCCAATGCCAAGACTGACACCAATAATCATGGCCCTTTCAGTACGGACAACATTGGAATGAACTATGATTATCCAGCTGGTTCGTACGAGGAAAGAAAGGCCATTATTGCAGAGCATGAACAGTATCAAAAAGGATATTTTTATTTTTTGAGTAATGACCCTCGTGTTCCGGAGGACGTGCGAGAGAGAATGAGCCGCTGGGGATTGGCCAAGGATGAGTTTGAGGACAACGAAAATTGGCCTCATCAGATTTACGTGCGGGAAGCCCGNAGGATGGTGGGCAGTTTTGTAATGACTGAACTGCACTTAAGAGACATCAAGGAAACACCCCATTCGGTTGGAATGGGATCTTACAATATGGACTCGCATAATGTTCAACGATATGTGGCAAAGAATGTACAAGGGCAGGCATACGTTTTGAATGAGGGAGACATACAGGTGAATCCTGGAGGCCCATATGAAATATCATACGGTTCACTCGTGCCGAAACCGGGAGAGTGTTCAAATCTTTTGGTTCCTGTGTGCATTTCCTCTTCCCATATTGCATTTGGTTCAATTCGAATGGAGCCCGTTTTTATGATCTTAGGTCAATCTGCTGCAACAGCCGCTGTGCTCTCGATTGAATCAGAGTTGAACGTACAGTCCTTGCCCTATGATTTGCTTCAAAAAAGGTTACTTTCTGATGGACAGGTTTTAGCACTTGAAAGAAGCAATATTTTAAGTGCGGGAGAGGGTATTGACCCAAAATCATTGTCGGGGGTGGTGGTAGATGATTCAGCAGTCAAATTCTCTGGTGAATGGATTCGTAGTTCTTCTCTACGCCCTTTTGTTGGTAGTTCCTATTACCATGATGGTAATGCAGGAAAGGGAATGCGTTCGGCTGAGTTTCCGTTTCAAGTTGAAAGGAACGGTTTGCATGAAGTTAGAGTTTCCTTTCTTCCTGCGGGAAACCGTGCTGGTGAGGTAAAGTATGTNGTAAATAGTGTCAAAGGAAAGGAGATCGTGAAGTTAGATCAGCGGATGAAAAGTAATGGTGACAATCTTTGGCACTCTCTTGGTTCTTATGAGTTTAGTGCCAATAAGAAATATTCGATTCAAGTTTCCAACGAAGATACAGAAGGATTTGTTATCGTAGATTCTGCGAGAATTATTCCCCTTGTTTTGGAATGACAGTTTTTGTACAGAAAGGTGAAACTTTTTTCACCTTTGTTTTTTAAATTTATGAATGTCAAACCATGTTCCGCCTCTTGTTTTGGGTTTAGGGAAAAAAACTCACTGAAAAAATGCTTCTCCGCGTAATTTTCTTTTCATTGACAATGGGCAGAGACGAAAAAAGGAAGTTGCAAAAGGCTTCTGATGATCAAACAAAAACCTAAATATTCTAAGTTTCCCCATTAGAATAATAATCGGGCGTAAACTAAAAATTATCTTGCCTAGGCAGACATTTGTAGAATGTGATAAAAGTCTGCAAATTTATGAAATCCAGTAACTTCAAAAAGACCTTTTCTTATTCACGTCGTTCCTTCATCGGGGCAGCTGCATCCTCAGCTTTTGCATTTACCTTTGTGCCGAGTCGAGTTTTTGGAGCCAACAGTAGGTTGCAAGTAGCGGGCGTTGGAGTCGGAGGTAAAGGAAAAGGGGATTTTGACGGACTGGCAATGCACGGAGACGTAATTGCCGCATGTGATGTAGATGCACGTCGACTTGATGTAGCTGTTCGCAAGCATACCGATGCAGTCAAGTTTAGTGATTTTCGTGAGATGATCAGTCAGTTGGGTGATAAGATTGATGTAATGAATGTGAGTACCGCTGACCATACCCATGCACCCGCAGCGATGATGGGCATGAGATGGGGTATCCACGTTTATGTTCAGAAACCACTCACGCATACGGTTTGGGAGGCACGACAGCTTGCAGTTATGGCACGCAAAAATAAGATCTGTACTCAAATGGGTAACCAAGGAACGGCTGCAGACGGCTTACGAGAGGGTGCCGAATACATCAGGGCTGGGGGGCTAGGCAAAGTTAAGGAAATTCACGCTTGGACGAACAGACCAGTTTGGCCACAGGCACCATCCATTATTGAAAGACCATCGGAATCGATGTCAGTTCCTGATCATCTCGATTGGAATTCTTTTATCGGACCAGCTCAGATGCGACCATATCACTCCGCTTACACGCCATTTAAATGGAGAGGTTGGTGGGATTATGGAACGGGTGCTTTGGGAGATATGGCATGTCATACCACCAATCTTGCCTTTATGGGTTGTGAGCTTACCCAGCCAACTTCAGTAGAGTCAGTAAATACGGGTCCGATCAATGATGAAACATTCCCATCTTGGGCAAGTATTAATTTGGATTTCCCAAAAACTGATAAACGTGGTCCCATTAAATTCCACTGGTACGAGGGTAAGGTGGGGAATAATGGCAAGGATAACAAAGGAGTTAAAAATCTTCCTCCACTTGATCTTTTACATGGAGAAACGCCAAAGAACAGTGGACTGCTAATTGTCGGATCCGATGGGATTATGCACTCGCCAAATGATTATGGTGCTGATTGGAGTGTCTATAAAGGGGGAAAATGGCACAAACGCAGTGAAGTCGATAAAGTTGAGCAAACTCTTCCAAGGAACGGTCGTGGAGATAACGGAATGAAAGAGGAATTGGTTAAGGCAATTCATGAAGGTAAGCCTGAGATCGCAATGTCCAATTTTGACTATGCGGGTAATCTAACTGAAGCCATCCTTCTTGGTAATGTGGCAATGCGTGCTGGAGGAAAATTTACCTGGGATGCCAAGAATATGAAAACCAACCGTAAGGATACGGATCAACTAATCAGTAAAGTTTACCGTTCCGGATGGGAGGTAGACCCTGCATAAATATTCGAAGAGAAAAGCTTTTGAAAGCCCCTCAGCAAGATGCTGGGGGGCTTTTTTATTCTCAGCCAATAATGCTTATATCTATATTGAATGATTGAATGTAATTTTTATGCTGTTTGGGACTTATGAACTCTTTCCCCTTTTTCATGGTCAATGCGTTTGGTAATGGCTCGCAATCAGGCAATCCAGCTGGAGTTTGCCTATTGGATGAATGGAAATCCACTCAAGAATTACAATCCATGGCCACGCAGATAAATCTCCCCGAAGTCGCTTATGTCATACCTGCGAAAAAGGATACTTGGGCAATTCGTTGGTTTAGTGTATCGCAAGAGGTTAATCTTTGTGGTCATGCCACACTAGCGGCTGCACTTTGCGTTTCTAAGTATAAAGTTCCAAGCACAAAGGGAGAAATCTGTTTTTCTTCAAAGAGCGGAATTCTAAAAGCAAGGGTTCATTCGGATTCCACAATATCAATTGTTTTGCCTGCATCTCAAATCAGGAACAGTAATTTGTCTTGTCAACTCGTGGAAGGCTTGGGGGCGTATCCTGAAGGTGTTTGGAAAGGGGAAAATTATCTTTGCCTTTTTAACTCAGAGGATATGATTCAGTCACTCAAACCCGACTTCAATGTATTGCGAGGAGTTAATGATGCAGTTGGAGTAATTGTTACCGCTCCCTCCCCTAAGAAAGAATACGATTTTGTTTCCCGATATTTCGCTCCCAGAATTGGCATTAACGAAGATCATGCCACTGGATCCGCTCACTGTATGCTTGTTCCTTTTTGGTCAAAGAGATTTTCCAGAAAAAAGCTTCATGCAATCCAAATTTCGAAAAGGGGTGGAGAGTTCTTCGGTGAAGACAAGGGTCGGGAAATAATCCTTCGGGGTAGCGTTGAACAGTTTATGTCCGGGGAAATTAGTTTTTAGTTAACTTTGATTGAATTCGCACCGAAATTCTCAAATCGGGCCTCAGTGAAGGGAAGAAATCCAACCCCGAGTATAAATTCTTAAAAAAATTTAATTTTGATTCTCTTAAATTGCACCTTGTCTCAAGCTAATTCCAAAGCAAGATTGTAAAAATGACCTCTGTCATAAAGTCGTTTTATATTCTTCTAATACTTTTTCGTCCTTTTTGTGGATTACTTGGTGAGGATCAGAACAAGCCAA
>NZKO01000048.1 GCA_002692535.1 Opitutia bacterium
ATACTTTTTCAGATCTTTAATCGTTCTTTGCACATCCATCAAATTCTCACCGATTATCTGGGCAAAAACAGGGCTTGTGGAGGGGTTTCTCGTTATTGAACTAAGAATTTCAGGTGACAATCTAGAGTTCTTATGAACCCGGAAGAATTCGGTGAAGAAGAAATCAGGTGCACCCCTCCTTGCAATTACACTCATGAACGGTAATCCAGTGACATCCTGCATAGGTGCTAATGCAGTTTGACATGGTACTGATAATTCGCACGAAGGTTTTTTCCTCAGACTGATTGAGTGGTGGCTCAAAATCTTTATCATTCAGGATGAGAATGATGAGATTCAATCTTGCTTTTTGAGAATCCTTTCCAAGATCTCAGACATATCTTCCACATTATCCAGTACTTTCTGAGAAGCGAAAATCGGTTTTTTCATTTGAAGTGCAAGAACAATTGAATCACTTGGTCTTGCATCAAGTTCGATAATTTTTTTCCCGAGCTCATTTTCCATTTTCAAAATGATTCTGGCAAAAAAAGTTCCCTCATCTACATCATTGATAAGAACTCTTTCGATAGAGGCCTCGAGTCCCTTTAGTATTAAGCCTATTAGATCATGCGTCAGGGGTCTCTCTTTCTTTACTTGATTCATTGTCATATTGATTGCATTTCCGATTGAGGGATCCACATATATGACAAAAGATTTGCTATCGTTCCCCAAAAAGATTGCACATCCATTTGATGTTGGCATTACCCCTTTTACAGTGACTTCACTGGAATCAATATTCATCANNNCATTATCTATGCAATAAATTGCGTTCGCAAGAACTTATGAATAGCAGTTTATTAAATGTTAGTAAAATCTTATGAGAAATAGAAATATTTATTTGATTGGTATGATGGGGACTGGAAAAACTACAATTGGAAGGATGGTTTCTTCAAGAATGCAGATGGATTTTATTGATTCAGATCATGAAATTGAGAGAAAAACGGGGATGGAAATAAATGAAATTTTTAATAATTATGGAGAGAAAAGGTTCAGGGAGTTAGAGGAGGAATTCATCCGTAACGGTCACCCTGTGGAAAATTGTTTGGTTTCATGCGGTGGAGGTCTCTGCGTGATTGATGGAATGATTGAAAAACTTAANACCAAGGGTCTCGTCATATGTTTATTTGCTAACCCAAATTTAATCTTCGAGAGAGTTAAAAGTGAAAGTCACCGACCTCTCCTTCAAGTAAATGATCCTGTCTTTGAAATTAAAAAAATTATGGAAACGCGAAAAGATACTTATTTCAAAGCAGATTTGGTAATCAAAACCGATAATCTCACGCCAGATGAAGTGACTCAAAAAATCATTGATGCATTCTCGAGTACAAACATATCAAGCACTTGAATGAGATCTTAGTATTGCTGCTTTCGCTTTTTGAATGAAATCACGGGGAGGTCTTACAACCTTTCCCGAATCATCAACAAAAGCATGTGTAGTTTTGGCTTTAGCAATTAGTTTTTCCTGATTTTTTAAAGTGTAAATCAAATTGAGCCGAGCATCTCCAACTCCAGGCATTTGAACTTCAACGTCTATTAAATCATCAAACTTAGCTGGGCTTTTATAAATGCATTCACAATGAATAACTGGTAATAAATATCCATCTTTCTCCATCTTTTTATAGGGACAGTCTATTGAATCCAATAAATGAATTCTCGCCACCTCCAGCCAAGTGAAGTAATTACCGTGATATGCGATACCCATTTTGTCAGTTTCCTGATACCTCACTCGGATTGTGGCTGTAGCTTGAAGCATGAGATTAATTTATTTATCAAATAAATGAATACTCAAGCTAGTTAAACTTATGGGACTCAATAAAAAAGACAGAAGGATTTCCATATGGATTGGGGTTTTAATTGGGATTACCCTCTCCTCCATGCTCTTCAGGTATGCAATCAATGATAAAAATGAGAGGGCTTCCACAAGAAAAGGGTCCTATCAATCAGGTGTCACGGCAATTTCGGGTCTGCCCTGCCCTCCGATTCCTGAAATTTTAAAGAAAACTATACCCCAGGGAATTGTCATTCACTATGAAGCCAATCAATCAGTTTCTGATTTTGAAAAAAGTTACCAAACGGACTGCTGGGTAATTGAAAGCAGTGGTGCAATCAGATCTGAAAGACTTTTTATTTTNGCCGAAATCAAAAAAGGTAAAGATATNGCTTTTTATCGTGCGAGTGAATTGTATCTCACTGCTGAAGATGGTGTTGACGAAACAACCCTCTCCGNNCAATTGCCAACAGATAAGTTTCGGATTTTGGGCCAAAATAGCAAAACTTCTGAATTCATCCTTCAGGTTAAGGAAATTTCTCCTAAGGCAATTCTCAACAANCTTANGGAATTNCCCCTTCAATTCTCAAATGTGAAAAAAGTTCGGCTCTATCCTTGGTATGGTACAAATTGAGGTATCTATTTGACCAGCACCTTCACAAACAATATGATGTTCCGCTAATTCTATTTACCTAATTATAACAAAAGCANTACTGTAAAGTGAATCTTGAACTTAAAGATGCGGGCACAGCCCGAAAAATTGCCATAGTTACCTTCGATGCTAAGGAAATTCAAAGCAAAGAAAGCGAAGCTTGTCGAGAAATCGGTAGATTAGCCAACATACCTGGATTCAGAAAAGGAAAGGCTCCTCCAGCAATTATTCGTAAGAAGTACTCAAAAGAATTAAAGGACGAGCTCACCAGAAAAGTCTCTACGGAAGCATACGAATCGGTATTGGACAGTAAGGAGATTAAAGTTTACTCGATTCTTAAAGTAGATGCAGGAGATTTTTCAGCAGAAAACGGTGTAAGTGTTGAAGTGACAATTGATCTGGAACCCGAATTTGAGATTCCNGACTACGAAAAATTTGAGGTTACGGTTAATCCAACTGAAGTTAGCGATGATGAGATTGAAGCCGAAATCAATGCGCTGCGCGATCAGCGGGCATCTTTTGACGAGGTAGATAGAGAAGTAATCAGCGGTGATTACATAAAATGCAGTTACGAAGGCAAATTAGACGGTAAACCCGTTGCTGAAATTCTTCCTGACAAACCAATGTATGGGAAGCAAACCAATACTTGGGAGGAGGCTGGTCAACCAAAGGGACTCGGGGTAGATGCTATTGCAGAAGGTTTGGTTGGAATGAAAAAGGGGGACACGAAAAAAATCGATGCAACCTTTAAGGATGATTTTGATATTGCCCCTCTCGCTGATCAGACTGTTTCATATGAGGTTGAAGTCCACGAAATTCGTGAAAAAAAGGCACCCCCTCTAGACGAGAATTTTTTCAAGTCTGTTAAAGTCGAAAATCTCGAACAACTTAAAGATCGAGTTTTAACGGATTTGGAGGAACGGAAAAAAAGAGAGGTTCAAAATTCAAAGCGAAGCCAAGTAACCCAAAAAATCCTAGAACTGCCTGAATTTCCTCTTCCTCAGCAGGCAGTTGACGATGAGTCTAATTCTATTTTTCAATCACGTGCACAAAGAGCAATTCAACAGGGTGCAAAACAGGAAGAAATTGAATCTCAAAAGGATGAATTATGGAGCGAAGCAAAAAAACAAGGTGAGGCTCGTGTTAAATTGACTTTAATTCTAGGTAAGATAGCCGAAAGGGAAAAAGTTGAGGTTAGCAATGAGGACCTCGCTCGTGCAGCTACGCAAGAAGCCATGATGATGAGAAAGGATCCTACTGCATACATCAAAGAACTTTCAAAGGATCGGCGTCAACTTCATCGACTTAGACAGGATATTCTTCATGACAAGACCCTCGATTTGGTTGCTCGCAAGGCAAAAGAAAATCACAAAGAAATTGGTGTCGAAAAAACTCAATAATTCCTAGAAAACTTTAATACTATGGGAGCTTACTTACCACTACCTTATGTTTATGAGCGAGAAGGCAGACAAGAACGTGCTTGGGATATTTACAGCAGACTATTGAGGGACCGTATTGTCTTCATTGGCACCCCGATCGACGACTATGTAGCCAACTCAATCATTGCACAATTGCTCTTTCTTCAAATGGAAGACCCAAAGAAAGACATACATGTCTACATTAACTCCCCTGGAGGAAGCGTCTCAGACGGCATGGCCATTTACGACACTTTGAACTTTATGCAATGTGATGTGGTGACTTACTGTATAGGTATGGCGGCAAGCATGAGTACAGTGTTGCTTGCTGCGGGAACCCCTGGCAAGAGATATGCACTCCCAAATAGTAGGGTTATGATTCATCAACCCAGTGGTGGTGCTGGAGGACAAACTTCAGATATTTCAATTGCTGCCAAAGAAATTCTAAGGTGGAGGCAAACTATCAACAATATTTTGTCAAAACACAGCGGGAAATCAATCGAACAGTTGGAGAAAGATTCAGATAGAGACTACTACATGTCGGCAGATGAAGCCAAAGAATATGGATTGGTCGACGAAGTGATCTCTCAAAAACCATCAGAATAATTTCGTTTTCCAATGGCGAAACCTACTAAAATCAACTTCTGTTCTTTTTGTGGTAAGCCACAAGGTGAGGTCAAGAAGATGATAGCTGGTCCAGCAAATGTTTTCATATGTGATTCCTGTGTAAGGGTTTGCAAGACAATAATCGACAGGGAGCTTGGAGAGAAAGAATCCCATGCTAAGGAGAATTCTGAAAAGCCCTCTTTCAATTTACTCAAACCATCACAAATACATGCTCACTTAGATGAACATGTCATAGGTCAACAACACGCCAAAAAAGTCCTCTCGGTTGCTGTACATAATCACTACAAGCGTTTAGCAAGTGAGATGGGTATAAGAACAGGCACTTCACCGGGCAACCCTTTTGCATCTGAAGAACTGGATGGAGTAGAAATTGAAAAGAGTAATGTTCTGCTCATTGGCCCAACCGGCAGTGGCAAAACCTATCTTGCGAGAACCCTTGCCAATTTACTGGACGTACCATTTGCAATTGCTGATGCGACAACCCTCACAGAAGCAGGTTATGTTGGGGACGATGTAGAAAACATTGTTTTAAGACTTTTACAATCAGCCGACCAAAATGTGGAAAGAGCTCAATGCGGAATAATTTATGTTGATGAGATAGACAAAATCGGACGTAAAACTGACAATGTTTCTATTACTCGTGATGTTTCCGGAGAAGGAGTTCAGCAAGCCCTTCTGAAAATTCTTGAAGGAACAGTTTGTAATGTGCCTCCTCAGGGAGGAAGAAAGCACCCAAATCAAGATTATATACAACTGGACACTTCCAATGTTTTATTCATATGTGGTGGCGCCTTTGTTGATCTGGACCAAATAGTTGAACAAAGGCTTGGAAACCGAATGGTAGGTTACAACTCGGAAACGCCAAAGGACAAAGCAGAATTACTTGGTGACGTCAGACCGGAGGATCTAGTGAAGTACGGACTTATCCCAGAGTTCATTGGTCGTTTGCCTGTGGTTTCAGTTCTTCAGGAATTGACTCAGGGTGAACTGGTTCGTGTTCTAAAGGAAACTAAAAATTCACTCCTAAAGCAGTACAAAAAACTTTTCCTCATGGAAGATGCTGAATTGCATTTTACCCGAGAGGCAATACTAGAAATTTGCGAACAGGCCATTTCATTAAAAACAGGTGCTCGTGCACTGCGATCCATAATGGAAAATATTATGTTAGATGTAATGTATGATCTTCCGGCTTGCGAGGAACCTGTCCGAGTGACGATCAACACTGCTGTAGTAAAAGGGAAAGGTAAGGCAAAGATTAGTCAACTTACTTTACCCAAGCAAGATGCAGCCTAGGTAAAGTCACCTCAAGGTAAGACCAATGTACTTTTGCGAAAATTATTTGCCGGATAATGGTCCGTTTGGTTATTGAGGTTTAATTCGGACGATATGGAAAGTTTTTTGTCTTTGATTCCAGAATCAAAGTACAAGGTTTCGCTCTTTACCTGGCCTTTTTCCAGGTTACCAATGCGAAAATCTTTGACTAAGCCTTTGTATCTAACCTTAAGGTTCATGCTTTGTATCCAACTTGTGCCCTGATTTTGAACCGTAACGTAAAAGGGAGTAGTGCCTGAATATTGAAGATTTTTGGAATCGAAGTAATAACCCACAATCGCTGCATCCACAACATTCGGATCCTCTCTTTGCTCAAGCCTTCTGATGTTCAATACCCCTCTGCCTGCCCAAATATCTTTACCGGGTTTTTCTGTTTCGTCCGCATTTTCGTACAGGACTTTTACTGCTTGATCCTTACTGAAAAAAGATGATTTCGAAAGTTCTGAAGAAAGTGCGGCTGTTACAAATGCAGTTGCAATGGAGGTCCCGCTGAAGCTAACAATCTCATTATCCTCCCAAGCAGTGAAAATGCCAACACCAGGTGCAGAAATATCGACTTCTGGACCAAAATTAGCAAAAGCTGAAACTCTAGACTTTTTATCAACTGAGGAAACTGCAACGACATCTTGGTGTCTCGCGGGATAAGCGACACCTAGATCACCGTCGTTACCGACTGAGGCAATCATTATTACATCTTTGGATTTTGCATATTGAATAGCCTTCTCCATTACACTTGAAGCAGTAGCCCCTCCCAAACTTAGGTTGATAATGTCTGCCCCTTGATCAACCGCACTTATAATGCCTTTTGCAATTGTGAAAGAATCACCCGCGCCATTTTCGTCCAATACCTGAAGCGAAAGTATCTCACTGGCAGGAGCCAAACCCAGAAATTCTTCACCTTGCCCTGCGATGATAGATGCAATTCCAGTACCATGCCCCTTGTTTTCGTGACTTCTACCTTCATCAATTAATGAAAGTTCAGAGAAAACAACGCCATCTAAAGCAGGATGATTAGGATCGATTCCAGTATCTAAGATTGCAACCTTAATGCCCTCCCCCGAAGACCATCTGTCTCCATTAGCACCAAGCCATTGCATGGAAGTGCCAGAAAAAGGCTCCTCTTTCTCCAATAATCTGGAGTCGGGAAATGAGGGAATTGTCAGCTTTGCATTATTTTGTAATTCAAAATCATTTTCACTATCATCAAGAAATTTAGCAAAAGAGAGAGGGTTTTTTATTTTAATGCGAAAGACGTCTAATTCGTTTATCTTTTCAATAATCTCAAAGCCATTTCCTTCAGCATCAAAGCTAGATTGATTAAAATAATCAGCGTCTTCAACATTGAGTACATAATCGTTACTAGCTTGTAAAAGAATGGTATTGAGCAAATCTGCATCAAAGAGTGGATTGGAATCATCCTCAAAATTATTTGCTGAAGAGATCCGTTGAGGTTTTATTGTTTGATTTTTACTTACAGTTTTAGGCGAATTACTGCTTACCTTCTCGGGGTTGATAATTGGCTTATTAAGAAAAGTATGGGCCAGAAAGATGGCTCCGACAATTGCAGTAAAAATTAAAACCTTAAATGAAGTCTTCATTCTCTTTTCATTTTCGTGTAATACTTAACCTTTCGCAAACGGAAATCTTAATTTAAATTGGCAAAAAAAACCTTACTTGTTGTTGGTCACGGACTAGCAGGAGCTATTCTGACTCAAACACTGATCGATTATGGTCAGAAAGTCAGGTGCATCGAAGGAAAAATTGGACATTCGGCAAGTCGAATAGCCGCAGGTCTAATCAACCCCCTTGTAGGCCCTAAATTAAACGTTCCACTGAAATTTTCTGAATGCTTAGAGCTTAACAAAGTTTTTTTTGAAAGATGGGAGCAGAAATTCTCAGAAAAGCTTTTGAAAAGGGAGACGCTAATTCGTATCTTTAATTCTACAAAACAGGCAGAAAAATGGAACGAGATTTCCAACAAAAGAATATACTCAGAGTACACTCTTTCTTGTCTGACAAACAAAACCCTACAGAAATTTGGCATCGAGGGAGAATTTGGGGCTGGAGAAACGAAAGCCTTTAGGTTGGACATAAAAAAATTCCTCCATCAATCACAGGACAGGCTCGAAAGTATGGAATGTTGGACATATGGGAGATACGATTACTCAGACATATCAGATAAAGAAATCATTATTTTCGCAGAAGGATACAATGTGAGCGGAAACCCTTTCTTTAATTGGTTGCCCTTTGCTCCCGCACAAGGAGAAATCTTGGAATTTATTGGACCTGAGTATCCTGCAATGAGTAATGGAACCTGGTTTCTTCCAAGTTCCCCAAATAAGTTTTTGGCCGGTTCCACCTGGAAACACACAGATTTGAAATCGGGACCAACTGAAGAAGGTAAGAACAAAATTTATCAGAAATTAAGCTATCTGCCCGTCTCTCAATTCAAAGAGAAAAATCACTTCAGTGGAATAAGATCTGGTTCGGTTGATAGAAACCCGATTATTGGACAACATCCAAAGTTTGAAAATCTATTTATTTTCAATGGATTTGGCTCACGTGGTTCNACAACTATCAAATATCATGCGGACCTCTTAGTTAACTTCATTATAAATGCAGCACCGCTACCCCATTACACTGANATTAAGAGATTCATGAANCTCTTCACTGAATAAAATCATGAAATTAGTTGAGATAGCTCATCAATTTATTTCAAAACATGTCAAAAATGGTTCCATTACCTTAGATTTAACTAGCGGAAATGGCAAAGATGCTGTTTTTCTTGCAAAACAAGTAGGTCATCAAGGAAGAGTTTATGCCTTTGACNTACAGGAATCAGCGATTTCTATAACAAAAAAGCTCTTGGAGAGACATGGCTTACATTCACAAGCCAAACTGAAAAATTCATGTCACAGCAAATTTTCAAATTTAATTCCCAGATCGCATNATGGAAAGATTTCAGCAGTCATGCTTAATCTGGGTTATCTGCCAAATGGAGATAAGCAAATAATTACCAAACCCAAATCTACAATTGCTGCCATTGTCCAGGCATACGAGTGGCTTGAAGGTGGAGGCATAATCAGCATTTTATGCTATCTTGGCCATGATGGAGGAAGTGCTGAACATCATGCGGTTCAGTGCCTTATTGAAAACAAGAAATGGAGTTTTACCAAAGAAGTGGGCAGCGAAAAGAACGATTCTCCTATTCTATACTTAATTATTAAGAACCAAAAGGATTAACCAAGTCCAAATCCTTTTCATAATNCACTCCATCAAATCCAAAACCGAAAAGTTTGAGGAATTCTTCTTGGTATTCCTNAAAATTTGTAGTTTCCAATAGATTTTCTGAAGTTATCTTTCCCCAAGCCTCAATNACTTCTTTTTGAATTTCAGGATCCATTTCCCAATCATCGAGCCTTATTCTACCAAAACTATCCACTGGAATATCTTCTTGCTGACGGTAAAGTCTTTCATTGAACAAACGTACTATCTGCTCGATACACCCTTCGTGGTTACCTTTGTCTCTCATGATTTTAAATAAGAGTGAAACATACAAAGGAACTACAGGGATGGCAGAACTTGCCTGCGTAACCACCGCTTTATTCACAGAGACATAAGCTCTTCCACTACACTGTTCCTTCATTTTTTCGGAAATTTGATTGGCGGTATGCTCAAGATCTTCTTTTGCACGACCAATTGTTCCATTTCGGTATATTGGTTGTGTCACTTCAGGTCCGATGTATGAATAAGCGATATTCATACACCCCTCCGCCAACAAATTCTCTTCAAGCAAAAGATCAGTCCATAGTTTCCAATCTTCCCCCCCCATAACTTTTGTGGTGTTTGCAATTTCGACTTCATTCGCCGGATCAATCGAAATTTGCTTAACTTCCCTTTTATCAGTGTCGAGGGTTTTGTTTTTATAAACTAATCCAATTGGCTTTAGACATGCTCGATAAGTTTCGCCAGTATTAGGGTCAACTCTTCTTGGTGATGCCAAACTGTAAATCACCAAATCAAAGGGACCATCAAGTTGCTTAGCCATCTCAACGACTTTAAGTTTGCAATCATGCGAAAATGCATCTCCGTTAATGTCAAGGTGCCTTGTATCAAGCTCATCAGACAACTTATTAAATGCTAAAGAATTATAAAAACCGGCACTAGCAGGTTTTTCTTCCTTTGGTGGTCTTTCTAAATAAACACCAAGAGTATCGGCCCCCGAAGAAAAGGCAGAGACGATTCTGCTCGAGAGACCATAGCCCGTCGATGAACCTATTATCAATACACGCTTTGGAGCCTTTTCTCCATGCGAGGGATTTGCTTTTGCGATATCTGCCTGATGCTTGACCGAAGCCAAGCAACCCAGTGGGTGAGAGGTAATACAGACAAATCCTTTAATTCGAGGTTTTACGATCATTTTTTCCAATAAAAAGTACCTTTACTTATATCACTTTGTGTTCCTAAACTAAATGTTTTTATTATCACCCCAAAAAAGCAAAGGATAAGTGGATTATAACGAGAGAAAATTAATTTCAGATTTCACCGGATTACCTGTGGCTAGTGATCCTAAAAAAGATCAGTCTCCGAAAAGATTTTCTACAATTATTGATAAGGTTTGGGAAACATGGAAAATAGGTACTCAGGAAAGTCCGGAAAAGAAAATTTCGGAAAACTGGGAAAAACTAGTGGGTCTCAGACTTGCAAATAAATGCGCTCCAGAAAGATTGGATTCCAGAAGCGGTGTTCTTTTCATAAGAACATCAGGAGGTGCAGTTCGCCAAGAACTGTCTTTTCAAAAAAAGACAATCCTTGCAAAAATCACGAGGCTGGGAGGATGCTCTACAATTAAAGAAATAAAATTTATCTGAAAGTCGTGGGAATTTTACCTACTGATGAAGATAGGTTTTCTCCCTGTATTTCATGGCCACAGGTATATAGATTAGAGCCGTTAAAAACATTGCACCAGCAAAGAACAGATAATAATCCGGACCATCTAGCCTACTTGTTCCATCGTCATTCAGGATGAAAACATTCACCACACTGGTAAAAAGATTCCCCAAGGCAACGGAAGCCATGAAAAGACCAAACACTAAGGACTTCATGGTGCGAGGTGCCTGAGTGTAGGAAAACTCCAAGCAAGTCACAGATATCATTACCTCAGCCGAAGTAAGTATTAAATAGGAAAGTAATTGCCAAACTATTCCAGGAGTTTCTCCAAGTCCAATCCGATACTCTATCCAAGCTGGAATAAGAAAAGACGGGACAACAAGAAAAAAGCCAATTCCTATTTTCCTCAATGGCGTGAGGGGAAAAAATCGATTAATCGCGGGATATAAGAACCATGAAAAAAGAGGAATTAAAATAAGAATTAAAGCTGGGTTGACAGCCTGAATTTGAGAAGGCAACCATTCAATACCTAAAAAATCACGATCCATTTTCTTAGCTTGGAAAACCCATTTCGATGCAGTCTGATCAAACAAAGACCAAAACATGGCTACCATAACATAAACAATCATTAGCTTGCCCATGGATTTTAGCCCAATAGCCGAAAAAGTTTCACGAATAAATTCAGAGCCTCTTGCCGGAATGTGTGCAAAATCACGCCGGCCAGCCCAAAAAACTATGGTTGCAATAAACATTAGCAACCCAGGCACACCAAATGCCACACCCGATCCATAATTTTCCAATAACCATGGCGTTAGCAAAGTGGATACAAAAGCACCTAGGTTGATTGAAAGGTAAAACCAGCCATAAACCTTTTCAAGCAAACCACTGTTTTCTCTGCCAAACTGATCGCCAACGTGAGCTGAAACACATCCCTTTATCCCGCCTGCTCCAAGAGCTATCAAACTCAAGCCTATCATTAGACCGGAACGAGTTTCATCAATTGCCAATGAAAGATGACCAAGGCAATATACGATAGATAAGTAAATAATCGTTTTGTATTTACCCCAAAATGCATCGGCCAAAAAGGAACCAAGTAGAGGAGTGAAATAAACCGCAGTTACGAAGGTATGTATCCAAATNGTTGCTTCACCTTCATTCATGAAATCCGAATTACCATTTTCATCCAAAAGAAATTTGGTCATAAAAACTGCGAGGATCGTTTTCATTCCGTAAAAAGAAAAACGCTCAGCCGCTTCGTTTCCAATAATGTAAGGAATTCCTGAAGGAAATCCCCTAGTCATCAAAGGCCTGTCTCTGTAAATGCCCACTNNGTTAGTTTCTTTCGAATCTTTTCGCAGCTCTTCTCCGCTCCAACTCCGAATCCAAATCTGTCATGATTACTGACTTATCCTCTCCCGCAATGCTTGATTTGCTACTATCTCCAGACNTGATTTCCTTTCTTACCCCAACAATCAAAAAACATATATTCAACAGAAGAATCAATACTGATAAAAAATAAACCCATGGTTTTGAAATATCCTCTGAAACAATAACAATAANAATAGNCATCAAAATAAGATTCAATCCTGAAAATGATATGATTATCCGTTGTTCCATGAGTANCGAATTTGGTTAATATCAAACTTTGAATTTAATGAACTTGCCTTGATGTTTTTTTTGCAAAAGAGTGATTTATGAAATTTCTAAGGCTTATCGTAGTTTCTGTTTCTCTACTATATTGCTCATGTGAGCAACTAAAAGATATCACTTCATCCAATGAAGATCAGAATAAGACTTCTCCCATCACAGATATTAGCGATGCTCAAGGCCCGGAACCNTCAATNAGTAACAANNCCGATGTTCCAAGAAAACGAAATCGCTGCCATCCCTCTACCACCGTCACCACCACCTGAAACGGCACCCCCGGAAGTGATTCCCAATCCATTGTTGGGTGACCTGAATTCTCAGCCAATCCAACCTGAATTCAGCAAAGAACTTCTTGCTGCTGTGAAGAATTGGCAGTCGATTCCAAAATCAGTTTTCCCGCTTTCTTCAGTTACAATAAAACAAACCGTGGAATTCATAGCAAAAGATAGGAGTGGACAGATTTTGGCTCGTGCAACCAAGCAAGCTGGAGATGAAGTCGTTGCCTTAGGCGTGTCAGGAAAGAATTTAGTCTTANCCCCTAGTAAGGTTGGTAACATGAGGGGGNTCATTCCTCTCGAACAAACCGATTTCAAGCAGGGNGTTGCCTATCTTTTTGAGTTACGTAAAAAACAAAAGGAAGAATATGAAAAAAGAAAACTNCAAATTTCCAGTTCCAAAACACTCCAAGCAAANCAAAANAATGTAAATAAAGATGTNNCNACTGCAAGCAGTGAAGTATCACTTTTTGAAGACCTCCCTATACCAGGTGATTTTGGCCACGGTAAATTTTGCATCTGCAAGGAGTGTCGAGAGAAAAGATTGGCAATGAAAGACTAGTCANATTGACNTAAGGCACTCGAATATGAACAAAAAAATTAAAAAGAAAACAATCAGGGATGTNGAAATTGGTGACCACGTTAAACAAACAGTTTCAANTAAAGGTAAAAAGAAGTGNGGTGAAGTACTTTCAATTCTTCAAGACAACCCAGGGGACCCCACCCTAGAGTGTGTAGAAGTAAATCCAGATGATCTTACTCCCTTGGATAAGGGGACTGATGGAATCAAAACCTTCAGGGCAAGAAGATCAAAATTGAAAATTTACACACCAAGGAAGAAACTCTTTTCAAAAAAAACNTTCGAAAAGGGAGATATAGTNCAGCACAAAAGAGGCAGTACCCTCAGNTATGGCAGAATAGTTTGCTTTGTACACCCAGATGGACTNTACTCNTCATCNCACGAAGANGGATATAACGGTAAAGACCTCCTCGAGTGCGTGGAAATTGAAAAGAAACCAGGTCTATTGCAGAAAATGACTCCAGATGGGGAACCAAAACGTTTCCAAGCTCAAGGTAAGGATTGTAAAATTATGAAGGTTATCACCACCAATGCNAAAGGTGAACCGACCACAATGCACAGGCTTGATATTCCTGATGAAGAAATTTGATTCAGAGGAGTTGAAAGTATTCATCAAGTTCTAGTTTTCTTAANCTGACAATTTTACTTTTCCGGCATTTGTAAGCTGAAAACTTTGAATTTCCACGGTACCCATTTGTTTTTTCAAAACTGATCCTTATCAAGCCGTTCTCCCATCTTGTCATACACCATTTCAAATCATAGGCATGGGACAAGTAATCTATGCATTCTGATCTATTTAAAAAATATTCGCCATCTATTTTAGTTACCATCGTTAAACTAAAAAGGTCGCATTAAGCGACCTTTANAGANATATGATATNGAGCGNAATCAATTGTCATAATCACCTTTCTTNATCTTCTGACAACTTGCCGTTGAAATTCCTGTTTCTTGTGCAACCTGTGCAATGGTTTTACCTTCGCTAAATAGTTGTTTCGAATGTGCTATGATTTCAGCAGTAACCTTACTTCGGGTGCTTTCTATACCAAATCTAGCTTTAAATGAAGCCTTTGCAACAGGCGGTAATCCATTCACATAGCACTCCAGATAATCAACCACTCCACGGAAAACTTTCCTTCCATCTTCCCTACGGTGTTTTTCATGATCTTTCTTGATCATCTCATATAGTACTGATTGATCATCTTTTGTAGCTTTTTTGGCTTCAATTTGTTTCTCAATCTTACGCTTTAATCGTTCAAGTTCTTTAAGACTGTGTTTATCANTTATGTCCATAATATTATATTAAATGTTTATAAACTTTTATAATTAAAATACTATTTTGTAAAGAATTATTGTGATATGTTTCTATCCAAAATTCGAAATTGAATTGCCTCCAATAAGTGTTCCTTTTCAATATCTGTTGACTTATCAATATCAGCAATTGTACGAGACACTTTTAATATTTTATTATATGCTCTAGCAGATAAAGATAGCTGGTTCATTGCTTTTCGAATTAATGCTTTTTCTGGATTACCAATTTCACAAACTTTATCCATTAAATTTTGCGGAATTGTTGCATTATTATAGTTGTTAATCCCTAGATAATTATACCTTTGCTTTTGTAGATTTCTGCATTCCTCGACACGACGCAGAATTGAAGCAGATGGCTCACCAATTTCTGCATTTTGAAGTTCTTCCACTTTTACTGCCTGTGTTTCAATATGAATATCAATTCTATCCATTAGAGGACCACTAATCCTTGACCTGTATTTTTGTATTTGCGGCATTGAGCAACTACAACAGTTTTGAGAATCCCCCAAGTAACCACAAGGACAGGGATTCATTGCTGCCACTAACATGAATCGACAAGGTAGCGTCACCTTCCCAGCACTTCTTGAAATCGTAACTTCTCCATCTTCAAGTGGTTGACGCAAAACCTCGAGAGCAGAACGTTTAAACTCGGGCAACTCATCCAGGAAAAGAATGCCATTATGAGCCAAAGAAATCTCTCCCGGACCAGGGATTGTACCCCCTCCTAACAATCCAACATCACTAATGGTATGATGAGGTGACCGCACCGGTCGAACCATTCCCTGAGATTTACTCAATATGGATTCACCTTGAACGGAATAAACATTCATGATTTCAATGAATTCATCCATTCCTGGTTTGGGAAGGATAGAGGGAATCCTCTTGGCGATCATAGACTTACCTGCCCCTGGTGGACCAATAATAAGAACATTATGACCACCTGCCACAGCGACCTCTATAGCTCGCTTCAAACCATACTGTCCTTTTATGTCGGTAAAATCCTCAGCAAAATTAGATCTAACTACTTTTGCAAATGGTGAAGCAGTTGGTAGCAGTGGCTGTATTTCACAATTTTTGTCAAAAAAATCTACCGCTTGGGCCAAACTATCTATCGCATAAACTTCAATTCCGCTTATCAAGCAAGCTTCCAAGGCTGAATGCCTAGGAAGCAAAATTCCTTTTTTGCCGAGTTCTCTTGCAAGGAGTGCCATTGCTATGCCTCCCTTAACACTTCTTACTTCACCAGAGAGTGCCAGTTCTCCTGCGATTAAAAAATCATCCAAACAAGCTCCTTTCATTTGACCGGTTGAAGTAAGTAAAGTCAATGCTATCGGCAAATCAAAAGCAGAACCTTCTTTTCTTAAGTCGCCTGGTGCCAAATTTATCGTGACATGAGTTCTGGGCTTATTGAATCCTGCATTTGCCAAACTGGAAAAAACACGGTCCATAGACTCTTTAACTGATGTGTCAGGAAGACCAACTAGCACGCACTTGGGGTCTCCTTTCTCGCCACTGTTTACCTCTACATTTACCTTTAGTGCAGATACTCCAGAAATAGTTGCAGAAATCGAACTGGAAAGCATTTCCTTACCCTAGGTCCTCAGCCGAACTAAATTTGAGATACTCTTAAATTCGGCATGAGCAGAATCTTTAAGCAATGAATAACAAATGGTTTCCAAGGGTATTATTGAGCAACCAAAAGATGAAAGTTGAGCAAGGACTGTCTCTGCATCTCCTTGCCTTCTTGCTCCAACGCAATCGGAGATAACGGTAACTTGCAAATTTTCCCTCAATGCATCCAAACACGTTTGATAGATGCATATAGGTGTTTCAATGCCAGAAATCAGTAAATGCGAAATATTCATGTTTTTTAGCCACTCACGAAATTGGTCGCATCCAAATGCAGAAAAAGTGCACTTTTCAAAAACAGGAATACCTTTACATAGATTCAAAATACTTGAAAATGTTTCCCCTAATTTTTCTGGTGCTTGCTCGGTCAAGCATTGCTCAATTTTCAATAAACCAAAGATTTTTATTTGTAAGACAATGGAGTCCTCCAATTCCGTTTTTCGTGTAACGGCTTTCAAGAGGTTCTCCTGCATATCCATAATAACTGCACCCAAACCATCTGAAGCATTATCATAAATATCCTCAACCTTTAGGGATTCATTATTATTCATTGCCAAATTCCAGTCTATTATTGATAAGCTTAACTCAGCTTATTCATTCAATGATATTCTTTTGAAATCAACCATGAAAAATTTATCTTTTGTTATCTGGTCACAATTACTTATCCTTACAATATTGATATCTAGCTGTAATAAATATCGATCCGATCCAAGTAAAATAACTATGCGACCAAGAGTTTTCGTGGAAAACTCAGTTCCAGTTCCAGTAATTGATGAGTATGACTTCACAGGCGTACGTATTGGCACAATTGAAAATATTCTAACAGAGGACCCAAGTGACAGAACTTATGCTCTTTGGTTCACACTGGATCGACGCAGTGCAATAACTCTAAAAAAAGAGTCAATACGAAGAAGAGGCCAAACTCTACAACTAATCATTGGTGGGCAACTGGTGGGTTTTCATTTCGTACAAGAGGCCATCACAAGCGGAGTCATCCCATTCATGCTTGTCAATAACATACCTGAACAGAACGCCATCATGCTTTATAACGAGTTGACGCAATCAATAAATCACCTTCAGGCTGAACTCAAAGAAAGAGAGGGATGAAATTGAATAGAATTTTTAATTTCTTAATCCGTTTAAGTCTATTCACCCTTTTCCTTGAACTTCAAGGAAGTAACTTCTCACCCAATTTTCAATTATCGTGGCCAACTCCCAACCCAGCTTTTGCCAAAGGAATGGGATATTCTGCTTTTTTACAAAAAACAGGACCAGATAAGGACTTTACATCCGGTGCTTTTGGTTGCGTACGCAATAATGGCTACAAATTCCACGAAGGATTGGATCTATATCCCGTTAGAAGGGACACCAAAGGAAGAGCTCAAGACTCAATCTATGCCGCAATGGATGGAATAGTTAGTTACATAAATAATGTCTCAGCCAACAGTGCTTATGGCAAATACATGGTCTTGGAGCATCATAAAATCAAACCAAAATTATATTCTCTGTATGGTCATTTAGCAGAAATAGATCCTAAAATTAAGTTAGGAACAGAAGTGAAAGTTGCTCAAGAAATTGGTAAAATGGGAAATTCTGCATCATATAGAATTCCTCTTAATCGATCTCATCTTCATTTTGAAATTGGTCTGCGATTAACCGGTAATTTTCAAAAATGGTACAACAGTAAAAGATTTTCCACACCCAATCGGCATGGCAACTATAGTGGATTTAATTTAGTTGGACTTGACCCCCTACCCTTTTATTCAAAATACGCTGCAAAGGGTTACAAGTCTCCCTTTGACTACATCAAATCTCTACCCGAAGAAGCAAAGATTCGCGTTAAAACAAAGAAAATACCTGATTTTGCCAAACGTTATCCATCTCTTTGCAAATTTTCTTCACAAGGTAAGATTTGGAATGGATGGGAATGTATATTCGGTCCTTACGGATTACCTACTACCCTCCAACAAACTGACAAGTGCAAAGCCGATGTACCACTAATTCAAATAGTCAGCTATGACACGGGATTGCAAAACCGTATGTGTAGAAGAATAGTAGAAAAAAAGGATGGTACTCTATTCCCTGCTGAACAAATGAAAATTTACATCGAACTACTCTTTGGCATTAAAGTTGGATAAAATTTTAAGAATCGGAGTATTCATTACCAGCCATGGCTTTGGGCATGCTACAAGAACCTGTGCCGTGTTAAACGAGATCACGCAAAGTTCTAATTGTTCAATTGATATTTTTTCCACTCTGCCATCATGGTTTCTCAAACAAAATATCCTATGTAAAAACTTCGAAGCACACTATCTGAAAACTGATGTCGGCTTGGTTCAGAAAAGTCCTTTCGTTCACGATCTTCAAGAAACTATTAATCAACTGAAGGATTTCCTTCTTTTTCGATCTGTCGATTCGCAAAAAGCGATCACCATCTCAAGAAAGAAAAAGTTTAATTTGATTATTTCCGACATATCCCCCCTGGGAATCAAAGTTGCAGATCAATTAGGAATCCAATCGGTTCTCATTGAAAACTTCACATGGGATTGGATTTATTGCCATTACCGTGAAAGTCACAAGGAATTTGACAAAATTATAGAATCGCTTCGAACAATCTTTGAAAGGTCGGGGTTGCACATTCAAGCAAGGCCTTTCTGTTTGGAAAAGAATTCATCGTTAAAGACTTCTCCGATATCAAGAAGAGTAAATAAGTCCAAAGAAGAGATACGAGATGCTTTAAACATAGAAAAGAATTCTAAAATAATACTCTTAACCACTGGTGGAATTACCAAGAAATTGTCATTTATTGAAAGGCTTCGTCCAGTTGATCACTGCACATTTATCATATCAGGCGACTTTAAGAATATCGTCAAAGATCATAATATTATTTCCCTACCCATGAACTCTGCATTTCATTACCCCGATCTCGTCAGTGCATCCAGCTGTGTTGTAGGTAAAGTAGGATATGGAACACTAGCGGAGTGCTGGTCATCCAAAACTCCACTCCTTGGTTGCTACCGAAATGACTTTGGGGAATCTGAAGTTCTTCGTGACTTTGCCAATAAAAATCTTAAACACAAAGAGATTTCCATAGATGACTTTGAGAGAATGAACTGGGCTGCATACTCTTTATTTAGCTTATTAGAAGACAATCCAAGCCCAAATGCTTCACCGTGCAATGGTGCCATAGAGGCTGCCGAATACATTCTTTCATTCATTGAGCGAAATTGAATTCCAATCTCAAAAAATCTGTTCGTAATCAAGCCGGAGTTGTGTGCAAAATCCCTTTATGAAATCATGCGTTACTATTTCCTCCGTCCCATCCTTAAAAGGAGGTCCGTGGATTCTTTGGGATAATCTAGAAAAAAGCCTTGAGACTGCTTCTGAAATTGGATTCGATGGAGTTGAGCTTTTTACTTCCAAAGCTTCTATTGACACAAATGTACCCCTGGCAAGATTACTTGAAAGGCATAATCTCACAGTAGGAGCTGTAGGTACTGGTGCCGGAAAGGTACTACATGGATTGACCCTCACGGATCCGGATTCATCCATACGAAAAAAAGCACGGGAATTCATTAAAGACATGATCATTTTTGGGGCTGAGCTTTCAGCACCTTCAATCCTTGGTTCCATGCAGGGTTCCTACGGAAATGATTGCACTCGCGAGACTGCAATTCGATATCTAGAGGAAGCCCTACAAGAATTGGGTGAATTTGCCATTTCTCAAGGAACTTTTTTCATCTACGAACCTCTTAACAGGTACGAAACAAACTTATTCAATCAGTTTGAAGATGCATGTAATTTTTGCCGAAGCTTGAACAGTAATGGCATAAAAGTCCTGGCGGATCTTTTCCACATGAACATTGAAGAGAGTAGCATAGAGGCAAGTATAAGACCGAACGCTGATGTTCTTGGTCATGTTCATTTTGCCGACAGCAATCGCAAACCAGTTGGCTTCGGACACACCGACATGAAACCCATATGTGAATGCCTCAAAGAAATCAATTACAACGGCTATATCTCAGCCGAGGCTTTTGCTTGGCCTGACCCGGATACAGCCGCTCGCCAAACCCTCAAATCTTACCGTCAGTTTTTTTGCCAATCCGATGTTTAGTCATTATGGACAATAGACCAAATATAATCTTAATCATTACTGACCAACAGAGATATGATACTATCTCTGCCCTTGGATATGAGCACTGCATCACCCCAAACTTGGACAAACTGATAAGCAGGGGAACAACCTTTGAACAATGCCATGTTACTGCAGCTTCATGTGCTCCAGCACGAGCCAGTCTTTTCACAGGTTACTACCCACACACTACAGGAATTTTAAAAAATGCGGATGACTGGACTAGGAGTTGGGTGGAGATACTTGCAAAAGATGGTTATCACTGTACTAATGTCGGAAAAATGCACACTTGGCCTTTTACTACGCCATGTGGATTTAATGAAAGACATGTTGTAGAAAACAAAGACCGATTTCTTGAGGGAGCGGAGTTCACTGATGAATGGGAAAACTATATGCAAGAGGAGGGTATTGAAAAACAAAGACGGGAACTCTATAGAAAGAGACCAGACTACAAAGATTCTTTAGGTGCTTTTTCCTGGGAACAAACCGAAGAATCGCACTCTGACTTTTTTACTGCAAACAAAGCCATTAATTGGCTCGGTGAATACAATGACTCCAAACCTTTCTTCCTCGAAATCGGTTTTCCTGGTCCACATCCTCCATATGACCCAACACCCTCTTTTTTAAAACTTTATGAAAACGTAGACATTCCACTCGACCCAGTATCACCCGAGGACCTTGGCGGACAGCCCAATGCCTTGAAAGCTCTAAGACAACATAATGTGGATGTTGACCATGATTCCATTGTGCATCAATTAAACCCATCTGAGGAGTCTCGGACAAGGCAAAGAAAACACTACTTGGCCAATGTTACAATGATTGATCATGCACTTGGTGAAATTGTGGAATGCCTTGTAAATAAGAATTTACATGACAATACCATTGTTTTTTTTACAAGCGATCACGGTGACTGCCTAACTGATCATGGGCACAGTCAAAAATGGACTATGTTCGAGCAGATCACACGAGTTCCCTTGATAATTGCAGGACCCAAAATCCAACAAAACTTAAGGATAAAGGAGCTTGTCCAATGGATGGATATTGGTCCAACTATCCTAGATTTGGCCGGTTGCGAATATCCTAGGATGGAGGCCGTTTCAATGATATCAGCATTAGGTGGTAAAAGCTGGGATGGCAGAGAGTTTGTCTTTTGCGAACAAGTTGGAGACATGGTTCTCACCGAGGTTGAGTTCATGAGCATGATCCGAGATAAAGAATGGAAACTTGTCCATTATCTCAACTCCGAAGAAGGACAATTATATAACCTGAAGAATGATCCTACTGAAATCTCAAACATTTGGAACTCTCCAGAGTATCAATCTCAAAAAAGACATCTTTTGGATCAGCTGTTGAATTGGCGGGTCGATAGCCAAATTCATCATCCCGTTTGTTGGATTCATCAAAAGACTTCTTCTTGAACCAATTTCTTTACCATTACACCTTACAATTCCAAAATACGAAATCCACCCAAAACCACTTTTGGCATTCTGAGGAATTTGGGTCCCGGATTGATTTTAGCGGGATCTATTGTTGGTTCTGGTGAACTCATTGCAACTACAAGAACTGGGGCGGAAGCAGATTTTGATTTCTTGTGGTTAATTATTCTTGGGTGCTTCATAAAAGTTTTCGCACAGATAGAATTTGGAAAACATGTTATTACCTACGGGAAATCATCTCTCGAATCACTCAACGGACTCCCTGGACCAGTCTACAGGAATGAAAAGGAAGGAAGGCAAATAAAGGCAAATTGGATTCTAATTTTCTGGTTTGTGATGTTTGTTGCTATCTTGGGACAACAAGGCGGAATTGTGGGAGGAGTCGGTCAAGCACTAGCCATTACCTTTCCTCTCTCTGAAGATGGAAGCAAAAGAAATGAAGTTCTATCTCAAAAAGTATCCTTAACCATAAAACTTAATGAGGCTGTATCCTTGGCAGAGATTAATGAAATAGATAAAATAAATAAGAAATTACTCAGTCTACCTGAAACCCCGAGTGCAAATGACGACCTAGTTTGGTCAATTATTATTGCCGGGCTTACTATTCCCCTACTGGTAAATGGTAAGTTCTCTCTTATCGAAAATTTCTGCATCTTTTTAGTTTCAAGTTTTACTCTCATTACGATTCTTAATCTTTTTGCGCTGCAATCATATGAATCCTGGGCATTTAGTTTGGAGGAAATTCTACATGGACTGAGTTTCTCATTTCCAGAATCAACTGATGGAAATAATGCACTGCTAACGGCAATTGCCACTTTTGGAATAATTGGAGTCGGTGCGTCTGAGATTCTAGTCTACCCATATTGGTGTACTGAGAAGGGCTATGGTGCCTACACTGGAAAGAAGGACGATTCCAAAGACTGGCTAAAACGGGCAAAGGGCTGGATAAAGGTAATGAAATGGGATGCATGGGGGTCCATGCTGGTATACACTTTCTGTACAATAGCATTTTATCTGCTAGGAGCTTCCATTCTCGGGCGGACTGGACTTGTCCCTTCTGGCTCAGAAATGATCCAAACCCTTTCCTCCATGTATAGTCCAGTATTTGGTAAATGGGCAGAAATGATATTTCTAATTGGTGCAGTAGCTGTACTTTTCTCCACATTTTTTGTTGCTCTTGCCGGACAAAGTCGAATGGCCATTGATGCTCTAATGACAGCTGGAATAATAAAGGATAATCAAGAGCTGCGCCTCAAACTCATAAAAGCACTCGGAATTTTTCTTCCTGTAGTTTGCGTCACATGTTACGCCCTATTCCCGAAGCCTGTTTTCTTAATTTTAATCTCGGGTTCCATGCAGGCCCTAATGCTACCGATAGTAGGCTTTGCAGTGCTGTATTTCAGATACAATCTTTCCGATTCACGGCTGGGCAGTTCCAAGGTATGGGACTTCTTCCTATGGGCGTCTTTCTTTAGTTTTTCAGTGATTGGACTCTATCAATTGTATTCTAAAATCTTTGCTTAGAAAAATGAAAGAGTATGAGCTTTGGCCCACCTCATCGAATCTCAATTCGAATCTTTTTGCTTTTCTGGTCACTACAATAGCATTGATTTGCTTGCTATCGTTGAAATCGAAACCGCTCATTCGCACCAATGAACAATTGGCACCACCAAGCAGAGGAGAAGTTGAAATACAGTGGACGGTTCAGCAAATCGAAGAATCCTCAGTCAATTCCAAAAGATTTGTCGAAGCCAACCCTAACGTACCAATTAATCCTCCTGACGATACAGACAATTTTTCTTTTCGAGATCAACAAGCTGCCCAACCTATTCCAGAAAGTACCAAAACCAAAGAGATGTTGCCCAGATCAAATGGCGAAGAATTTTCCTCGAAAGTGACTCCATCTTCCAAAGAATCTTCTCCGACCGTTAAAATAACGGAAAACTCCAAGATTAAAGAAATCAGAAATGAGAATCAGAAAAGTGAGGAAAAGAAAAAGGCCTCACAGTCGCCCAAAGACATGAGGGTAGTGTCTACTGAAATGAAGGAAAAGCAGGGTGTAAACATTGAGCATCATCAAGAAAAAGGGATCAAGCGAATCATTAATCTGTCCAAGAAAAACTTCGATGACAAGTCCATCTTGGAAAAAGGAAAAATTGAAACACCACAGACACAGGAAAAAAAGGCATTCTTAATAAGACCTCGCCCTAAGCTTTCGCCTGACTTGCTGCAAGGCCCGATAATGAAGACAACCTCCAACGCACCGAGAATTGGTGCAGTTTCAGTCGAATGCAGATTGCACCCTCAAGGAATCTACATGCAAGAGATGCTCCGATCAATCGAAGATCAGTGGCATCATCAGGTGAAAAGTTCGCTAAAATTCATCCAACGAGATAAACTGAAAACTAAAATCTCTTATCGTTTTTTGCTCTTGGCTGACGGAACGATCAAAAACTTGAAGGCACTTCATAGCCAAGATGGATTGCTTCCTGAAGAACTTTGCAGGCAGGCAATCCTTTCTCGGGTTCCCTACGGAAACTGGACAGATCAAATGATCGAAGACTTTGGGATATCGGATGAAATCACGATCCACTTCAACTACAGATGAGTCGGATTCCCCAAATTACAATTCCACTAGACTCAAATTGTAGAATTGTTGAAATTAAAGAATCAGGAATAGTGCTGATTGAAAAATCCACTAATGTAATGTCCCATCCGAACCGAAAGCCAAGTTCATCAAAAGTTGAAAAAACATTACTAAAATCGAAGTTTTGCCATGAACAAGAATGCTACCTTTGGATGAATGAGAAGGGAGTAGAAGAAAAATTGCACTTGTGCCATAGATTAGATTCAGCGACATCTGGCTTGATTGTTGGATGCCTAGATCATGATCTTGCAAAAATAATAAGAAAAAAATTTGCAAACAGGGAAGTAAGTAAAAGTTACCTCGCAATTACCAGTGGATTTCTTGCCGTAACACGCGGAACATGGAAAGATCCACTAATTGAAAAAAGAATTCAGGGAAAACTCCGAGTCCAGAAAGGTGGAAATCAAATTGCAGTTACCAAATTCAGGAAAATAAGGAGTGCGTCAGGGAAAATGAATCTCGAATTGCTTGAACTAGTTCCAGTTACGGGAAAAACTCACCAATTAAGGGTACAATGTATGTTTCGTAAAGTCCCGATAGTTGGTGACAAAACATACGGAGATTTTGCAACTAATCGAAAAGTTCAAAAATCAACAAAAATTAAACGGCTTTGCCTGCATTCTTCAAAAATTAATTTTGAAACAATTTTCAATGGCAATCGTATAAGTGTGAACGCTGAATGCCCTATCCCAAGACAGATGGGGAGATTGTTGATTTAAAGGTCGTAATTCGCACAAAGAATTAGCATGTGACTTTTTATGCGGTCATAATCATCTCCGGCAGCTGTTAAAAAATACCTGTAGTCTAAATTCAGAGACCAATCACTGTTTAACCTATATCCAACACCTAGGTTTAAATCGTAACAAAACCCAACTCCAGAATAATCTGCAATTTGATCAATATTAACAAATCCAACTCCCATACCCAAACCCGAACGAACCTCTGCTCGCTCACCAATCTCAAACTCGAAAAGCAGGCGGGCAATGAAATCATGAGCACTTATTTCAAAACCATCTGATCCATCAAAATTAAAATAACTATACTCTGCCTCCGCACAAACCCCACCAAAATCCCTACCATATTGAAATCCCAATGCAATCCCTTCATCGGATTCAAAATCTAGATTGGTTGAACCTGCATTAACTGAACCATCGTCAGGAAAAACAAACCCGAAAAATGAACCTGCATAATAACCAAGATGTTTTTCTGGGATTTCTACACCGTATAAATCACCATATGCATCAACCAAATCAGGATCTTTCGACGCAGAATTATTCAAATCCAATGGTTTGAATGAAGGGGATCCAGGATCTGAGACCAAGTCATCTATAAAGGGTTTTTCAGATTCAATGGAAGGTCCTTTTTCATCCGAAGAAGATTTAGGAATCTCGGAGTAATCTGGAACAGGTGGGATGGGAGTTGAATTTAAGGGAATTTCAATTTCTGGAATATTTGGTCGCTTAGGCAATTGAGGAAGTTCAATTCTAACCTGCTGTATTTTGGGACGATTCAATAATTCAGCGACCTTCTGCTCATGCTCAAAAGACCTTGATTTAATGGCATTGAATTTTTCCCTCAATGCCAACAAGTCATTCTCATTTGATTGAGCCGAGACTACAGAACCGCAAAAGATTAAATAAAGGATGAGCGTTATCGATCTCAACATAATTAAATCATCATTAAGGAATCCACCAAAAATTTAAACAAAAAAGCGCCGGGCGGTAGATTGGCGGGAACCGCCCGGCGCGGGTGTGGTGGATGGGAAATAAGTTATTAACAATGCATTTATTTATTATTCAATGCAATATAAATCTTCATTGGTTCGAATGAACAAATTAGAGCCTGAAATTGCAATAGATGATCTGGTGTTATCGTCATATGTTCCACCCATAACTGCCGTGTTCAAGATCTTGCCTGAATCTGATGAAACAACTATAACCGTTCCATTATGATTCATGAGATAAATTTTGCCATCGCCAGCTGTGGGTGATCCTCTCCACTTGTATTTGCCTGGCAATTCTATGTTCCACAATGACTTGCCGGTTTTAGGATCAACAGATGATAAACTTTTTCGAAGATCACTTAATACAAAAAAACGATTCCTATAAAACAGTGGGGTGGGAACATCAGATGTAAGACTGGGTTCTGATGATGTTTCCCATCGCAAACCCTTTGGACCTTCGTTTTCACCTTTCTGATTAAGATTTACGGCAAAAATTGGTGCACGCTTAGGGGCACAAACCAAAGCAACACCGTCACCTACAACAGGTGAAGGAACAAGACGCCACCATTGCTGCTTGTGACCGGGATTCCATGTGCCCCAACGCCAGTTCTCTTGCCCCGAAACAGGATCATGAGAAGTAATTACATCACCGCCCGCGACTAGAAGCTGATTTTGATAAGGGATTATTGTGCCAAAGGATTCAAGGGATTCCTTCTGTGCATCGGAAGGGCGCAAATACCTCCAAAC
Source organism: Opitutia bacterium (assembly GCA_002692535.1). Taxonomy (GTDB): domain Bacteria; phylum Verrucomicrobiota; class Verrucomicrobiia; order Opitutales; family Seribacteraceae; genus Seribacter. The sequence continues at coordinate 26,845 of NZKO01000048.1, forward strand.
CGTTTCCCCATTCTTTGGATTTATGCATAGGATGAAAGACTCCGCATTATTTTTGCCCCGCCCATGAACTGGTTCGTTTCTCTGAAGAATTGGTAGAAAAAGTTTGTCCCCGAAAAAAGTGGGCGAAGCGGAAAATGTCCATTGAAAACAAAAATCTCCATAATCCTTTTGCAAATTCCTCCTCCATTTTTCATTTCCCTCAAAGTCATAGGAAAGCAAGTCTCCATTTCCGAAGAAAAAGAAAACTTGTCCTCTGCCAACCACTGGTGAGGGACTTGCATAATTTGAACGGTCATGCAGCATATACTCGTAACCATCGAATTTACCTGGCCGATATCCACTCCCGGCATTTTTTGACCATAAAAGCTTACCGGATGAGGCATGAAAACACATTGCAAGCAATTTACCTATCCCTTTTTTACCTCTCCCATCATCGATGGAAACAGATGTTATAAACACTCGATCCTCAAAAATAATGGGTGTAGCAGCTGAAGCACCAGGTAGTTTGGCTTTCCATTTAACACCTCTTGATTGATCAAAGGTCTCGGGCAATGACGAGGTAGAGTCCGATGAACCGTTGTAATTGGGACCACGCCAATTACTCCAAGCTCCAAAACTAGTGGTAAAAATTAAAGCGTAGCCGATAATAATGGATAAACAATTACGAGAGGAATATTTCATGACTGGATATTAAAGCTATTTGTTGATTACTATCGAGAAGATATTCAATCTCATCATAAGATTTTCGTCTCGATAAGATTAAATGGATTATTCCTTATATTTCTCCAACTCATCTTTGAGTTGCTCATCCTCTAACCATTTTGTCAGTTCGTCCAAACCTGAATTACCATGATTGGAAAGGTCAAATTCTTCTGAAAGGTCAGAAGATATTTCTTCGCCCAAGCGTAACTCATTCCTGCTACGAACTTTTTGCCGGAAGAAAAAGACAAATGTATACCCTACAATAAACATGAAGATTACCAAAATAAAATCCATAATCTAATTTTCTTTGAGGATTATACTATCTCTTTCGTACTCTGCTCTGATTCTGTAATTTTCTGAGAGAAATTCTAAAATCTCAACAAAGGTAACGTTCGAA
>NZKO01000049.1 GCA_002692535.1 Opitutia bacterium
ATTGGGCCGAGGAAGGAGCAGACCCGAAGAGAAGATGGACGGCGACGAGCAGCGATGGAGGTAAGACTTGGAAGAACTTAAAGTACTGTAAAATTCTTCCAGACGGTCCCCAGAACACTAATTATGGATGTATGGCTGGACTGACTCGCCTTGCAGTTACAGGAAAGGACATTCTTATTTACAGCAACTGTGATAGTCCCGCTGGACGTAAGCAAGGTACAGTCTGGGCCAGCTTTGATGGCGGTAAGTCTTGGCCAATCAAACGTCTTGTCTTTGCTGGTAGTCATGCCTATTCATCGATGACTTCAGGTCGTCCGGGTACAAAAAGTGAAGGTATGATTTATCATCATTTTGAAGGTGGACCAAAGGGAGGTTCAGCAGTTGCCAGATTTAACCTCTCCTGGATTTTAGGAGGTATACAGACAGGTGACGGAGAAGTGCCTTCTTGGTTAAAATAAATGGCTAATTACTATCTCATCAATCCTCTTTATCACCCAAAGCTAACTTTCATGTGCTGACAAAATGGTCAATGATGTCACTCAAGAAAGTAAACAAAAGGGGCTTTAATTACTGAAATCCATTATTTGAGCGAGATCGATGCTGATAAGAGTGGCACACCCGGAGGGAGTCGAACCCCCAACCTCCTGATCCGTAGTCAGGCGCTCTATCCAATTGAGCTACGGGTGCAACAGGNTNGAGAATAAAACAANTCTATGTTCTCNCAAGCACAAACAATTTGAAANCGNGAGAAATCAGACTTTTCGAAAAANTAAAGATGCGTTGTGCCCGCCAAATCCAGAGTTGTTGCTCATCGCTACCTGAACATCTGCTTCCCTTGATTCATTGGGAACATAATCCAAATCACAATCAGGATCAGGCTCTTCGTAATTTATGGTAGGAGGAATGGCATTGGTTTCGATCGCTTTGCAAACTGCCGCCGCTTCAATGGCACCAGCGGCTCCCAATAAATGTCCGGTCATGGACTTTGTGGAGCTTACCATCAGTCCGTTTTTGGCATGGTCACCAAAAACATTTTTCAAGGCAGTGGTTTCCGATTTGTCATTATAAGGGGTGGANGTGCCATGAGCATTCACATAATTNACGGAATTCTTCNCAATTTGTGCCTGTCCNATGGCAAGATTCATGCATTGAGTGAGGGCTTTGCTCTCTACATCAGGGGTGGTAACATGATACGCGTCACAAGTGGCTGCGTAGCCGATTATCTCCGCATAAATTTTGGCTCCTCTCGTTTTGGCGCTTTCCAAGGTTTCAAGCACAAGAACTCCCGCACCCTCACCCATGACGAATCCATCACGATTACGATCAAATGGTCTGGAAGCACGGCTGGGNTCATCATTAAAATTGGTACTCATTGCTTTCATCGAGGAAAAACCAGCAAATCCAATACGGGTNACAGCTGCCTCGCTACCTCCCGCAAAGATCATATCGGCAACACCGCGACGGATCATTTCATAGGCTTCTCCGATTGCATGTGATCCCGACGCACAAGCACTCACTGGTGAATAGTTGGGTCCGTTTGCACCCAAATCGATAGCGATGATTCCCCCAGCAATATTTGCAATGAGGGAGGGAATCATAAACGGAGATACGCGTCGGGGGCCACGCTCGATCAGTGCCGTCATTTGCTTCTCAATNGTCTCCATACCACCTATCCCGGAACCGACGATTACTCCCGTTCGTTCGGGAATCAAATTATCCCGCGACAAACCGGCATCCTTAAGGGCATGATGAGTTGCGGCAAGGGCGAGTTGGGCATAGCGGTCATTTCTCCTCGCTTCCTTGGGATCCATGTAATCCTCGGCATTGAAATCATTGATTTCAGAGGCTACTTTACTGGCAATATCTGAGGAATCAAAACGGTTGACCTCAGTGATCCCGCACTTTCCAGCCAGCAACCCATCCCAATAATTATTCACTCCGGTCCCTACCGAGGTAAGCACTCCCATTCCCGTTACGACNACTTGGTTCATATCAACTTGGAATTTTACTCAGTGAGTGACTTTCCCATCCACTCCCCGAATTTAAAAATTGAATTTAAGAAGATANGTTGGCNTCNACATATTGGATCACAGAACCAACAGTTTGAAGCTTCTCTGCCTCTTCTTCTGGAATTTCAGTGTCAAACTCTTCTTCAAGAGCCATAACCAACTCAACTTGATCCAAAGAGTCGGCTCCCAAATCATCAATGAAGCTGGCTTCAGGAGTGACCTGCTCTTCACTTACATTAAGTTGGCTAACAATAATTTTTTTTACGCGATCGGCGTTGTTATCAGACATAGTATATAATATTGGTTAATTTACATTTTCTTCATGCTCACATGACCATGCCTCCGTCAACCGTAAAAACTTGTCCGGTAACATAGGATGCTTTTTCTGAACATAAAAAAGAGGTCATTTCGGCAATGTCTTCGACTTTACCGAATCGTTTGAGGGGGATGGTACCAAGGGCCACTTCTTTCACACGATCATCAAGTCCGGATGTCATATCAGTATCGATAAAACCTGGTGCAATCGCATTTACAGTAACCGAACGTGCTGAGAATTCGCGGGCTAGGCTCTTGGTGAGCCCGATCATGCCAGCCTTGGCGGCGGCGTAGTTCGCTTGGCCGGCATTTCCAGTCAGACCGACAACCGAGGAAACATTCACAATCCGCCCCCATCTTTTACGGGTCATAGGGCGCCCAAGTGCCTTTATCCAGTGAAAACAGCTGGTAAGGTTGGTATTGATGACAGCATTCCAATCTTCTTCTTCCATGCGGAAAAGAAGATTATCACGCGTGATCCCAGCATTGTTCACAAGAATATCTATACATTCCTTCTCTTCCAGAAGTTTCTCACAGGCACTGCGAATTTCTTCACCGGAAGAAACATCGATAGGCAAGGCATGAGCCAAACCACCATTTGCCCGAATTTCTTCTGCTGCGGCTCCACAGGAAGACTCGGTTTTACTCACGCAGTATACTTCGATTCCATCGCGAGCCAACGATTCGGCAATGCTTTTCCCAATCCCTCTGCCAGCACCCGTCACCACCGCGGTTTTTTTGTTTTCTAAATCCTCGCTCATTTAATATTTTCTAATCCCTAAAGCTTTTTTACAAGCTACTCAATTGACATATGCTAAATTCATTCACGTAACGCAACACACAAGTTTTATGACTTCCGACCAACACCAAGAAAATCCAACCTTAGAACGCCCCAAACTGCAAAAATTTTTGGCGGATGCTGGGTTGTGCTCCCGCAGGATGGGGGAAAACTGGATAGAGGAAGGACGGGTAACAATCAATGGAAGCATTGCCCGGCTTGGAGAAAGAGTATCTCCCATGGAGGATACAATTAAGCTAAACGGAAAAGTCGTTCGTACTCAGCCCCCAGAGACTCTGACTGTTGCAATTAACAAACCAAAAGGCTACACATGTTCGAACCATGATGAATTTGCAAATAGGTTAATTTTCGAGCTTCTCCCAAAGAGATTACTNCAGACACGTCTATTTTGCGCNGGTCGCTTGGATGTTGAAAGTGAGGGCTTGGTCATAGTAACAAACGACGGCAAACTGGCTCATCGGCTCACCCATCCCTCCCAGCAAATAAGAAAAAAATATCAGCTTGAAATCAAACAACCTCTTTCTGGTGAGCATATTCCTCTNATGATCAATGGAATTGAAGATGAAGGTGAATTCCTCAAAATTGACGAAATTAAGGCAAAGGGAAAGTCACCAATTGGAGAAACCCGCTTGGAAATTATTTTGGGACACGGGAAAAAAAGGGAAATTCGAAGAGTGTTTGGTCATTTCCGATATCAAATCAAAAAACTCAGAAGGATTTCCATAGGAGGTTTACATCTTAATAAAATTCCCATCGGAAGCTTTCGCGAATTAAATCAAAAAGAAATTGATTTGCTCTTACCCCGTTAATTTTTCTACATTGCAAATATGGGAAATNTAAAGACAAAAAAATTGGCACTGCTTTGCACACTTGTTTACTTCCTAAGCATAGATTTTGCTGCTGGAGATGATAAGGAACCTGGGCTTAANCTCGCTGACGCCTTTGCTCCAGCGGATGAAAAACAGACAACTCTACAAGAAATTGTTGAGGAAGTTGAACCGATCGTTGTGGGTAGAGAGAAATGGAATGANAAACCTACATCGGAGGCATCTGAAGGTGAGATTAAGAATAATCCGCCAACTCCATCNAATTCAGTAAGTATTCAGGAACTTGACCCTCTTGAAACTCAACAAAACAAGACGGATGGAATCGATATGAAGATAGAGGCTCCCACTATACCCCCAGCTGTCAATCTTCACCGTAATTTTGAAGGCACTCTNGTACTCAAGCCCAGAACCTTNGGGTTTCAAAAGAACTACCCTTTTCAATTGGAAAACACAAAGGGGCGACGCCTTGCNTTTGTTGATACGGAGAATTTNAAAGTNGTAGATCCCTTGGACTACAAAGACAAGGTGGTCAATATTTTGGGGAAACTCGAGCCAATCGAAAAAGGTAAGAAAGANCTTGTCATTCGTGCCCGTCTATTGCGGCGAATCGATTGATTTCGTTTAGCAGATCTTACAAGACATGGAGGTTATTGACGGTAACGCAGTTGCTTCCACTTTACTTGAGGAACTGGCAGAAAAGGTTGAAAGATTCGCAAACCACAAACCCTGCGTCGTTTTTATCCGCGTGGGAGAGGACCCGGCTTCTGTTTCCTATGTAAGGAAAAAAGAAAAAACCGCGGCCAAGGTAGGAATCGAAAGTCGCTTGCTCGTTTTTCCGGAATCTCTTTCCGAAAATGAATTGTTGAAGAAAATTTCTGAGTTGAACAGTGACTCTTCGGTCCATGGTATCTTGGTACAAGCTCCTCTGCCCTCCCACATGGACGACCGAAAAGTATTTAACCATGTTTCTCCACANAAAGATGTGGATGGATTTAATGCCACTAATCTAGGTTTGATTTGCCAAGAAAACGAAGATGCCTTTACCTCCTGCACTCCTGCTGGAATCCTCGAACTTTTGAAAAAAACAAAAATCGATACCACGGGTAAACATGTTGTAATTTTGGGCAGAAGTCTCATTGTAGGNAAACCCGTTGGCATGTTACTTTTGCAGAAAGGGGTTCCCGGGAATGCCACGGTTACCTACTGCCATTCCCGCACCCCTGATCTGGCAAATCATACCCGNCAGGCTGATATCCTGATTGCCGCCATAGGAAAACCTCATTTTGTAGACAAATCGATGGTAAAATCCGGTGCAATCGTCATCGATGTAGGAATTAACCGTATTCCTGATGAATCCCGAAAATCCGGCTTTCGTCTTGTCGGAGACGTCAATTTTGAAGAAGTCTCCGCGATCAGTTCTTTCATCAGTCCGGTTCCTGGCGGGGTCGGTCCCATGACGGTCGCCATGCTCATGAAAAACACAGTCAAAGCTTTCGAACAATCACTTTCATCTAAAATTCATCTATGAATTCGAGTTCATTAGATTCAGGAACTTCATCCACTGAAACAGAAATTGTTCCAATCTGGAAAAGAATTCTGGCGTTTGCCATGGATATGATTCTTTTGATCGTTCTTTTGCAATCAATTGTCCATGTTCTTCCCAATGCATACTCGGATGAGACGAAGAAGGAATTTAATCAATTGATCATTGATGCAAGCCTTCTTTCTCAGGATGAGCAATCCGACCTGTATCAGACCACTGAATTTATCGAAAACGCTCAACTGTCGGAAGAGACCTATGAGATGCTCATGGCAATGATCTTTTTTGCCTGTCTGTTACCGACCACTTATTTTTTCCTAAGCGAACTTTTTTTTCGTGGTCAGACTTTGGGAAAAGCCACCCTACGCCTAAGAACNGATTCCGCTAGGTCGGATCAGTCTNTAACTCCACTTCGGCTATTCGGACGTGCCGTTATCAAAGGATTGAGTGCACTTAGCTTAATGTCTCCCTTATTTATTCCTGGTCTGATCAATTTTGTCTTTTGCTTTTTCAACGGTAAAAAACGCTGTCTCCATGACTTGGTAGGTGCTTCCATAACGGTCTCATCCCAAGAGCTACCCACTGTTAAAAATGAATCTTGAAATTGCATTTGTTGGNGCCGGGAAAATGGTCTCGGCNATTGTAAAAAGCATTTTGAGAGCTGAAACATTCCAAGCTGACCAAATCGCATGTTGCTCCGCAAACGATGGGACTTCGGAAAAACTATCCTCTGATACTGGAATTACCANGTTTGAGAGCATTGAAGAAATGCTGGAAAAAAGACCNCGGACTTTNGTTCTTGGATGTAAGCCCCAGCAGCTTACCGAGCTTCCCTTAAGCATAGCGGAAAAGACACAGGGTTGCCTGATTCTTTCAATCATGGCTGGCATTACCCTAAACAGGCTTAATCAGTCTTTTCCAAAAGCTAAGAATATTGTTCGTTCCATGCCAAATACTCCGGGTCAGATAGGGGAAGGGGCTACAGGATATTTTTTTCTCATCGATCCAGAAAGTAAAGATGCTGAAATTATATGCAGTATTTTATCCTCACTCGGACAGACTCACTTGCTAAAACAGGAAAGCGACCTTGATCTCGTAACTGCGATCAGTGGCAGTGGACCCGCATATGTGTTCGAGTTCACCAGTGCCTTGGAAGATGCTGCAAAAGAGATTGGCTTAGAACCCGTAATCGCCAAGGCACTTGCTATTCAAACAGTTGTTGGNTCTGCCAAACTCATGGAACATTCCCCTTTTTCGCCTGAAGAACTCAGAAATCAGGTCACCTCCCCTAATGGNACCACTCAGGCTGCATTGGAAAGTTTCTCCTCCGATCAATTAAAGGAAATTGTCATAAGGGCTGCTACTGCAGCACGGAATCGCTCTATCGAATTATCCAATGCATGACTTAAGCAAGGGTATCTCCGTAGTTACCGGAGGTGCCGGTCTCATTGGAAGCGCAACCATTTGGGGGCTTAACAACCGTGGTCTGGAAAATGTTTGGGCGGTTGACGATTTTAAACCTGGTAGTCTCAAGGAAAGAAACATTCTGCCTCTGGAAATTAAAGATTCGATCGGAGTTCAAGATTTTAGAAACTTATTCAGGCAAGATAGCTCAGAATTGAAGGAAATAAAAACGGTTATCCATCTGGGTGCATGTTCCAGTACCACTGAATCGGACGAGGAATATTTAAACGACAATAATTTATCCTACACCCGCGAACTGTGTGAGTGGGCACTGAAAAACCAGGTCCGGTTTGTCTATGCATCCTCCGCATCCACCTATGGAGACGGTTCCNTGGGCATGGATGATGAGGATGATGAAATTGAAAAATACCAGCCTCTAAATCTTTATGGATGGTCCAAGCANAACTTCGACCTCCACGCAAAGAAAGCNGGATGGCTGGATTCAATTGTCGGACTGAAATACTTTAATGTCTACGGTCCCAATGAGGAGCATAAGGGGAGCATGCGCTCAGTTGTAAGTAAAGCATATGAGCAGATCCAAGAGACTGGAGAGATGACATTATTTNAAAGTCACCACCCCGACTATGAAAGCGGAAGACAAATGCGGGACTTTCTGTANGTAAAGGATGCGGTTTGCATGACCCTTTGGCTCGCAGAAAATAATCAAGCAAACGGGTTATTTAATCTGGGCAACGGGAGGGCACGCTCTTGGTTGGACTTGGCACATGCTATTTTTTCCGCCCTCAATATGGAGCCAAATATCCGCTTCGTGGAAATGCCTGAAATCCTGAAGGAAAAATACCAGTATTTCACGGAAGCCAGAGTTAAGAAAATGGAAAGTGCCGGNTTTCTGGTTCGACTTTTTAAGTTGGAAGATGCGGTNAAGGATTANGTAACCAANTATTTGGTTCCCGATCTAAGACTTGGACAATCTCATGCTTGATATCGTTGACTCCAAAGTAAGCGGCAACCTTCGATAATTTCCTTCATTTTTTCAGGTTTCACAGCTTGCTTCGGATCATCTCCTATGCCCCGTGCAGGATCAATATGAGCTTCGATACAAAGACCGTCCGCCCCGTATGCAATTGCAGCCAATGAACATGCCTTTACATAGTCGGAATGTCCCACGCTGTGTGATGGATCCACAACTACAGGTGCCCAAGTCTTGCTTTTAAGCATCGGTGAAATCGATTCGTCAGGATGGTTGCGGTAACCATCAAGTGCCGGCGTAGTGCCNCGCGGACAAAGCATTACGTTTGGATTCCCCTCAGCTACAATGTATTCAGCAGCAGCAATAAACTCATTTGGAGATGCAACATGGCGCCCTCTCTTCAATANAACCGAGCAATTTGTCCCGATTGACAAACGACCAATTTCCTTAAGCAATGAATAGTTGAGGGCATTTCTGGTACCCACCTGTAAAACCTCTACCTTTGCCTCGATCGCCAATTTCAACTGTTCCGAATCCATTACTTCAATATCAATCGGTAGTGCCGTTTGCTCTCGAGCANGTAAAATGATCTCCAANGATTGATTACTCCCTTGGTAAGAGTATGGATTTGTTCTCGGTTTCCACACACCGCCACGAAGACCGTTTACTCCTGCTTCTTTAAGGGCATGAGCGGTTTCCAAAAAAAGANTTGGATTTGCAGGATCAATGGTACAGGGACCTCCGATAATAAAGGGAGCATCTTTTCCGACCTCAACCTCCCCAACCNTTACTCGATGATCCGCTAAGGCAGATCGGCGGTCCATTAATTTGTAAGGAGATTCAATTCGGTCCACTTTTCTGATGAAAGGCAGACCAGCAATTCTCTTGAACATAACCTCCTGTGTCTCATCTCCGAGAATGGCATATACACAGCGGTTTCTGCCCTGAATTTCTAGGATTGAACATTCGAAATCCTTAGCAATCTTTTCGATTTGCTTTAATTCTTCAACTGAAAGACTGTCTTTTTTGGGAATAATCATTTAGTGTTTGCTCTTTCATGAATTCCTCTGATTTGCAATGTATTCTTTTATTCGCCGNATCTAAAAGTATTTGCCGAAACTCGACAATAGGGCTTTTTTAATAATATGATTTTNCAGGGTTTCTTACCACTTTCTCGCATACTTCTAATTTTTTTGGCAGTGNATACAATTACCGCACGCCAAACCGATTCTGAACCACCCAAGAGTTTGGATGTTGAAGGTATGCAGATGATCAGAGTGAATACCGGAACTTTTCGTATGGGAGCTCCCGGCATGCCTCCACAGAGTGAACCATACGAAGGATTAAGAACGGTTCAAATGAACAAAGTTTTCTATCTTGGAAAGACTGAAGTGACGCAANCTTTGTGGAATAAGCACATGAAGGTNAATCCAAGTAGATTTCAAAGTCCGTCCTTGCCAGTCGAGGGAATTACTTGGCAGGAAGCAATGGATTTTTGTGGGAAACTCAATGTAGGCAAAGAAAAGCTGGATCTCCCTAAAGATATGATTTTTCGACTGCCTAGCGAAGCAGAATGGGAATATGCTGCCCGTGCTGGNTCAAAAACTACCTTCTTTTTTGGAGAAAGTTCGAAACAACTAACNAAATATGCATGGATCTCAGACAACTCAGAGGGCTCGACGAAACCTATTGGTATCCTCTCGCCCAACCAATGGGGTTTTCTGGATATTTACGGTAATGTNAGAGAGTGGTGCTTGGATGGCTACGGTCCCCGTCCAAGCGGTAAAATGACTAACCCCATGCTCNNCTGGCAAAATATGGATAAGGTAAATCGTGGGGGGAGTTGGGATTCCTGNGATGCTTGTTGTCAAACTGCAAAAAGAATGAATTATGGTGAAAACTACCAGTCTAGCGANATAGGTTTTCGCTTGGCGCTAGGCTATCCTTTTTCTGAAATGACTCAAAAATGAAGTTTTCTTATTTCAAATCACTCGTTCTTCTCTTGGTCGTATCATNCTCTTTATTCACAGGATGTGAAAGGGGACAAGAANAACTTCCTGCTGAAGCAATGCAGGGCATTGCCCTNGANGACATGATTGCAGAAGAAGAGTATTGGGAGGGAAACAAGTTGGAATATAACGAGTTATTCTTTGTTAGTGATAAAGATNTATTCACCAAAAAGGACTCTAACAAGACATACTCCGGAATCATTAAGGTNCGCTCTCGCAAAGGAACAATTTCTTTACTACAGAGCTATTCAGCAGGATTGAAAGATGGAGACTTTTTCGAATATCACGAGAATGGTAAANTAAAATCCAAAAGGCAGTACAAAATGGGAATGCGCCACGGATACCATTATGAATGGCTGACAGACGGCACCATTTATTCCAGGAAATTCTATCAGGACGACCTCGAAGATTTTGGAAGGTTCGCAGACGAAGGCATTTCCACCACTGGTAAGAGTATGGCTGCATTAGAACTTGCAAAATGGGAGGGCAAAGCGGAAGACTTTTATTTCAAATTTGCGGGNGATCCAAAACGGGGAGGAATTGTTCATATTCGTGAAACCGAGGAGCTTTATGATGGAAACGTCACTGCTTTAGACAATCAGGGAAGAAAAGAAGCCATGCTACGCTTTCGTAAAGGCAAATACCANGGAACCATTTCCAAATGGGACGAAAAAGGCAGTCTCTGGGAAGAAGCGGAGTATGACCGAGGAATTCTCGTCGCCTTTACCATAAAACATGGAAAACCATTCGATCCAACACAGGTGATAGATGTTTCTGAAGACCCTGATATGGTAAACATGTTATTNGGCGATTAAACTGCTTTTCCAAAAGCATTTTTTGGCATGGCAGGTGCTTCTTATTCAACATCTTACCAAGCATTTTGCTACCCAATNATACAGCCTTTCGCTTACTTCCAAGATCGATTTGTTGTGCGGTAGCTATGGCTAAAAAGTTTGCCAAAAGCGAAAATCAATTATCCAAATCGTATTCCTTGATCTTATTTCTCAAGGTTCTAACATTTAAACCAAGCTTTTTAGCAGCATGGGTACGGTTCCCCTCACAAGATTCCAAAACCTTTTNNATGTGNTTCCGNTCAACTTNCTCCATCGATTCTTCATCTGTTTTCTTCGAATTAGANGAAACTTTNGATTTTGCTTNAANTNGAGTNCTGACATCTGCAATTCCCAAGAGNTCCGCTTCAATNTTTTTACCTGCNTCAGCNAGTATTACCGAACGTTCAACAGCATTCTCNAGTTCTCTNACATTNCCNGGCCAATGATGAGANACAATCGCTTTCTCACANTTTTTNGAAAAAGAAATTTTCTCGATNCCNTGCCGGCGTGCATGNCGAGNAAGAAATGTANTNGCCAAAAGCAAAATATCATCACCCCGGTCTTTCAAGGGTGGTACTGCAATTGGAAAAACATTCAAACGATAATAAAGGTCTTCTCGAAAGTTCCCTTTCTCCACCTCCTCCAAAAGGTTTCTATTTGTTGTGGCTAGAACCCGCACCTTAACTTCAATGGTTTTATTGCCCCCTACCCTTTCAAACTCTTTTTCCTGTAAAACNCTGAGGAGTTTTGCCTGCAAAGATGGAGCAATCTCNCTTATTTCNTCCAAAAGGATAGTNCCTCCATCAGCCAATTCGAANCGACCNTCTCTCCGTTCGGTAGCACCAGTGAACGCACCTTTTTCATGCCCGAAGAACTCGCTCTCCATTAAGGTTTCAGAAATAGCCGCGCAATTCACCCGAATATATGGTTGCTTTGCGAGCATGCTGTTACGATA
>NZKO01000050.1 GCA_002692535.1 Opitutia bacterium
TCCTGGTAGAAACTGGCGTATCGCAGCCACGCGATCGCATCTACCTTGCGCAGTCGTTGCATGATTGCATCCGCAATTGCACGACTGGGCACCTCATTGTCGAATTCATTTTCAATCCGACGGAGGGTATCCGAAAGCAAGGCGTTGATCTGTTCCGCATCGATGGGACGTTTTGCAATCGCACGACGCAGGCCCATTGCCAGCTTGGTACGATCAAAACTTTCCCGCCGTCCGTCCCGCTTGACCACAGCTAAATCCTCCCGCAGGACTTCTTCGATAGTGGAAAAGCGATGGTTGCAATCGAGGCATTCCCGCCTGCGACGAGTAGAAGCGACCTTATCGGCCCTCGTCTCCAGAACCTTCAATTCTTCTGACGAACACTTAGGACAACGCATTGATTTCGTAGGATTCCATATACCACACGAAAGTGTCTTAGCAGAGATCTAGGAAGTTCTTCAAGATTATAATTCCATTTTCTGTTGCGAGGGACTCCGGATGGAACTGAACGCCCCAGACTGGGAGTTCGCGATGACGGATTCCCATTATCTCATTATCCTCGGATGTTGCCGAGATTTCCAGGCAGTCAGGTATCGTCTCACGTTCGATGACCAAAGAGTGGTATCGGGTGGCAGGAAATTCCTGAGCCATATCCTTAAAAAGATCTTTTTCGTCGTGATTGATGCTGGATGTCTTGCCATGCATCAGTTTATTGGCTCCGATGATTTTTCCGCCAAAGGCCTGTCCGATTGACTGGTGGCCTAGGCAGACTCCAAGCAAGGGGATTTTTCCTGCCCAGCGTTTGATTGCCTGGAGGCTGATTCCCGCCTTGTCGGGATCGCAAGGTCCAGGTGAGATGACCAGTCCGTCGAAAGTTTCGAGTTTGAGATCTTCAATACCTATGGCGTCATTGCGCACCACTTCCTGTTCCGCTCCCAACTCGCCAAAGTACTGAACTATGTTGTAGGTAAAGGAATCGTAGTTATCGATAATGAAGAGGCGCATCCTGATAAAATTAAACGGAATATCCCTGCTTTCGTGCTCGCTCCTTTAGCCGGAGGGCATGGAGACGTATAAATCCACCAGCATCCTCGGGGGCGTAATCGCTCTCATCATCGTCCATAGAAGCAATTTCCATATCGTAGAGGGATTGATCGGATTTNCGGCCAACGGTGGTGATATTTCCTTTGTAGAGTTTTAAGCGGACAATACCGGAAACGGTTTTCTGGCTGTCGTCGATCAGTGCCTGAAGTGCTTCCCTTTCTGGTGCATACCAAAATCCGTAATAAATTAGTTCGGCGTAGCGGGGAATTAGAGAGTCTCGGAGATGCATGAGGTCGCGATCCATAGTTAGAGTTTCCAGCTGTCGATGTGCACTGAGAAGGATTGTTCCACCCGGGGTTTCATAAACTCCGCGACTTTTCATTCCGACAAAACGGTTTTCTACGAGGTCGACCCGTCCGATACCATGCTTTCCTGCAATTTCATTCAGTTTCTTTACGATTTCGGAAGGGGTGCCTGGTTTTCCATCGATTGCCACGCAGTCGCCCTGTTGGAAATCGAGTTCGATGTATTGTGGTTCATCAGGTGCGAGCTCGGGATCAACGGTGAGTTTGTACATTTCCCGGTTGTCGGGAGTTGTGGGATCAAACCATGGATCTTCCAGAATTCCGGCTTCATAGGAAATGTGCCANAGGTTGCGGTCCATGGAGTAAGGCTTGGAAGCACTGGCTTCGACATCGATCCCGTGCNCCCTACAATATTCAATCATTTGCTGGCGGCCCGGGAAAGTATTGCGGAAATTGGCATCGCGCCAAGGTGCGAGAATTTCGAGATCGGGAGCCAGNGCGGAAAAGGTGAGCTCGAAACGGCACTGATCATTTCCCTTGCCGGTAGCACCATGGGCAACGGCNGTTGCTCCGAACTCACGTGCGATTTCAATCTGTGCTTTTGCGATCAAGGGACGTGCGATCGAGGTGCCCAGTAAATACTGGGATTCATAAATCGCATTTCCACGAACCATTGGATAAATGAATTCCTTGGCAAATTCGTCGACCAGATCGAGTGTGCGATGAGCGGTGGCTCCAGTGGCAAGGGCTTTTTCCTGGAGCCCGTCGAGTTCCTCTTCCTGCCCGACATCGGCACAGTAGGTTACGACCTCCGCGTTTTGGGAGTTGGCGTACCAGTGGACAAGCACGGAGGTGTCGAGCCCTCCGGAATATGCGAGTATGATTTTCATAGGTTAAGAATGATCAATTCAGGATTGAGTGAGTTGACGAAGGATAGCCTTCTGAATGTGAAGACGATTTTCCGCCTGATCAAAAAGGATGGCTTGAGGGGAGGNGAGAACAGATTCAGAAACTTCTTCCCCGGGGTGAGTGGGCATGCAGTGCATAAATAGCGCACCGGGTTTTGAGGCTTGAAGAATGGCGTCCGTGACTTGGAAAGGAGACATCATACGCTTGCGTTGCTCAGCCTCTTCTTCACAACCCATGCTTACCCATACATCCGTGTATAGGATGTCGGAATCACGGGCAGCAATAATGGGGTCGGTCAGATGCTCGAAATTGGTGGGCAGGTCATGTGTTGCAAGGTATTGAAGGATCTGTTNGTTGGGAGTAAATTCGGAGGGACCCGCGAGGCGGATTTTCATTCCGAAAAGGGCACCGGCCATGATCCATGAGTTTGCCATGTTACACTGGGTATCTCCGTAAAATGTGAGTTTTTTTCCATTCAGCGAATAGGGATCCTGACAGCAACCCGTTTTCTCGAGAATGGTCATGCAGTCGGCAAAGATCTGGCAGGGGTGAAGAAAATCGGTAAGGGCATTGACTACTGGAATTGAACCAAGAGAGGCAAATTGCTCAATGATATCATGTCCGTGAGTACGTATAATCAGTCCGTCCAGAAAACGGGACAGTACTTTGACGGTATCTTCAATACTTTCTCCGCGGCCTATCTGGGTGGATGACTGATCCAGTATAAGGGGGTTGCCTCCGAGTTCGCGGATGCCCACCTCGAAGGATACCCGGGTACGTGTGCTCTTCTTGTGAAATAGCATACCCCAGGTCTCTCCTGCGAGTTCATTGGTTGGGCGTTGGGCACGGTTTGCCTTGTAAGCAAAAGCATGCGTGAAAATTTCTTTGATTTCTTTGGATGAGAAATCGTTTTCCTGAAGGAAGTGTTTCATTTTCTTGCTTCGTCTGGTTGAAAAGTTGAAAGAGCCGTATCCACAATGCTGATTGCCTGTTCAATTTCATCATNGCTGACATTGAGAGGTGGAAGGAAACGAATGGCATGTCCTCCGGCACNCACAACCAGAAGACCGGCTTCGCGAAGTTTTTTGACCAATGGGGCGGGATCATTTTTAAAGGCAAGCGCCAGCATCAATCCACGACCACGGACTTCCGAAATGAGATCGGGATACTTGGAAATAAATTGTGAGAGTTGCTTGTGAAGGGACGCCCCTTTTTCTTTAGCCGCATTGATAAGATTCTCCTGCTCAAGCACATCGAGAACAGCATTCGCTGCAGAGCAGGCGAGGGGAGATCCTCCAAAAGTGGTTCCATGGCTACCTGGACCAAATGCCTCAGCGTATTGTTCACTGATCCAAATAGCTCCAATGGGAAAGCCTCCGCCCAATCCCTTGGCCATGGCCACTGCACTGGGAGTGATTCCGGATTTTTGGAAACCAAGAAATTCACCGGTTCTTCCAATGCCAGCCTGCACTTCATCGAGCATCAGAAGAACCTTTCTTTTTTTGCAGATTTCAGAAAGCTCCTGAAGAAATGAATCATCCGCCTCATAAATGCCACCTTCCCCCTGAATCGATTCGACAAGAACAGCTACCGTGTCTTCGCCGATTTCCTTATCAAAGGCTTTGATGTCATTGAGCGGTGCGAAAGAAAAAGAAGAGAGCAATGGTTCAAAACCTTTACGGTATTTTGGAGAAGCCGTCGCGGAGAGCGCACCCATGGTCCGACCGTGGAATCCATTTTCTGCCACCACGATCTTGTGCCTTTGTTGATTCTCAATTTGGTTACCCACCTTGCGGGCAAGTTTGATTAGCCCTTCATTTGCTTCGGCTCCACTGTTGCAAAAGAGGACTTTCCCAATTCCAATTTTTTCAACCAACCGTTTAGCCAGATTGACTTGTCCGGGAATGGAAAAAAGATTCGAGCAGTGAACCAGTTTACTGCTTTGAGATGAAACTGCTTTGACCCAGTGGGGGTGACTGTGACCAAGATTACTTACCGCAATGCCAGTGGTAAAATCCAAGTATTCCTTGTCTTTCGAGTCCCAAACTTTGGTGCCCTCTCCACGAATCACTTCAATGGCAGGGGTCGCATAATTGGAGACGAGATACTTGTTGTGTTCTGGCGAGACCATCGTTAATCAGTTTGCATGCACAATTTCCGTACCGATTCCTTCGTCGGTAAAAATTTCAAGAAGAATGCTGTGAGGTAGCCGACCATCTATAAGGTGTACCCGATTGACCCCAGATTTGAGGGCATCAACTGCACTGTTAACTTTGGGAAGCATACCTTTGGCGATAACTCCCTCGTTCTTTAGAGAGTCAACCTGATCGACGGGAAGGCTGGAGAGCAAGGAGTTTGAGTCTTCCGGATTACTAAGTAAACCCGGAACATCGGAAAGATAAACCAGACGACGAGCTCCCAGTGAGATGGCTACTTCAGCAGCCACAGTATCGGCATTGACATTAAAGCATTGACCGCTTTCATCCGAAGCGGTGGATGAAATGATCGGCATAAGACCGTTTTCGAGAGCCTCTTGAATCGGAGCCGTATCAACTTTGTTAATGGCTCCGACAAAGCCGAGATCTGGCTCCTGTTCGAGCTTTTGGCATGATAGAATGTCTTTTCCAGGCAATCGTTTTACCTCACAGTCGTAGGAACTTACAAATTCTGCTACCTCAGCATTTACCTTACCATTGAGCACCTCATCGACGACTTCAATAGTGTGGAAATCGGTTACACGCAGCCCATTGATGAAGTTTGCCTCCAAGCCCCGGTCTTGAAGTTCTTTGGTAACGGCTTTACCCCCTCCATGAACAACGACAACTTTGATCCCTACAAAATGAAGAAAGACCAAGTCTTGAGCTACCCGAGAGCGAACGGCTGTATCGGGGGAGTCCATAAAGCTACCACCATATTTCACAACAAAGACAGAACCGCGAAAGCGGCGGACATAAGGCAGGGCTTCCATAAGGATGGTTGCTTTGCTTTGACTGTCTTCGTATTCGATCATCTGGAATGTTTACTCGCTCTTGTTAAAATTGACGTACTCCTCACTTAGGTCGTTGGTCCAGATTTCCCCTGTTGATTTTCCCTGATTGAGGTTGAGGGTAATGGTAAATTCCTTGTCGGAGACAATTTCTTTCCATTGAGATTTGTTGCCCACGATGGGCTCACCTTTTTGGAGGGCTGGTACTTCATTATAGTCAAGGTCGACCTCATCAAACTTCATGCCCACTTTGGCGTATCCAGCGGCATCGATGATTCTCCCCCAGTTTGGGTCCGAACCGTACCAGGAGGTTTTAACAAGAAGGGAATTTGCGATGCAACGGGCAACTTTTTCCGCATCATTTTCAGTTTTGGCTCCAATTACCCGCATTTTTACAAACTTGGTGACTTTCTCCCCATCTGAAACGCATTTTCGGGCAAGTTCGGCACAAACTGCGTCCACGGCATCAGCGAAATCATTCTGAAATTTTTTGGACTCCTCGCTCAGTTCAATGCCAGAGTTTCCATTGGCCATGATTAGCACGCTGTCATTGGTACTCATATCACCATCAATTGTAATTCGATTGAAGGACTTGTTGACCGCATCAGTTAGGATTGATTGCAATTCCGAATTGGTGGCACTTATATCCGTAGTAAGAAAGGCGAGCATTGTTGCCATGTTTGGCTCAATCATTCCGGCGCCTTTAACTACTCCACCTACCGTGATTTCTCCAATGGACGCTTCGATCTTGGCTGAGCATGATTTCGTGCAAGTGTCTGAAGTAAGAATGGCTTCCTGAAATGCTTGGGCACCATCATATTCGTTTTTGATGTCATCCGCAGCATCAAAAATTCCAGCAGTGATTCTGCTCATAGGAAGGGGTTCTCCTATTCTTCCCGTGGAACAAACAAGCACTTCTTTTGAATGTAATTTCAAATGACGGGCAACTTCGGTCGCCATTTTCTTCGTATCGATTTCTCCTTGTAGACCGGTGCATGCATTTGCATTTCCACTGTTGGCAATTATCGCGTGGTAAGCCGCATTTTGGTCTTTCATTAGTGATTCACAATAGCGGACCGGAGCAGCACGAACGTCATTGGTTGTAAATACACCAGCCACTGAACATGGTTTTTTTGAATAAATTATCCCGAGATCCAACTTACCATCACGCTTGCCTTTGACATCGCAGTGTACTCCCGAACAAAAGAATCCACGGGGTTCAGTCAAAGCCTCTCCATCATGATAGAATTTCATAGCAGTCCCGTACTTTCTTCAAATCCTTCGCAAATGTTCATTGATTGAATGGCTTGTCCTCCAGCTCCTTTTATTAGGTTGTCTTCTGCAGAGCAAAAGACAAATCTTTGGGTCCGAGCGTCAATGTGAGCGGAGATATCTATGCGGTTTGAGCCAACAACGTGAGAAGTCTCTGGGAAAGTTCCTGATGGTAAGATATTTACGAATGAACAACTGCCATAGCGTTGTTGCCAAACTTCATAAATTTCGGAAATTTCAGTTTGCTCACATACCGGTGCGGAAATGGTTGTGCATATTCCACGATTCATCGGGCTGAGGTGAGGATGAAAAGACAAAACGATTTGCCCATTGGAAAAGAGAGATAGTTGCTCTTCGATTTCGGATAGATGCCGATGCTTGGGCAAACCGTAAGCTGAGGCATTTTCATTCCTTTCACAGTAAAGGAGCTTTTCAGAGAGGTTACGACCAGCTCCACTTATTCCACTCATGCTATTAACCACAATACCGCTCTCTTCTACCAGTCCTGACTCAAGAGTGGGTGCGAGTGGTATAAGGATGCTTGTTGGATAGCATCCGGGGGATGCAATAAGTTTGGATTTTTCCCAATTAAGCTCGTGAAGTTCCGGTAGACCGTATTGGGCTTCGAGCAAGAGTTCTTTTGCCGGATGCTCCTCTCCGTAGAATTCATGGTAAGTTTCGGCTGAGTTGAGTCGAAAATCAGCGGATAGATCGATGACTTTCTTTTTCGCCTTCAATAATTCGATCGCATAAGAGGCTGCAGTGCCGTGTGGCAGGGCGAGAAAAAAGATTTCCAAATTGTCTTTAGTGCACAATTCATCAATGGACGGATTGGAAAAAGTAAGTCCATCTGTCAGTCCGACAACCTGAGGAATGATTTTTTCCACGGGTTGCCCGTCAAGTGAACGTGAGGTAACGACCGATAGATCAATTTTAGGATGGCCAATCAAAAGTCTGACCAATTCTCGTCCGGTGTATCCTGAAGCTCCGATTACGCATGCTTTCATGTCGGTGAAATAAATTTAAAATAGGTACGATTTCTAAAAACAACAAACCCCTCGCTGGTAAGACCGAGGGGTTCGAATTTAAACTGAAATTTGGGTTCTTATCGTTTGGAGAATTGGAACCTCTTTCTAGCCCCTGGCTGTCCGGTTTTCTTTCTTTCTTTTTTTCGGGGATCTCTTCGTAGATGACCTGCTTTCTTCAGAGGAGATCGTAACTCGCTGTCCATTTTTTCCAATGCACGAGACAAGCCGTGACGGATGGCACCTGCCTGACCGCTTCCTCCTCCTCCTATAACATTGACATCGACATCAATTGTTCCCGATTTTTCAGCCGTGGTCAGGGGAGAGATTACCATTTTTCTTTGCTGCTCGGTCTTGCAGTAATCGGTATGAGGGCGGTTGTTGATTGTGAAGGTTCCAGTTCCTTCCTTTATCCGGACACGTGCAGTACTAGTCTTACGACGACCAGTAGCTATGTATTCTGTGGTGGCAGTTTTGGCACTCATGATCTAATTAATTGGGGAATAAAGGGGCTGGTTTTTGGGCTTCATGGGGATGGTCTTCACCACGATAAACCTTCAACTTCTTAAGCATGGCACTTGAAAGTTTATTTTTGGGAAGCATTCCCTTAACTGCGTTGGTAATTATAAATTCAGGTCGTTTTTCTCTAAAATCAGCCACACTGCGATACTTTTCGTTACCCATGTAGCCTGAGTAAAACATGTATTTCTTCTGTTCCTCTTTGGCTCCGGTCAATTTCACTTTTTCGGCGTTTAGGACAACAACATAATCTCCGGTATCAACGTGAGGAGTGTATGTGGGTTTGTTCCTGCCACGGAGAGCGTTGGCAATTTTAACAGCCAAGCGACCAAGAGTTTGATCAGTTGCATCAACGATTTTCCAATCGTGCGTGGTGGTTTCTGCCTTTGCTAGTGTAGTTTTCATCAAATTTTAGGTAAACTAAACAAAATGACGAAAATATGACTTTCCGTCAATCCTTCAATTAGCAAAATTATGTTGTGATTCAGAACTGACCAGTACCAAGATCTGTCAGTGTTTGATCGTAGAATTTTCTTCCGTAACCCATTACACGGTCAGTATTGTCGAAAACGACAGGCATATATAAGTTCTCTATATCCTGATTGGCAAGTGGTCCTTCTTTCGATCCTCCCTTGCGAATCTTGTAAAACCAAACACTGCCCCAGTCATATCCCTCAACATAATTGGAAACTCCGGAAAGAGAAAAGACCTGTTGCTTGGTCATTCCAACAGATAATCCCATCAATTTTTCGATATTATCCTTAACCTCAGCATCACGATCTGAAAATGGGTTGTTCGTTTTCTTTGTACATCCAATAAATGTGAGTAAAAACGCCAAGGGTAATACGAATGATACAAGTTTGAAGTAGGATTTTACATTCATCATTTTTGTTTATCTTTTAAGACTACATATGTGCAACCTCAATTTTTAGGATTCGTTGCACTTTTTACCAAACCACGAAAGTTTAGGAAGTAATTTTTTCAAGTGCTTGGTAACTTCTTGCAATCATTTCACGGGGGTCGTCAAGAAGATTTGCAGAGGCCAATGCATTGTCAATCAACTGGTTTGAAACGAGAAGGGCGGTATCTTCGTCTTTTTCTATCATGGCAGAGAGCCCTCGAATAATTCCATGTCTAGGATTTATTTGCAGCTTTACGGTTTGTGCGGGCAATTCATCATCAGGACCCTGCATCATTTTCATTATTCTACGGGCAGATGCTCCACCCATAGCATCAGATCCAACTATGCAAACCGGGCTATCAATTAGTCTTTCGCCTTCCTCGACATCCGAAAGACGATCCTTAAGTTTCTCCTTCAGCCATTTGCAAAGCTTTTTGAAGGATTTATTATCCAACGCCTCGCCTTCGGGTTGTTCATCCAATTTTTCAAGCTTGAGATCCTCGGAGTCCGCGGAGATAACCTTGAAGTCTTTAAATTCACGAACAGACTGCATTACATATTCGTCGACGGGTTCGGTAAGTAGCAATACTTCCAAACTACGAGCACGCAGAGCCTCCAAGTAGGGGCCCGCTTCGATTGATTTCCTGCTTTTTCCAAATAAAAATAGGATTTCTTTTTGCTCGCTGGCCATTCGGTCCACATAGGCATCCAGACCTGTTAGTTTTCCGGATTCAAGAGCAGTGGATTCGAAAAGAAGTAATTTTGCAAGGTCATCCTTATAAGTGAAGTCAGTTGCAACGCCTTCCTTGATCAAAGCTCCGAATTCATTCCAGAATTCAAGGTATGTTTCCTCATTTTTGTTGGCTTGTTCATTGAGAAAACGGAGAAAACGCTTGGTCAGTACTTGGTTCAATTTTCGAAGCAATTCACTGTCCTGCATCGTTTCACGCGAAACGTTAAGTGGCAGATCGGAACTATCAACAACCCCTCTTAGAAATCTTAGCCATTCGGGGAAAAGGTTTTTGGGTTCGGCATCGATCAATACTTTACGACAATGCAGGGCAACTTTATTTTCGTTTCGAAACATACCCATCTTTTCCATATTTCTTTTGGGAACGAAAAGAAGTGAGTTGATTTCAAGCGGAGCATCGGCACTGAAATGCATTCGCATGAGGGGAGCTTCGTAGTCATTGGCCTGAAATTTGTAAAATTCTTCGTACTCCTCATCCTTGACTTCACTTTTGGATCGAAGCCAGATTGCATCGACTGTATTAACTTTTTCACCGTTAACTGATACCGGGAACTGAACAAATGCGGAGTATTTCTTAACGATATCCTTAATACGTTCTTCTTTCGCATAATCGGAAAAATCATCTTTTAATTTGATTACAATTTTGGTTCCACGCCTCTGACCATCGATTTCATCAATCTGATAAGTTCCTCCACCGTCGCTTTCCCAACAGTAACCTTTTCCCTTTTTCTGCCAGGAACGTGTATAAACTTGAACAGTATCAGCAACCATAAATACACTGTAAAACCCTACGCCGAACTTCCCGATTAAGGCGTCGTTTTTCTCGCCATCTTCCTTGAGAGCTTCGAGAAATTCCTTGGAGCCCGAATGAGCTATGGTACCAAGATTTCTAATCAGTTCTTCTTCAGACATCCCAATGCCAAAGTCTTGTATTATTAGTTGGTTGGCAGAGTCGTCGGTTGTTAGGTTTATCTCAAGCTCAAGGTTATCATCAAGGATTTCCTTTTCGGTAAGTTGCGTGCGACGAAGCTTTTCCAAGGCGTCGGAGGCGTTTGAAATCAATTCCCTGACAAAGATTTCCTTATCTTTATAAAGGGAATTAACTACGATATCGAGAACCTGTTTGGTCTCGGCTTGAAATTCATGTTTTTGGGCTTGGCTCATTTTGATGAAAAAACTATTTATTCTAAGAATTGTTCGGATCTCTTCAAGTGAGAATTCTATCAGAATATTGCTCCTGAATGTAAGAATCTAAGAAAGTTTTTTTCGAAAATATTCGTATGCCTCGTTAATCTCCTTAGCCTTTTGTTCTGCAACCTCCTTGATCTCTGGGCCCATTGCTGAGACTTTGTCGGGGTGATATTGGGCAATTCTTCTGCGGTAAACTGACTTTATGCCATTGAAATCTCTCGGGGCTTCTTTGGATATGCCTAAAATCTCAAAGAAATGCTCGTCCCTTTCACTAAATTCTTCATGAGAAAGTGAATCATTCGATTCATTTTCCTCTTCATGCTCAGAATTGTCTTTCTCCGATTGATTTTTCGATTCCTCCTTTTGTTTACAAACGGTTTCCTCCGTTTGACCAACATTCGATTGATCAGCATTATCATAAGTTTCGTGAACTTCTTCGTCTTGAATTTTTTTCGCATTGGCGAAGAAAGAATCAAAACGCCATAACATCAACCAACTGGAAAAAAAGAAAATACCCCATGATATGTTCTCCAATCCACTTGAAAAAAAATTGGGGAAATATCCCGTGAGATAGCGCCAGAAGGATAAAGTTGAGTACAAGGGAAATAATTCTTGGTTAAAGACCTTGGCAAATTCCTGGCTAAAGATTTGAGCAAAACGAAAAGCCAATACCATCCCCAGAACACCGCCAGTAAGAGTACGAGCAGTTAAACGAGAGAGTATCATGAACCAATGGGAGGAAGTTTACCGGTGCAAGTTTGATACAAAAAGAGAATTATTCCTCCAACTATTATTACTGCATATTTCCGAGTGCGATTCACATTTCCTTTTCAAGATTTGGTAAAACGATAGGGCAAGAGAAATCTGCGAACTAGATAGTGAATCTGATCAAATGGGTGACTATTGTTCAATTGGTTCCTTATTTTGCTATTACAAAAATGAACAGATTTATAATTTTGATCACAGTGGTGGTAGGGGTCGGATTCGAACCGACGAACGCCGAAGCGGGCGGATTTACAGTCCGCATCCTTTAGCCACTTGGATACCCTACCAGCCAAAGAGATGAACTTATCACATCCATTTTTAGTGGCAAGTAGATAGTCAGTTATCCGCTATTTAGCGTCTTGCTTCCAGGCTATGTTTAGATTTCCTATTAAGCAATGTCTGGTAACATCAAAAAAACCTTGGTCGGATTAACGGGGGGGATAGCATGCGGCAAATCTGAAGCGTTGAAAATTTTTGGTCAACTCGGTTGGGAAACGATTTCAACGGATGAAATTGTACGCAATCTTTTGAGTAGTGATAAGGGCTTGATCTCGGTTTTGACTCAAAGATGGGGTGAAGTTGTTCTTGAAAAAGAAGAGATTAACAAAAAGCGAATTTCACAAATCATTTTCAGTAATGAACAAGAAAGAAAATGGTTGGAGAACCTTTTGCACCCAAAAGTTCGGGCTATTTGGAAAGAGAAATTTGAGTTGTCTGAAAAGGACAAGGTAATCGTAGAAATTCCCCTCCTATTTGAAAAAGACCTGGGAAATTTATTTGAATCTATCATCTGCGTAACATGTGAGGAAAAGAAACAATTTCAAAGATTGAAAGATAGAGGATTGACGAAATTACAATCTAGTGTTCGAATAAAGGCACAGTTGCCCCTTTTAACAAAAGTGCGACTTGCGGACACAGTCTTGCTAGGAGAATCTTCTGTGATGTTTTTAAGGAAACAAGTTGAAGTTTTTCACTCAAGATACACTTGAAACATTTTTCAACCAATATCCCATGCCCCCAAGAAAAAAAACCACTGAGGATACCAATACCGAACCAGAGGCGGTTTCTGACGAAATTAAGAGTGATTCATCGAATGAACCTGCTAAGTTTGACAATAATGATTTGAATAGTGAAGCGAGTGTGAGCAGCGAAGAAGCAAGCGGACAGCTATTTTTCAGCACAGACGGATCAGAACCCGCAAAGGATGATGAAAATCCTTATTTGGATGGGAATGATCAATCAAATGCAGGTGAGCAGCCTTTGGAGAGAACTGATGACTCACCTTCCGGCAATACCGAGGGTTCCGTAAAAGATGAAAGTGAGGTACAGGAAACGCCAAGAAATCATTCGAATAGCAAACCTCATCGTGGACCTCACCCAAATCACCAGAAAAAGCAAACTTGGCAGGAGAAGAAGAAGCAGAGAAACAAACAAAGGCAAAAATTCAAGAAGCCCAAGCGTCTGCCATATGAAGAAACGGAAGCAAAACCTCTTGAGCTTGGTGAGCTTTTGGAAAATGAATCTCTAAAGACGGAGGAGGGGATTTCCGCTCTTGCCGAGGATTTTAATAGTTCTGATCAAAAGCCGATTGAATTAGATGAGCTCCTTGTGCTTTCCCTGCAAGAACTGAAGGAAAAAGTTACCGAATACGATTTAAATTTGGGTCAGGCACCCCTAAGGGAAGAAATTTTTGATTCTTTGTTGGAAAAATGCTTGGAAACTAAGATTCCTGTGATCGTTTCAGGAATTATCCAAGTCATGGAAGATGGTCATGCTTTTCTTCTTCAACAAAGAGAAGACTACAGGCTTAAATCCCAATGCCCGTTTCTACCCGAACCACTTGTCAAAAAGTACGGACTAAAGGTAGGTCAGAAGGTTCGTGGCTACATTCGCGCAAAACTTGACGGCTCCACCTGTCCAGTATTTGTACAGGTTGATCAAGTGATGGGTGGGAATCCTGAAGATGCTTCGCGGGTTACTCCGTTTACTGAGCTTATTCCTTATTATCCACTGGAAAGAATTTATCTTGAGACGGATGAAAAAGCAGAATGGGATAATGTTGCAATGCGCGTTGTAGATTTGGTTTCTCCTGTCGGTTTTGGTCAAAGGGGATTGATCGTGGCGCCACCGCGGACCGGTAAGACAGTCTTGCAACAGGGAATTGCCCGTGCTCTTCGCGTGAATAACCCAAAGGCTCATTTGATCGTTTTGCTTGTTGATGAAAGACCTGAGGAAGTTACCGATTTCCGAAGGCAAGTTCCTGATGCAGAGGTTATTGCGTCGACTTTTGATGAGAGTGCAGAGAGTCATGTTCATGCAGCTGAAATTGTTATTGAGAAAGCCAGGAGAATGGTCGAACACGAACAGGATGTTGTCATTCTTCTTGATTCGATTACCCGATTGGCAAGGGCTTACAATACAACAATGCCCAACAGCGGTAAGATTTTAAGTGGTGGAGTTGAGGCAACGGCACTACAGAGGCCCAAGAGATTTTTCGGTTCTGCAAGAAACATCGAGGGTGGGGGAAGTCTTACGATTTTGGGAACCGCTTTGGTGGAAACGGGCAGTAAGATGGACGAGGTTATTTTTGAAGAATTCAAGGGAACTGGTAACATGGAACTTCATCTTGATCGAGAGCTTTCAAATAAGAGAATTTTCCCTGCTCTGGACTTTGAAAAAAGTGGAACACGAAAGGAAGAATTGTTGTATCATCCTGACGAGCTAAACAAAATTTATGCTCTTCGAAGATCCCTCAAGGGAGTGCCGCCAGCCGAGGCGATGGAAATGTTCATTCAGCGAGTAAAAAAGACAAAAAACAATCCTGAGTTCCTTATGGGATTGGGAAGATAGTCTTGTCGAAGACGTACTTTGTTCTAAGGTATTAATTCTGCCCAATGAACGAAACTGATGAATTTATATTAGACGCCTTTAAGCAGCAGGGCTTGGCGAATGACGAGTTGATCGGGCAGATCAACGAAGAAGTGAATGCCATTCCAGATGGAGAGGCCCATGACAAGGATCTCGCCTTCATGAACATTCTCTTGGAAAAGACAGGCATGCCAAAGGAAGAAGTGTTGGGTTTCCTTTCCGCTGAGTTAAATATGGAGTCGGTTGATCTGTCTCAGGTCGAGGTAAGCGAAGATATAATTTCGATCTTGAAACCCGAATGGGCCAAACAGTATGAGGTAATGCCCCTTGGCCAAAATGAGGTTGAGGCCGAAATCACATTTGCAAATCCATTGGATCCTGATGCCATTGACACTCTATCTACTCTGCTGGGGAAGAGCATAAATCCCAAGCT
Source organism: Opitutia bacterium (assembly GCA_002692535.1). Classification (GTDB taxonomy): domain Bacteria; phylum Verrucomicrobiota; class Verrucomicrobiia; order Opitutales; family Seribacteraceae; genus Seribacter. The sequence goes on from NZKO01000050.1 coordinate 14,967, forward strand.
ATCCTACAGGGGGGATATCTTGAAGGCAATTGACGACGCATATGGTAACGCCGAAGAGACCAAACTTAATGATTTCTTTGAAGGGATGGAGGGCGAAATCGAAATTGGCGATGGAGTAAGACCGGAAGATGTTAGTGAAGAGGATGCCCCCATCATCAAGTATGTCCATTCCGTAATTAAAGATGCATTGGAGCGAAGGGCTTCCGATATTCACATGGAACCTCTTGAAAAGAAATTTAGGGTTCGCTTTCGAATTGATGGTAAACTGCAGGAACAGCCTGATCCCCCCAAACGATTACAACCTTCAATCCTTTCTAGAACAAAATTGATGGCTAATGTTTCACTGGCCGAAAAAAGAGTACCACTAGATGGAAGAATAAACGTAAAGGTTGGGGATAAAGTGATTGATCTTCGTGTTTCGACTTTACCAACGGTTCATGGTGAGAGTATCGTAATGCGTATTCTGGATAAGGAAAGTTTGAGTCTCGGATTACCGCAGCTCGGTTTCTTTTCGGATGATCAGGAGGTTTTCGAAGATGTTATTTCAATGCCCGATGGAATTTTCTTGGTAACTGGACCAACCGGATCGGGAAAGTCAACTACACTATATTCAGCACTGAATGCCATCAACAAGCCAGACCGCAAGATCATCACTGTTGAGGATCCGGTAGAATACGAAGTCGCAGGTATTAATCAGGTTCAGGTACGAACCGATGTTGGTATGACTTTTTCGGCTGCACTTCGGGCGATGCTCAGACAGGCACCCAATATTGTGATGGTTGGAGAGATTCGTGATTTGGAAACGGCTGAGATTGCGATTAACGCCTCGCTCACCGGACACATGGTTTTTAGCACATTGCACACAAATGACGCGCCAAGTGCAGTATCCCGATTGGTAGATATGGGAGTGAAACCATTTTTGGTTTCAGCATCTCTTCGTGCTGCTCTCGCTCAAAGACTTGTCCGTTCGATATGTCAAAACTGCAAGCAACCCTATTCGCCAAATTCAAGTGAATTGGCAGTTTTGGGCATCAATGAAGAACAGGCTGCCAATGCCAATTTCATGAACGGAGCTGGATGTAAAAACTGTGGAGACAAGGGCTATCGTGGAAGAAAAGGCGTTTTCGAGATTTTTGTGGTCAACCCAGAGCTTGAAGAAATGATTTACCACAATGTAAGTATAGTGGAATTAAGGAAAAAGGCTCGGGAAATGGGGATGCGCTCAATGAGAAATGACGGATTCCGTAAGGTTCTTGCTGGAGTTACGACTCTTGATGAGGTATTAATGGTGACTACGGAGGAAGAGTAAGATTTTGGTTATGCTTTATTTGGATTACAACTCTACCATTCGTGATATTTTCAACCAAGTTGAGGGAATATCTCAACATGGCCTTGACGAATTGTTTGATGGGGAGGTCAAGGAAGGCAAAAGGTCATACACCGAATCGATAATTAATGCTGGATTGGTTAGTCGGGATGACATTTTCAATCTTGTTTCACAATTTTTGGGATATGAATTACAAATCGGAAAAGTGGATCAAGTTGATACCGAAGCTTTGCAGGCAATATCTGCTGATACTGCTCATCAGTATGTGGTTTTCCCCCTCTATCTTTCTCCTGGCGGAATACACTTACTCGCTGCCGATCCCTTTAACTCATCGATTATTGATGATTTGACCTTTGCCCTAAATCAGGAAATCCACCTGATTGTTTGTGATCCCGAAGAAGTAAACAGATTGGTCCAAGAGTATTATCCTAAAAATGAAAGTACTTTGGATGACCTCTTGGGAGGGCAAGGGTTTGATCAGTTTGAGGGGTTGGATGGAGAGAAGGAGGGAGATCTGACTGATGCTGCAAACGAAACGCCAATTATTCGATTTGTTAATTTAGTTCTTCAGCAAGCCATTCGAGCTAAGGCTTCTGATATCCATTTTGAACCTTTTGAAGAGGAATTTAGGATTCGCTACAGAGTCGACGGTGCCTTGTATGAAATGACCCCGCCGCCCAAAAGCCTTTCCTTGCCTGTCATATCCAGAATTAAAGTCATCGCCGATTTGAACATTGCCGAGCATAGAATTCCCCAGGATGGTCGTATAAAAATGACGATTGAAGGTCGTGCTGTGGATTTGCGCGTATCTACTCTACCTACTCAATTTGGAGAAAGTGTGGTGCTTCGGGTTTTGGACAAATCAGCAGTGAATCTCAGTCTTGAAAGTCTAGGTCTTCCTGAAGATATAAAGAGTGGAATCCGTGGTGCCGTGAGGAGACCAAACGGAATCTTTATCGTTACTGGTCCAACCGGTTCTGGTAAGACCACAACGCTTTACAGTGCCCTAAAAGAGGTTAATGAAATGGATACCAAGTTGTTGACTGCTGAAGATCCTGTTGAATATGAAATAGAAGGAATAATGCAGGTGCCGGTGAATCATCAGGTTGGACTCGATTTCGCTCGGGCCCTGCGTGCATTTTTGCGTCAAGATCCCGACAAGATTATGGTAGGCGAAATTCGTGACATTGAAACTGCAAGAATTGCCGTTCAGGCTTCACTAACTGGGCATGTGGTTCTGAGCACTTTGCATACGAATGATGCACCTGGTGCGGTTACTCGACTGGTTGATATGGGTTTGGAGCCATTCTTGCTCTCCGCTTCGCTCGAGTTTGTTTTGGCACAGCGTTTGGTCCGCAAAATTTGTTCGGGTTGTGTAAATGAATTTGATCCAAAAAAAGAAATGTTGGATCAGCTTGGCATCACCAAAAAAGACATCGGTGACAGAAACTTTTTCTTTGGATCTGGTTGTGAAGAATGCAGTAATTCTGGATACCGTGGCAGAACCGGACTTTTTGAAATGATAAAAGTAACTGACTCGTTCAGGGAAATGATTAACTCAGGAGCTGCTACGCTGATATTAAGACAAAAAGCAATCGAACAAGGGATGCGGACTTTACGTGAAGATGGTTTGCGATCTATCTTTGATGGAGAAAGTACAATCGAGGAAGTCTTGAAATATACTTAGAATTAACCAATCTCAACTTATGCCTAATTTTCAATATACTGCAACCGATCAGACAGGAGCGCAAACTCAGGGCACTTTTGAAGCGGCAAATGAGCAGCAAGCTTACGCCCAACTTGCTCAGTATGGATTAAACGTTACCCAAGTCACTGCCCTTGACCCGGAGCCAGAGCCATCCTCTGTAGAAGCTTCTAGTCAGGGCTCAAAGGCGAAGGCAAAAAAGAAAAAGGGATTACTTTCCATTGAACTGGGTGGAGGACCTTCCAGAGAGGACATATCAGTTTTCACCAGACAAATGTCCACCCTTGTACAAGCGGGACTGCCCTTGCTCAGAAGTTTGGAGGTAATGATCAAGCAACAGGAAAAGAAACCAAAATTCAAGGAGATGCTCAGCTCAATTTCCGAGAAAGTTTCTTCAGGTGGAAATTTGTCTGACGGATTAGCAATGTATCCCAAAACTTTCGACAACCTGTACGTTAATATGGTCAAGGCAGGTGAAGCTGGCGGAGTGCTTGATCTTGTATTGGATCGGCTTGCTCAATTTCAGGAGAAATCGATCCGTACAATAAAGAAAGTCAAATCTGCCATGATTTATCCCAGTGTAATCATGTTTGTTGCCATTGCCATAGTTACCTTACTGATGATGGTGGTTGTTCCCCAATTTCAAACGATTTTCGAACAAATGTTAAGGGGTGCCCCTTTACCCGGTCCCACTCAGATAGTCATAGGTATTAGTGATCTCTTCTCTTCAAGCCCGATTTTGGTTTTGGGAGGAATGTTTGGAACTGTTCTTGGTCTGTTTCTTTTCAAGAAAACAAAACCCGGTTCGAAAACATTTGATTGGTTGGCTTTAAATGTTCCGGCGGTGAAAGATGTTGCAGGTAAATCAAACATCTCAAGAATAACCCGAACTTTTGGTACTCTGTTGAGTAGTGGTGTACCGATTTTGCAGGCTCTTCAAATTACCCGTGATACGCTGAGCAATACATTTTTCGTCAATGCAATGAGCAAAGTTCACGATTCAGTTCGTGATGGTGAGGCGATGGCCGTGCAGATGGAAAGAGAAACAGTTTTTCCTTCAATGGTCACAAGTATGGTTGAAATTGGAGAGGAAACCGGTGAGTTACCTGACATGTTGACACGAATTGCCGATAATTATGATGAGGATGTTGACAATGCAGTGGCAGGAGTTACTTCTCTGATTGAACCCGTGATGATCGTTTTCCTAGCGGTTGTAGTGGGTTTTATTGTTATTGCTCTATTCCTTCCCATTGTTGCAATTATCGAAACGATAGGCAAATAGCCTCCCTTTTCTGAAATTACACTGCTGTCATTTCTTTAATTGCCTGCTGTTTGCGATTCGCCATTCATTTGCCTTAGCCGGGTCTTTAAGATCCCATGCTTTCAAGGCTCTAGACAAAGCTCTTTCTTTTTCAGTTTCGCCTAAAATCGATTCCGCCCAGCCTACCGCTCCTTCAGGGTCTCTCGAAGATATTCTATTTACGAATTCACTAACCACAGGATCAAGCTCAGTGGATGGTGGAAAGTTATTGAGCCAACTTGCTGTGGCCACTGGGTCTCTTAATGACCATTTATTGGTTAATAATTTCATCGCCTTCACCCTTTTTTCAGAATCTTGAATCTGACCGACCCAATCGGCTGCCTGCTGAGGGTTTTGAGAAGTCCATCTTGCAAGCAGATTGCTCATGACTTGTTCAGAAGCTTTGTTTGAAGGCATTCTCTCTGCCCATCGTGCTGCCCCTTGCAAATCCTTTTGTGCAATTTTTGATCCTAGTTGACCAAGTATCATCGCCTTCATTCTTTCATCTTTGTCCGGAAAATTTTCCGCCCACTGGATGGCTTCTTCAGTACTTAAGTTTGCATATTCTTGTGCCAAAAAAGTGGAAGCCTGCCATTTAGCATTCCCTTCCGGGAGAGTACGGAAGAATTGATCCGCAGAAGTAAGGTCGGTTTCAGCTAATCCTTTAACTACTCCGACCATCAAATTTGCACTTTCTTTCGATTCTGGATTCCGTGCTTGATATTGCTTGACCCAAGATATGGCTCCATTCGAATCCCTTGCAGCCCATCCTGCGAGAACTTCTGAAATTGCAAATCTCCGCTCACTTTTCGCATCCAATGATTTTTCAGCATAATTAAAGGCACTTATTGGATCCAGATTTGCCCAACTTCTCATAAGGAGTTTCATCTCCAAATGCCTCCCATATCCAGTTGGTAAGGCTTCGAAGGCATTGACCACTTCACCCACACTATTTATGTCCATTCCCCGCAAGGCATCCATGTATGCTCCCATCCTTTCCAAAATGCTCCCATCCTCCATGATGCGTCTGAGATTGGGAGGCAAGGGTGGGGAATAAATTTCATTGGGCACTTTAATTGGAGATCGATCCCCTTTAATTACTGACTTCACAGGGGTCGACTCGGGATTCCTGGAGGTTGGAAAGGGATTAATTGGTTTATCAGCATTATCATCTCCAACCAAAATTTTCTCAGAGTCCAAGTAATTCGGATCATTTTTTTTGGATCCAAGTTCCAAACCTATGAAAAAAACGACTCCAAGGGTGGCTGCCCAAGGTAATCCAATTTTAAAGAAAACATTCATTCCAACTCATAAGCTACTTTTCTGTAAAAAAAAGATCAAGAGAGATAAAAAACCCATAAAATGAAAAAAATAAATGATTATGATGAAAATAATTATTTCATATTAAACTTTTCTTGAAATAGGACCAAAGACAAAAAATTTTTATACAAAATTAGTCATATTTTAGGTTGGCATGTTTCTAGCACAAATAACCCTGCTTTCGAAAAGCAACAAACAAAATTAACAAACATATATATGAAAACTAAATTACTATCCATAGCAAGTTTACTTGCTGTATTAAATGCAAATGCAATTGAAATAGGGCCCACAGGTAGCGGAGTAGAAATGTCAGGTTTTATCGACATTCAATCATCCAAACAGGGCTCTGACACCGAAACAACAGGTGCCCAAGT
>NZKO01000051.1 GCA_002692535.1 Opitutia bacterium
AGATGGCTTGGTAAGCGTCCACGAGTTCGTGGCGTAGCAATGAATCCAGTTGATCATCCCATGGGTGGTGGTGAGGGAAAAACATCAGGAGGAGGACATCCATCTTCTCCTTGGGGTCAGCTTTCCAAAGGCTTTCCAACACGCAAGAAATCCAAACCATCTAATTCTCAGATACTCGTAAGAAGAAACGGGCGTCGAATTAAGTAAATTTTGTTATGACAAGATCGATAAAAAAAGGTTTTTATGTTGAGCCTAGCCTTATGAAAAAGGTAATGAAAGCTCAGGACAACGGAGATCGTAAGCCAATAAAAACATGGTCAAGAAAATCTACNATAACTCCTGACTTTGTTGGATTAAATTTCACGGTTCACAATGGNAAAGGNTTTCTCCCTGTTTATGTGACAGAAAATATGGTGGGTCATAAATTAGGCGAATTCTCAGCTACTCGATCCTTTAAATCTCATAACCCACACACGCAGAAATAGATAAGATGCAAGTAAAAGCTTATTCAAAATACGCGAGAATTTCCCCCAAAAAAGCAAGAGAGGTTTCTCGTCTTTTGCCTGGGCGAAAAGCTGGAGAGGCTTCGTCTCTTCTTAANTACATACCTCGAAAAGCNGCAAGGCTGCTCCGAAAGACATTACAGTCTGCTATGGCAAATGCTGAAAACAACAANAATCTCAATGCNGATGACCTCTACATCACCGAAGCCATTGTGGATGAAGGTCCTGCTCTTAAGCGNTTTAGGCCATGTGCTCGTGGTTCAGCTCATCCATACAAGAAACGTATGAGCCATTTACGAATAACCCTTAGCGACGAGGAATAATTATGGGACAGAAAGTAAATCCAATCGGTTTTAGGCTTGGAGTCAGGCGTAACTGGAGTGCACGTTGGTACGCNAACAAGCACGACTATTCCAAATTCATGGAAGAAGATAATTTGATCCGAGGTTTTTTGGAGAAAAAGTTNCGTTATGCCTCTGTGCCCAGAATCGTTATTGAGAGAGCATCTACNCGTACCCGCGTGACGATTTGGACTGCCCGTCCTGGAATCGTTATTGGTCGCAAGGGACAAGAGTTGGATTCGCTTAAGGANTCTCTNAATAAAACTGNNGGCAAGGATATTCGCTTGGAGATTCAGGAAATAAAAAAACCTGACCTTGTTGCCTCTTTGGTTGCCGAAAATGTAGCACTTCAACTGGAGAGAAGAATTGCCTTCAGGCGTGCNATGAAAAAGGCTGTTCAAACAACCATGTCNATGGGTGCNGAAGGTATTCGCATNCAGTGTGCNGGNAGGCTTGCNGGNGCAGACATNGCNAGAACCGAACAATTGAGGGANGGACGCGTGCCNTTNCATACNCTTCGTGAAAATATCGATTATGGTTTGGTTGAAGCGAANACCGTTTACGGCATTATCGGNATCAANTGCTGGATTTGCCTCAAAGAGGAAGACAAACTTTTTTAATCAANTTTAGCTATGCCTAAATTATTACCATCTAGAACAAAATATAGAAAAGTCCACAAAGGACGAGTTCGTGGAGTTGCTTCGCGTGGAAACTCAGTCTCTTTNGGTGAATTTGGCATCCAATCNTTATCAAGAGGGAGAATGACATCNAATCAAATTGAGGCNGCTCGTGTAGCCATCAACCGTCACCTTAAGAGGAAAGGTAAAGTTTGGATCAGGGTCTTCCCTCATAAGCCAGTAACCAAAAAGCCTGCTGAAACCAGGCAGGGTAAGGGTAAAGGACCCGTTGATCATTGGGTCGCTGTGATTAAACCAGGACATGTGCTTTTTGAAATTGCGGGATGTTCCTTGACCTTGGCAAGAGAAGCTCTTGGTTTGGCCGATTCCAAGCTTCCGTTCCGCTGTCGCCTAGTTACTCGTCAAACATCTTATTAACTTTGTCATGAAGATGTCAGAAATCAAAGAATTATCGTTGCCTGAACTAAACAAAAAATTGCGTGAACTTGGCGAAGACCTTCTGAAATTACAAATTCGTAAGCAAACCGGACAAGTTGAACGACCTCATGTAATTAAACAAATCCGTCGTGACCGTGCCAGAATTTTGACNATGGTCAAACAGCATANTCAANCNACNCCAACNAACTCATAACTTTTATGACTCAGGAAACCAACAGGAACAATCGAAAAGAACTNATCGGTGTTGTCAGATCTAAAACTGGGNANAAGTCAGTCAAGGTTGTATACGAATANAAAACACNCCATCCTCTTTACAAAAAGGAAATCAGACGAAAAACAACAGTTCATGTCCATGATGAAAAAAATGATTCCAATGTTGGCGACAAGGTTAGGATTATGGCTACCAGGCCTTTGAGTAAATTAAAAAGATGGAGAATCACTGAAGTCTTGGAAAAGGCACCAACTTTGTAACATACCATGATTCAATTACTTAGCAGACTAGAAGTTGCTGACAATACGGGAGCCAAAAAAGTCCGTATGATCAGACGTATCGGCCAAAATAAGAAAACTGCTTCGGTTGGGGACATAATTGTCTGTCATGTAAAGGAAAGTTCGACCGAAGCTTCCGTCAAAAAGGGAACCGTTGTCAGAGCTGTTGTCGTACGGACTAAATCACCCCTGCGTAGAGTAGATGGTAGTTATCTGCGCTTTGATGAGAATGCGGTAGTCATTGTGAATAATGATGGAACGCCCAAGGGTACTCGAATTTTTGGGCCCGTAGCCCGTGAGCTCCGTCAAAAGTACATGAAGATCATTTCACTAGCACCTGAGGTTTTATAAGATGGCTACTAAATTAAGAAAAGGAGACGAAGTCCTTGTTATTGCAGGTGATGACAAAGGGAGTAAAGGTAAAATTCTACAAGTGCTGCGCGAAAAAAATAGAGTCTTGGTAGAGGGCATTAACATGTCCAAGAAGCACGAGCGAAAAACGCAGGACAACCCACAGGGTGCCATTGTTGAGAGAGAAGCCCCGATTCACTACTCCAATGTTAAAAAAGTATAAAGCCTTATTAAAACGATGAATATACCAGTATTAAAGAACATTTACCTTAATGAGGCGATACCTGCTTTACGCAAGTCACTAGGCTACAAAAACATTCATCAGGTTCCGAAAATTGAAAAAGTCGTAATTAACAGCTCCTTTGGGGCTGAAATGGACAAGAATGGAGTGCAGGAACTGAGAAAAGATATTGCATCCTTGGCTGGGCAATCACCGGTAGTTGTCAAAGCCAAAATGAGTGTATCAAATTTTAAGTTAAGGCAGGGTATGCCTGTTGGCGTTAAAGTTACTCTCCGCGGAAATAATATGTGGGAATTTCTCTTGCGATTGATTGCAATTGCTCTTCCCAACATTCGTGATTTCAGAGGTGTGCCTTCCAAGTTGGATGGAAATGGAAACTACACTCTAGGGATAGTTGATCACAGTATATTTCCCGAGATCAATGTCGAGAGACAGAGAGTTAACACAGGAATGGACATTTCCATAGTAACCTCAGCCAATAGTGATGAGGAGAGCGTTGAACTTTTGAAATTGCTCGGAGTTCCTTTCCGCAAGCATTCCTCCTCGTCCAATGAACAGGCTGCTGCTGCTTAATTAATATTTGTTATGGCTAAAAAATCAGTAATTTACAGAAATAAGAAAAGGGAACGCCTTGTAGCACGCTTTGCATCTAAAAGAGCAGAGCTGAAGAAGACTCTTGCCGACCCCAATACAAGTGAAGAAGATTTCTACTCTGCTCAGGCAAAGTTAGATAAGCTTCCCAAAAACTCATCTGCCGTAAGGTTAGTTAGGAGATGCTCATTAACTGGTCGTCCCCGAGCAACTATCCGCAAGTTTGGACTTTCCAGAATAACTTTCAGGGAACTTGCCTTACAGGGCAAGATGCCAGGAATTATCAAATCCTCTTGGTAGAAACCTCAAATTTTTGATACTATGGCAGTTCATGACACAATAGGTGATTTTATAACGGTAATCCGAAATGCTGGAAGTGCCGGCAAGACGACTTGTCAATACCCGCACTCAAACCTCAGGGCTGGAATCGCTACTATTTTACGCAATAGAGGTTTCGTTGAAAAAGTTTCGGAAACCAAAACTGAATCAGGGATTAAGCACCTTGAAATTCATCTCAAGTATGTTAACGGAGAACACGCTATTCGCGGTCTTTCACGAATCAGCAAGCCAGGAAGAAGGTCTTATTGCGGTTACCGTGAAATACCTCGAACACTTGGAGGATTGGGAATTTCGATTCTCAGCACCCCGCAAGGAATTATGGACGATAAGTCAGCTCGCAAAAATAAACTTGGTGGAGAGTTGATTTGCAGCGTTTGGTAGATTTTAAAATGAGTAGAATAGGAAAATTACCCGTTGAGATACCCTCAGGTGTCAATGTCTCCCTGGAAAATGACATTGTATCTGTAAAAGGACCAAAAGGAGAGCTTTTGCAGAAGATTTCACCTTTGGTGAAAGTTAATATAGAAGAAAAAAGTGTGTCTGTCTCTCAGTCGGAGCAGAGTAGGGATGCTAAAGCCATCTATGGTACAACCCGTTCGCTTATTGCCAATATGGTGCAGGGTGTGACAGAGAATTTTTCCAAAGATCTTCTTATTGAAGGAGTTGGTTTTCGGGCAACAGTTAAAGGCAGCATGATAGATTTAGAGTTGGGATATTCTCATCCCATCGAACACCCTATACCAGAAGGTGTGATTGTAACTGTTTCAGACAATGTGAAAATACACGTAGAAGGTCCTGACAAACAAAAGGTAGGACAACTTGCGGCCGAAATCAAAAGCTATTACCCCGTTGAGCCATACAAAGGCAAAGGTGTTCGCATCCTCGGTGAATTTGTCCGCAGAAAAGAAGGTAAGAAGTCAGCTTAAAAATTATTGAAAATGAATTTGACCAAAAAAAGAGATCTTGCTCAAAAGCGCAGGTGGAGAATCCGAAAAAAAGTAAAAGGTACTTCGGAAAGGCCTAGGGTGACAGTTTGTTTCACCAATAAAAATATCCATGCTCAATGTATAGATGACGATCAAGGTCATACATTAGCTGCAGTTTCCACTAACCATTCAGAGTTTAAGGCTATTCTTCCCAACACTGAGGGTTCGGCCAAATTGGGCGAAGTTTTTGGCGATGCACTTTCCAAAGGCGGAATTGATACAATTGTTTTCGACCGGGCTGGTCGCAAATACCATGGTTGCGTAAAAGTTTTTGCCGACTCTCTTCGATCAAAAAATATCAAATTTTAATTATGAAAAAACCCGCACAGAAATCAGGCACTCAATTACCGGAAGACAATGAGCCAGAGCTTTTTGAAAAAGTTGTTCACATAAATCGTTGTGCCAAGGTGGTTAAGGGCGGAAGGAGATTCAGTTTTGCCGCACTTGTCGTTGTCGGTGACCAGGAAGGCAATGTAGGTTTTGGATACGGTAAGGCTCAGATGGTTCCTGATGCTATTCGTAAGGGCACGGATCAGGCTAAGAAAGCCATGCAAAAAGTTTCCATTTCTGGAGACACCCTTCCACACCCAGTTCTGGGTTCGCACGACGGAGGCAAAGTGATGCTTAGACCGGCGAGACAGGGTACAGGAATTATAGCAGGTGGTGGTGTTCGAGCAGTGCTTGAAGCCGCTGGTGTAAAAAATGTATTATCTAAATCATTAGGGTCAAACAACCAGTTGTCTGTTGTTTCGGCTACTCTCGATGGACTTTTGCAGTTACGCACGGCCAAACAAATCTCTGAAATTCGTGGGGAAACAGTTTTCGGTCCAACTTTCACGGAAGAGAAAACTCAGCCAAGCGCAAGTTTGGAAACTGCATCTCAATAAAGCTTTTCAAAAGGACTCTTATGAAAGAATCTAGCTTACCTAAAGGATCAAATCGCGAAAAGAAACGACTCGGTAGAGGTGAAGGAAATGGTCACGGAAAGACATGTTGCCGAGGTCATAAAGGAGCTGGAGCACGATCTGGTTATTCTTTGCGCCCTGGCTTTGAGGGTGGTCAAATGCCTTTATTCCGAAAATTGCCTCAGAGAGGATTTAGCCAAGCGAGATTCAGAAAACCTTGCTCCGTTGTTAATATTTCGGACCTAGAGAAAATTAGTGGCGATGTTGTTGATGCAGACTCCTTAAAGAATGCCGGACTAATCCGCCCTAACGCCAAGAGAGTCAAGCTTCTGGGTGACGGCGAAATCAAGAAAGCCTTAAAGGTAAATGTAGACTTCATTTCCAATTCTGCAAAAGCAAAGATTGAAGCAGCGGGAGGAGAAATCCAGTCTTAATAATCCTTTTTCCGTTTTCATAACATGTTATCTGCTTTCACAAATTCGCTGAAAATACCTGAGCTCAGGCAGAAGATTTTCTTCACCTTGGCTCTTTTATTTATCGCGAGAGTAGGAGCAAATATTCCACTTCCTGGTGTCGATCCCGCCCCTATTAAGGAGTTCTTTGAGCTGAGGGAAGCAGATCGTGACGAATCTGAAGGAAATGATATTCTTGGTTTCTACAATATGTTTACTGGAGGCGCGTTGCTAAACGGAGCACTTTTTGCACTTGGCATAATGCCGTATATCAGTGCATCCATCATAATGCAGTTGATGGGAGCCGTATTTCCAACATTGGCTAGGTTGCAACAAGAGGGAGAGCCGGGAAGGCAAAAAATTTCACAATATACTCGATACCTCACAATTTTCATATGTCTTGTTCAGGGAGGATTACTCGCCGTTGCCCTACGAGATAGTCCGGGTAGCCTAATTCAGGGATTCAATCCTGCTGAAATCGGTCTGGATGGTAGCCCTTTGGGTCCAATTGTCATTGCAACTTCCCCTACCCTTTTCTTGTTAAATACAATTATATTTTTAACTACGGGTTCGTTGATATTAATGTGGTTAGGTGAGCAAATTACACAAAGAGGAATTGGGAACGGTATCTCTCTATTGATTACTGTGGGTATTCTGGCCGATCTACCGAAAGCCCTTTCTGACGCATATGCTCTAATCTTTATGGCTCCTGATGAAGATAATTTGGTTATTCTTAAGGGTGTTCTGATGGTTGGTTTGTTTTTAATTGTTGTGGCTGGCATTATAGCTGTTACACAAGCACAACGAAAAATTCCCGTACAATATGCCAAGCGAATGGTGGGGAGAAAAGTTTTCGGTGGTCAAAGCTCATTCTTACCCTTGAAAGTCAATTATGCAGGGGTTATGCCGGTTATTTTTGCAAGTGCGATACTAATGTTTCCTGCTCAACTACTTAGAACATTCGGTGCCGCCTTTGAACAAGACTGGGCAATTGATCTGGCTAATGTTTTTGCAAGTCGTGGTTGGTTCTATTACCTAGTTTATGGCGGTTTAATTCTTGTCTTCAGTTATTTCTGGGTATCCATAATGTTCAAACCTGTTCAAATCGCTGATGATCTTAAAAAGAATGGAGGATATGTTCCTGGGGTTAGGCCGGGAGAGCATACTGCTAAGTTTTTGGATTTTGTAATGACACGACTCACATTGGCTGGTGCTATTTTTCTTACCATTATTGCAGTGTTTCCTGATTTTATTTTCAAAACAGCCAATGTTTCCTACAATGTTGCCACCTTTTTCGGTGGTACTGGAATGCTTATTATTGTTGGTGTAGTCCTTGACACAATGCGTCAAGTGGAAACATTTTTGCTGCAAAGGCATTACGATGGGTTCCTGAGAAAGGGCCGCATTAAGGGACGATCAACTAATACGGGTCAAGGAATTGAATCATTGGAACTAAAAGATTTTGAAGCTCAGTGGAGGCCTTTGCTTCTTATTGCTGGAGCATTATTTACCTTAGGCTTCGTTAGTCTTGGGATTATGAAATTCGTTTTAAACTAGGAGAAACATATTATGGCAAGGTTATTAGGTGTAGACATACCAAATCGCAAAAAAGTGGAATACTCCCTCCGTTACATCTACGGAGTCGGACCCACTCGGGCGAAGGAAATTTTAGACGCTGTTGAAATAGATCCGAATCGCAGGACACAAGATCTGACTGAACAGGAATTGAGCCTGATCAGCAATTACATTATCGATAATAAGATTATGGTAGAGGGTGACCTCAGGAGAGCCATCACGAATAATCTCAAAAGATTACAGAGTATACGGTGCTACCGGGGATTAAGACATCAACGCGGATTACCTGTAAGAGGACAAAGAACCATTACCAATGCACGTACCCGCAAAGGTGGCAGGAAAACTGTAGGTGTCGTTAGAAAAAGCTAATTTAAATTATGAGTGAAGATAATTCCAAGGAAGAGGAAGAAAAAGTTAAAGAATCCGAAGTCTCTTCGGAAACCACTGCCGTAGAGAACAAAGATCATGAGGATACCGACACTGAAAGTGTTGTTGAAAAAACTCCCGAGAAAAAGGAAGAAACAGCAGCGGATCTTCTAGGTGCGAATATCGAACAGGTTAAAGTTCGAAAGGCTAAAGGTAGCAAAAACATATCAACCGGCATTTGCTTCATTGTCGCAACTTTCAATAATACCAAGGTTTCTTTTTCCGATATGAAGGGTAATGTCATATCATGGTCGAGTTCGGGTAAATGCAACTTCCGTGGATCAAGAAAATCTACTGCCTATGCAGCACAAGTTGTGACCCAGGATGCAGGAAAAGTTGCAATGTCTCATGGCATGAAAGAAGTTGTGGTTAAGGTAAAGGGTCCCGGAATGGGAAGAGACTCAGCCATACGTGCATTGCAGAGCCTTGGTTTTACAGTTTCTACAATCATAGATGTGACTCCGGTTCCGCATAACGGATGCCGTCCGCCCAAACGTAGAAGAGTCTAATTAAACAATTCGGCAATATTTTTATTATGTCTAGATACACAGGTCCAACAACTCGAATAAATCGCCGTTTTGGTATGGCGATCTTTCCTGCCAACAAGGCTTTCGAAAGAAGAACATATCCGCCCGGTCAACACGGTCCAACATTTCGTCGCAAGGTTAGTGATTATGGTGAGGGATTGCTTGAGAAACAGAAACTGCGGATGCTGTATTGCTTAACTGAAAAGCAATTCAGAAATCTCTTTGAGAAGGCAAAAAGAAAACAGGGTGTTACAGGTGAAAACTTTCTGACACTTTTGGAGACAAGACTTGACAATGTTGTATACCGACTCGGATTCGCCAAAACCCGCAAAGCTTCACGCCAGTACGTTAATCACGGACACATCCTTGTTAACGGAAAAAAGGTAGACATACCAAGTTACGCGGTTTCAGTCGGGGATGAGATTGGAGTTCGCGAAAAAACATCCTCTCGTCAATTGGCAACTCGTAACTTAGAGGGAACCCAATATCACCCTGCACCTCCTTGGGTTGATGTTAATGCAGATTCATTGCAAGGAACTGTTTCGAGGTTTCCGCAAAGTGATGAACTCGAGCAAAGCATTAACATACAGCTCGTTGTTGAATTTTACAGCCGATAAACATTTACAATCCAAATAATATATCATCATGGCAACTAGATTAGGAAAGTTCGAATTACCCAACCGTCTTGTAAAGGAAGAGGAAACATCTACAGATTCTTATGCAAAGTTTATCGCAGATCCTTTTGAGTCAGGATATGGGCACACTATTGGTAATGCATTTCGCCGCGTTTTACTGAGTTCCATAGAAGGAGCGGCAATTTCATCCCTAAAACTCGATGGAGTGCAGCATGAATTTCAAAGTATTGATGGAGTAGTGGAGGATGTCACTGATATTGTTCTCAATCTCAAAAAGATTTTGGTCATTAGTCACAAAGCGGATCCGGTTACACTTACCATTGATGTTGAGAAAGAAGGCGAATTGACTGCAGGAGATATCTCACCTGCAGAAGGAATCGAGATCATCAATCCGGAACAGATTATTTTAACCACTGACCGTAAATTGCAAATCACAGGAGAAATGATGGTTACGGTTGGAAGAGGCTTTTGTCTTGGTGAAGATAGTAAAACGGATGATCAGCCCATTGGTATGATTAATGTTGATGCTTTGTACAGCCCAGTGAAGCTGGTTAAGTACGAAGTTCAAAATACACGTGTTGGTCAAATGACCGATTACGACAAGCTTTTACTTGAAGTAACTACGGATGGAAGGATTACACCTGACGATGCACTTAAGCAATCAGCAGCAATTCTCAGACATCATCTTGATGTTTTTGATCAAATTAGTGAAGAGCAAATTGAATTCGAAAGTCACTCCAAGGAAGTTAGCGAAGAGCAGAATCGCTTGCGTAACCTTCTGAGCATGAGTGTCAACGAGATTGAGCTTTCCGTTCGTGCGGCTAATTGTTTGAACAACGCAAATATCACAACTGTTGGAGAGTTGGCAACTAAGAGTGAGCCCGAAATGCTTAAATATAGGAATTTTGGTAAAAAATCTCTTAATGAAATCAAAGCAAAACTGGAGCAATTAGGTTTGTCATTGGGAATGAAATTCGAAAGCCGTTTGCTTGAGACAGCAACAAACTAAATTTTCCTAAACGACCAAGATGAGACATCGTAAACATAATCACCAACTCGGAGTAAAAACAGCCCATCGTACATCGATGTTGGCTAATTTGTGTTGTTCTCTTATCGAAAATGGCAGGATTAAAACAACCCTTGCACGAGCAAGAGCACTCCGCCCTACCATTGAAAAGATTATCACCCTCGCAAAGAAGGCTCATCTTGCTCAAGATTCTGCAAAGAAAATTCATTATCGCAGATTAGCGATAGCCAGATTACGCAGTAAGTCCGCCACGAAAAAGTTGTTTGATGAATTAGTTGAGCAATTTTCAAAACGTGAAGGCGGTTATACCCGTATTTACAAACTGGCTTTACCACGCCTTGGAGATGCCTCCGAAATGGCTCTAATTGAATTTGTGGAGGAACCGGCATCCAAGAAAAAGAAAAAGAAAGCGAAAAAATCTTCAAGTAAGAAAGAAACTACCGAAACCGAACCAGCATCATCAGAACCTGAAGCCAAAGAAGCAGAGTCTTCGAAAACTGATGAATCAGAATCGAGCGAGAGTGAAACTACCATTCCCGAGGATGCTGAGTCTAGTGACACCGGTGAAGAATCAGAAGAAGAGAGGGAAACCACTGAAACTGATTCATCAGAAGAAGATGCTGTTGCTGAAGTCTCAGATGAAGAGCAGGTTCCCCATGAAGAACCCAGTACAGATTCTGAAGAAGATTCAAAAGAATCGAAGTAGCTTTCCAATCAAAAGCATAACCGGCAGGAACTTTCTGCCCGAATAATATCGTTTTTCCTGATGGAATTTTGGATATTGGTTTGAGTTTTTAAACTTAATTTAAAGTAATTAGATTTTATCCATTATGCCTCAAACCATCGTAGTCCTTGATTTCGGATCCCAATACACCCAAGTAATTGCCAGAAGGATAAGGGAGGCTAATGTTTATTCCTGTGTCCTTCCCTATGACACAAAGCTTTCTGAAATACGTCGGCATAAGCCAGTTGGCATCGTTCTCTCTGGTGGACCCGCTAGTGTCNTGGCCAAAGATTCACCAAAACCTGCACCTGAAATTTTCAAATTGAAAACCCCTATCCTTGGAATTTGTTATGGCCTTCAGTTGATGGGAAAAATGCTTGGTGGAAAAGTGGAGTCCAGTGATCATCGAGAGTATGGCCGGGGAAATCTAAGAATTGAAAGAAAGGGAACACTTTTTCGCGGACTGCCTGCAAAGCTTGCTGTTTGGAATTCTCATGGAGATGCTCTTTCAAAATTACCGAAAGGCTTTAGGGTGCTAGCCCAAACTGAAAATTCATCCTATGCCGCAATTGAAGATCCGATAAGAAAATTTTACGGTTTACAGTTTCATCCTGAAGTTGATCATTCGGAAAAGGGAGATGAAATCATATTAAATTTTCTTCAGCGTGTTTGCGGTTGCAAGGGNGATTGGGATATGGGGGATTTTCTTAATGCTTCCATTAGTGAAATTAGAAAAACTGTGGGTGAGGATCGTGTTATTCTTGGTTTGAGCGGTGGTGTCGACTCATCTGTGGCAGCTGCACTGATTCACAAAGCCATTGGCAACCAACTGACTTGTATATTTGTTGACAACGGCCTCCTGCGTTTAAATGAAAGAGAGCAAGTAAAAAACCTTTTTGCAAATCATATTCCAGGTAAGCTAAAAGTAGCAAAAGCAGGTGTCTTGTTTTTAAAAAAGCTTAAAGGAATCAAGGACCCGGAGAGGAAAAGAAAAATCATTGGGAAAACTTTTATCGAAGTTTTTGACGATGAGGTTTCAAAGTTGGGAAATGTTGAATTTTTAGCTCAAGGTACTTTGTATCCTGATGTTATTGAGAGTGTTCCAGTCGGAGGTAATCCGGCAGCATTGATTAAAAGCCACCACAATGTGGGGGGATTACCTAAAAGAATGAAGCTTAAACTTCTCGAACCTNTGAGAGAGTTATTTAAAGATGAAGTTCGTAATCTAGGGCGTAAACTGGGACTTCCAGAGTCCGTCCTTATGAGGCACCCGTTCCCTGGACCTGGACTAGGTGTTAGGGTCGTTGGCGATTTATCGCAAGCTAAGCTTCGGGTTCTACGCGAAGCGGACCACATTTTCATTGATGAATTGTTTAAACAGAAATTATACCACAGATTATGGCAGGCCTTTTGTGTGTTTTTGCCAGTCAGAAGTGTTGGAGTAATGGGTGATGAACGAACTTACGAAAATGTAATTTGTTTGCGAGCGGTTACAAGTTCAGACGCGATGACAGCTGATTGGGCCAAACTGCCTGATTCATTCTTGAGAAAAGTTTCCAATCGCATAATCAACGAGGTGAAAGGAGCCAATCGGGTTGTTTATGACATAAGCTCCAAGCCCCCAGGTACCATAGAATGGGAGTAGCTTGTGGACGCGCAACTAGAGCCACATTACAAAAGTTTCTCCCCAAACCTATTTGAGGAGATAGAAAAGTTTGCTTCATCTGCAAATGTTGATGTTAAAATAACTAACTCAGTTGCTGAAATCCTTCAAGACGTCAGAGATAATGGAGATCGGGGAGTACTTGAGAGGACATTACTTTACGACAAAGCGAACTTAAGCAATTCTCAGCTNCTTGTTTCTGATGATGAATTAGATAAGGCAAGTTCAGCCCTTACACCAGCTCAGCGATCGGCAATCAATGAATCGATTGAAAATGTAACTCTATTTCACAAACAAAATTTGCCCAAAAATTGGGAAAGCAAGAATTCTCATGGTGCCTTGATAGGAGAAAACTATTATCCAATAGGTCGGGTTGGCATTTATGTTCCGGGAGGTAACGTTCCTTTGGTTTCAACAGTTATAATGACTGCCACCTTGGCAAAAGTCGCAGGCGTCAAGGAAATTGTCGTTACCACGCCGCCTAACTCTGATGGTTCCGTTTCATCCGAGTTACTAGCCGCACTAGGCATACTTGGAATAAAAGAAGTCTATAAGGTTGGTGGAGCACAAGCTGTTGGTGCACTTGGCTTTGGTACGGAAACCATCCGTTCCGTCGACAAGATTTTTGGACCTGGCAACGCTTACGTTAACGAAGCCAAAAGACAAGTATTCGGATGTGCAGGCATTGATTTACTTCCTGGTCCCAGTGAAGTGATGGTTATTGCAGATGATTCTGCCAACCCATCTTTTATCGCTGCAGCATTGATTGCACAAGCAGAGCATGGATCTGGAAAAGAAAAAATTTATTTAATTTTTTCAGATTCTGGACAATTTGAGCAANTTATTTCCGAAATAAAAAACCAATCAGCAGTTCTTACTCATAGAGATTCAATCATCAAAATCTTCAATGAAGGNTTTTTGCCAATTCATGTTAAGGATTTGGAAGAGGCGATTTCNGTCGCCAATTTTGTTGCTCCCGAACATCTGGAATTACAGGTAAATGACGAAAGCTTGGACTATTTGCAGTCAAACATTAATACTGCTGGCGCACTTCTTCTGGGTCACTTCTCTGCAACTGCACTCGGAGATTTTGTTGCTGGTCCAAGCCATGTTTTACCTACCGGGCGTTCATCGAGGTTTTCATCCGGATTACGAATAGAAGATTTTTTCCGCAGAACCAGTATCATTAAATATGATAAGAATAGTCTTAAAAAGGCTTCTGCATCCGCACTCCTATTTTCTGAAATGGAAAAATTGGATGGACACGGCAATTCGATTTCTATCCGACTGAATCAGGATTAGGCTGATGAAAGAAAGTCTAAAGAGGTTCGTTCCTCCCGAAATCCTCTCTCGTAAAAGCTATATGCCAGGTTTTCAGCCCAAAAGCGAACAGGGTTTAATTAAGCTCAACACAAATGAGAACCCATACCCGCCCAGCCCTTTAGTTGCAGAATCTGTTATTCAAGAAACTAAACGACTGCAATTGTACCCCGAACCATTTTCTCTGAAACTCCGCAGATTGATTGCCGAAAAACATGGTTTGCATGAGAACCAGGTTATCATTGGCAATGGATCTGATGATTTATTGAATTTATGTGTACGTGCATTCTCCGATTCGAACCGTTCGGTTGGTATGCTTAATCCAAGCTATTCTCTTTATCCGACTCTCACTTCCCTACAAAGGTCTAATCTGAGTCTCATAGAGTTTTATGATGATCAATTTGATCTGCCAATTGACAGGATTGTAAACAATGATGCCAATTTGTTTTTTTTGACAAACCCGCATGCACCAAGTGGAGTTTCATTCGATCAAAAGGAAATTGCCGAAGTTGCTTCCCGGATAAATTCAATTCTTGTTGTGGACGAGGCATATGCAGATTTTGCTACGGACTCNGCCGTTCGTCTGCTTTCAAATGCGGAGAATCTGATCATTACCAGAACCTTTTCCAAGTCATATTCATTGGCCGGTTCAAGAGTTGGATATGCGGTGTCTTCATCTGGTATCATTGAGATTCTTGATAGCGTAAGGGAGGTGTACAACTTGGATCGAATGTCGCAAGCAGCAGCACATGCAGCTCTAACTGATGAGGAATATTTTAGGANTTGTCTTGGAAAAATTCTCGATGAAAGGGAAAAAGCTTATTCGTTTTTTACCTCGCTTGGCTGGCGTACGCTAAAAAGCGAGGCGAATTTTATCTTCACAGAACCGGTTTCCAGANGTGGGCAAATTGGGGAGGAGATTGCCAAATCCCTNTTTCATTATCTTGAGCAACACAACATATTTGTTAGATATTTTNCGAATCACCGTTTGACCCAATCAAAGATTAGAATCAGTATTGGNACCGAGGAACAAATGAATACTCTATTTCAAACCATAAAGAATTGGAACGATGAGAAAAGCTGAGATATTTAGAGATACCAAGGAAACTAAAATTNCATTTAAGATGAATATTGATGGTAGCGGTAAAGCTGATATTTCAACAGGTATAGCCTTTCTAGATCATATGCTGCAGCTTTGTGCAAAGCATGGCTTTTTCGATTTGCAGATCGAAGCGAAGGGTGACCTGGAAGTGGATTATCATCATTTAGTTGAAGATATGGGAATTTCGATGGGTCAAGCGGTCAATCATGCCTTATCAGATAAGGCAGGAATACGAAGATATGGATTTTTTGTGCTGCCAATGGATGAGACATTGGCCACTGTCGCCTTGGATATAAGCAATCGAGGATACCTCATTTACAAAGTGGACTGCCCAAGCTCACAGGTGCGAGATTTTAACATCAACCTGTTTAAGGAATTCTTTCAGGCATTTGCCAATGAAGTCGCTTGTAATCTGCACATTCGTTTGGAATATGGAGACGAACCTCATCATGTCGCTGAAGCCATCTTCAAAGCATTTGCCAAGGCATTGGATATGGCGACAACATCTGAACCAAGACTTGCTGGTCAAGTTCCATCCACAAAAGGAACCTTATCAAAATAATCCAAAGACCNTTCGTTTCAAAATGANAAAAGTTGGCGTAATCGATTACGGAACTGGCAACTTAAGGAGCGTGATAAAAGCATTTGAATTCTCCGGTGCCAATGTTTCCGTAATAAAAAGCCCTCACGAANCTACTGATATCGAAGCCTTGGTTTTTCCCGGTCAGGGAACTTTTGATCAGTGTATTGGAAGCCTTACTGAAACTGGCTTGGATAGGTTGATTAAAGATTGGATAAATGCCGAAAGACCATATTTTGGTATTTGTCTAGGATTACAGGTATTGTTTTCTGCGTCAGAGGAAGGAGATAGAGAGGGTCTAGGTATACTCAAGGGAAGAGTGAAAAAATTTACCCTTTCCTCCAAGTATAAGATCCCTCATATGGGATGGAATTCGGTGTATTGGAATGATGATTTAGAAAATGACCTTATGATGGGAATTGATAAAGGGGATCAATTTTATTTCGTACATAGTTATCATGTGAGTGATGTGGGTGATGATTTCTCAACCTTATCTACTTCTTATGGTTACGATTTTATAAGTGGAGTAAGNTTTGGAAATAGCATTGCCACACAATTTCATCCCGAGAAGAGTCAGGCAAAAGGATTAAAATTATACAGGAACTTTCTTGAAAAAATGCTTTAAGATTGGCAGAAAGGACTTTTAATCCCCAATCTACCCCACCTAATGTCCAAAAAAGCAACCCTAACTATCGGCGATAAAGATTTCCCCCTAAATGTCCTTGTAGGGACCGAAGACGAACATGCTTTGGACATCAGCGTTCTCCGAAAGCAGAGCAAGTACATCACTTTTGACGATGGGTATGGAAATACTGGTTCTTGTGAGAGCGAGATTACTTTCATTGATGGAGACAAGGGTATATTAAGATATCGCGGATATGACATCGCNGAACTTGCGGAAAAATCGAATTTTTTGGAATCCTGCCTGCTCTTGTTTAATGGAGAACTTCCTGAATCAACTGCGATAGAGCATTTTAATAAGAAAGTTCTTTCCCATGGTGCCTTACCTTCGTCTGTCAATCATGTGATTGATTCGTTCTCGGATTCTACTCACCCAATGGGCGTNTTAAGTTCATCACTTCAGGCCTTAGGGGGAAGCAATCCTGAATTATGCACCAATTCTCGTCCAGCGGACCTTGAATCTTTTGAGGAAACGGCNTCTCTCATCATAGCAGCGATTCCTTCNATNGCTGCCAAAACTTTTCGNTCTTCGAAGGGAGAAGATGTCCCTGAAACCAAAGATAACTTTTCATACTGCGAAAATTTCCTCCACATGATGTTTGGAAATGAAAATGCAGAGCAGATTGACCCGGCNGTCAGTAAAGCGTTGGATTTAATATTTCTNTTGCATGCAGATCATGAGCAAAACTGTTCTACCTCGACTTGCCGTATGATTGCCTCTGGCGGAGCTAATGCTTTTGCATCTCTGTCTGGTGCTGTATCAGCCTTGTGGGGACCTCTACATGGCGGGGCAAATATGGCTGTCATCAAGATGCTGAATGAAATTCATTCNGCTGGTGANGATGGAAGTAAGTTTATCCAATCTGCAAAGGAGGGGAAATCTAGATTGATGGGCTTTGGGCACCGTGTGTATCGAAATTATGATCCGCGAGCAAAGATTCTAAAAAGTGCCTGCGATGAAGCATTGGAAGCACTTGGAGTTGAAAGTCCAATACTTGACATTGCAAGAAATCTNGAAAAATCAGCTTTGCAGGATGAATACTTTATAACCCGNAAGCTTTATCCAAATGTTGANTTTTACAGTGGTATAATTCTTCAAGCCATGGGTTTCCCTACCAACATGTTCACCGTATTATTCGCTTTGGGTAGGGCACCAGGATGGCTATCACATTGGAAAGAAATCGCCACAACTGGAAANCGCATTCATCGACCAAGACAAATTTATCAAGGGTCGACATTGCGTTCTTATGTCGACATGGGCAACAGATAGAGCAGATCTATCTGTTCCGTTTGGCTTGAGGAGACTGAGCCATGACTTCCTCCATGGAAAGACCGGTAAATTCTTTTATCCCCTTAAACAGTAGCCAGAAGGCATATCCGCTNACCAGCATGCAGGGAATGCTAATTACAGGAAGACTCCACCCCATCATTTGTCCCACCTCGTCATTAAATGCAATTTTATTGATACTGGGTTCTGTGGTAACAATCATCCGTGATAAAATGAAATTCAAAACCGCACTGACAGCGAAGGATAGACCNATCANCCAAGTGCANTTCACTAGAAGCCGGTCGAAGTTATCTTTTGTGTCCAGCTCCATCAATTTCTGATCAACCAAAGAAACTTTAATTATTTCTGGATTATAAAGAAATAGCCTGACTAAGGGTTTTTTAGTTTTTAAAGTAATGATNGTTATAATGCCAAGGATTGCAGGAACAGCTGATTCTTTAATTGCAAACATCATCACGTTTGCCCCGGGTAAAAGGCCAATACCGCCGGTCAGTAAAGCACTTATTGCTCCAAGTATTGAAAAGAAATTCCATTTTCTTCGTCGAACCAAATCAAGAATTCCGTAGGATATGGGAAAAGTAATGGCCAATAATAAAACAATTGAACCTACGAGGGCAGATTCAGGTGAAGTGGATAAAGCCTTAGCCAGAGGATCCCCTAACCATTCATCCCCCTTTCTTAAAACTATTATTGGTAGCACCAGATTAAATCCTAAGTTTAGGAACATNTTTTCCTTCTTTGGGTTGGCTGTCGCTTCTGACTTTTCGATCATAGNTGAACAATATGATTTCCAATCCAATAAGTCGCGAATAATTTCATGAGCATGCCGAGAAAATGCTTAATATCAGCAGGACCTACCAGAGAGTGGATAGACTCTGTGCGTTTTCTATCCAATCCATCCAGCGGAAAAATGGGGTATGAATTGGCAGAAGCTGCAAAAGAAATGGGATTGGAGGTAACTTTAGTTAGCGGTCCGGTGGCTTTATCATGNCCCAAGGGTGTGGATTTAATACCTGTTGTTACAGCGCTGGAAATGCAAGATGCACTATTGAAAAGGTTCTCGCAAATGGATCTGATGTTTATGACGGCAGCTGTTTCAGATCATCGACCCGAATACATGGGTAAAATTAAAGTTAAGAAGGACCGCTTTCCTGCCACTCTAAAATTGATTCCAAACCCTGACATTTTATATGAATTGGGAGCATTGAAGTCTTCAATGCAAACGTTGGTGGGTTTTGCCGCTGAAAGTTCAAATCATTTGACGAATGCACAAAAAAAACTCAAAGATAAAAACTTGGATTGGATTGTGGTGAACGATATCTCAAATGATGGGATTGGCTTTCAATCGGAAAATAACGAGGTGACTTTATTGTCTCGAAGTAATGAAGCCTTTACTCTTCCATTGGCATCTAAAAAGAGAATAGCTGCCGANATTCTCAACCTTGTATGGAAGTAGCAAATAAATCAAACCGCAATCCTCTTGATCGTGTTCTTGGTCGTCTTGATGATTTGGACGAAGTGAATTTGGGCATCCTTGTTCAAAGGCTTGCCCGAGAGAGGAAATTGCTAGAAACGGTCTTTGATGTTATTAGAGATGGGGTTTTGGTCTTAGACGAGAAAGGACTTTTAACCTATTCCAATCAACAGGGACGTAACTTGATTGGACTAAAAGATAAGCATACCGAAAAAATCAACATCAGAAAAGCATCTCCAGAAATTGCCCGGGCATTGGGAATGGATAGGACGCAGGATCCCTCCTATCCGGAAGTCGTCATGAGGGAAATGCAAATCTCCTATCCGGAAGTGAGGCAATTGCGCATTTATGCAGTACCTATTGAACGGTCAGCTTCAAAAGATTCGGAAGCAGAAAAAGCTGGTCTTGCAGTTGTGATGACAGATTTTACAGAGGAACTTGATGATTTGAACGCCAAGATCGAAAGTGAAAAAGTATCCAGCATTATGGATTTGGCAGCAGGTGTAGCCCATGAATTGGGCAATCCCTTAAATTCGATAAATATCCACCTTCAGCTTTTACAAAGAAACTTGAAGAACAAAGACCAAGGTCAGAAAATGGAAAAATCATTGAAATCCTGCATTAAGGAAGTTCAGCGATTGGATGGAATCATTTCCCATTTTCTAAAGGCTATTCGTCCAAGTGACCCGGATTTCAAGAAAATTAATCTTCTTAAGGTTATTGAAGAGACAGTCAGGATTAGGGAGAAGGAATTGAATGCCAAAAAGATTTCTGTGAGTATGGAGGCTGGTGTGAGAGAGCCTATGATTCATGCAGATGTAGAGCAGATCAAGCAGGTATTCTTTAATGTAATAGGTAATGCATTGGATGCAGTGGGAGAAAAATCAACCATTCGTATAGTAACTGGTATCGATGACCACTATGTTTTTGCAAAAATTGTAGATCAGGGAATTGGCATTAGAAAAGAAGACATCTCTCGTGTTTTTGAGCCTTATTTTACAACCAAGAAGTCAGGTCACGGAATTGGCATGATGATTGTGCATCGGATTATGCGGGACCATGGAGGAGAAGTTGGAATCGACAGCAAAGAGGGCTCCGGTACTATTGTAACCCTTAATTTTCCGCGAAAATCCATTCGTCGTACCCTTCTGGGAAGTGCAGAATCCGATAAGTAAAGAACAATGAAACCAAACTTACTGATTGTTGATGATGAGGAGCACACCCGTGAAGGCCTTGAGCTTGCTCTAGAAGATGAGTTCGAAGTCTTCCTCGCTTCCAGTGCAGAGGAAGCCTTCAATGTGTTGGAGGCAGAAAAATTTGATGTCGTACTGACCGACTTGAGAATGTCAGGAGAGTCAGGAATGAGCGTGATTGACTTTGCAATCAGGCATTCATCCGATTCCATCTGCATAATGATGACTGCTTATGGAGAAGTTGATTTGGCAGTAGAGGCGATGAAGCGGGGGGCTTTTGATTTTCTCTCCAAACCGGTCAATTTGGAGAAACTGGAGTTGCTGATTAAGAGAGGTCTGAATGAGCGTAAGCTTAAAAAGGAAAATCATGATCTTCATAAGCGGTTGGACAAAGCCTACAGTTTCGATGGAATTCTTGGAAAGTCCCAGGCATTGGAAAAAGTGCTCGAGCANGTTCAATTGGTTGGGCCATCCAAAGCCACTGTTTTGGTAACTGGCGAGACCGGTACCGGTAAAGAGCTAATTGCTCAGGCAATTCATCAGAATAGTGATCGCTCACGTGGACCTTTTGTTCCAGTTCATTGTGCTGCATTGCCCTCTAACCTTTTGGAAAGTGAATTGTTTGGCCATGAAAAGGGAGCTTTCACNGGTGCCGTGGAAAAAAGAATCGGACGATTTGAATCCGCCAACAAGGGGACTTTATTTTTAGATGAAATTGGTGAAATTGATTCATCCACGCAGGTAAAACTTCTCCGTTTTCTTGAATCCAAAAGTATCGANCGTTTAGGCAGTGCTCAGACCATTGACTTGGATGTTCGCTTGGTTTGTGCGACCAACCGCGATTTAAGAAAGATGTCTGAGAAAGGAGAGTTCCGAGAAGACCTCTNTTATCGTATGAATGTGGTGACGGTNCATTTGCCACCACTTCGTGAAAGAGGTGAAGACATATCTCTTTTGCTTCATCATTTCNTAAGGTACTTTGCTGAAGAGAATGGTTTTGATGTTCCCGTTCTCAATCGGGATGCTTTGGAGGTCCTNGAAAAATATTCTTGGCCTGGAAACGTTCGTGAACTGCGNAACTTTTGTGAAAACCTAGTTGTACTTAAGCGAGGATTGGAGATCACACCCTATGATCTGGATGTTCGTTTTTCGACAAATGACCCNAGCCATAAAAGTTTAATCGAAACATCGACAGGAACTTCTCATTTATCAGTTGAGGAGAACGAAAAAAGGCTTCTTCGCAATGCTCTCTTACAATCTGGAGGGAATCGCACAAAGGCAGCAGAGCTTATGGGTATTAGTCGACGAACCTTGCACCGAAAACTGGAAAAGTGGCCGGAGCTGGATCACAAATAACAAGTNAAGTGGCTGCTCGGGCTGGATTCGAACCAGCGACCAAGTGGTTAACAGCCACCTGCTCTGCCACTGAGCTACCGAGCAATTACATTTATATTATGTGAAAGGTTTTTCTTGTGTCAACCTAGACCCTTTAATAAAAAGGGACTCTACCTTTATCGTCCAATTAAGGTAGAGTCCCGAAGACCTTAGTAGAAAATCTTTTGCCCAAAATTTTCTACAAAAAACAAGTTACTTTATACTCTTTCGGATAACCTGAAACAAACAAACTAGGTCTTAAATTTTGTTGGTACTTCCAGTCCTAGAAACGGCTGGTAATACTAAGCATTGCGTTAATTGGTGCACCAACGGATGCTTGGTGAGTACTATGAGAATGGGGAAAATATAGTTCATCTGTAAGATTTTCTATATTAAGACCAACAATGGTATTTTCCGTGAGTGCATAGTTTGCACCTACATCTACACGAGTATACTCTGGTAGTATTGCTGAACTCCCAGTCTTAATTACAGTTTCATCTTGGTAAATTACTCCAAGATTTAAAGCAAGGCGGTCAGAAACCTTGTAGTTATTCCATATGGAAAACATATTTTCTGGTGCTTCACGTAGAGGGTCACCATCATTAGCCTTTGCATCTAAGTTTGTATAACCCGCACTGAGAAACCATTGGTCTGTCAATGATCCGATAAGTTGGAGCTCAAAACCACTAATGTCTGATTTTACCATAGAACTGGTCATAGTTCCGGCATCGTATTCTGGCTTGTTTGCCTCTACTTCAAAGTAGGCAGCAGAAAAACTCAATCCGATGGGTAGATCATACCGAACACCGAATTCAAGGTTTTCAAAAGTATCTGGATCAATCTTATCATCATTCGCAGCAACTTTTGCATATTGATCTCCGGCCTTGGGAGCAAAGGTTTCACTGTAGCTAGCATATACGGAAGCTTGTTCGGTTAAGTCAAAAATCAATCCAACTCGAGGAGATATGGTGTCATCTTCATCTGATCCGGTAGTGGTACCAGAAACACCAATATCCATATTGTCAAAGCGAGCTCCTAGAATTAAATCAAGTGAATCAGTCAATGCGATCTCATCATTCAGATAGAATGAAAGTACATTGATGTCGGCAAAAGTTTCATCTGCTCTATCACGATTTGCTCCTGTGTAATAATTGGTTGTAGTATTACCATCACTATTAACACCTACTCCGCCAGAAAGATTAAGCGGTCTTGCAATCGTGAACACTTCAGTGTCAGAATCAGCATTGAAGTCAGGTAGCCAATTAGCATGATAACGATCATTGTCGTTGTCTGTATCAAGATATTCAGCACCTACAGTGATGCGATGAGTAATGCCACCAGTCTCAAATTCTCCACTTAGATCGTAAGAAATAATCGAAGTTGAACGTTCGGTTGTGTCGATGTATCCATCCAACGTTGCAGTGTTATTAGCAGCATCGTATGCTGATGCATAGAAGTTCTTATACATCTTGTCATGGTCGCTATGACTGGCAGAAAGCTTTCCTCTTAAGTTGTCAGTTGCCTGATGCTCGAAGATTGCACGAAGAATATGTGCCTCATGCGTAGAGAAATTCTCAGTTGAATCTCCGAAAACAATATCTTTTAACGATTTGACAGGCTTGTTGTCAGCTCCAGTTGGGATACCGCGATCAATGAAGCGTTCCTGATCTAGGTATTCGTAGGAAATATCCAAAGTACTTCCATCGCCCAAATCATATTTCAATGTAGGGTTCAGACCAAATCCATCTCCGTAATAGAAATCACGGTGATTTTCCAAGTTCTCACCAAAAATGTTAACCCGAAGTGCAGTTTGGTCATTAAGTTGCATATTCTTATCGAGCTGAACATTAGTTTCTCCGAAGGTGTCGATGGTTCCGCTCAAAACAGTGAAATCTTCGCCAATTTGTCCTTTTTTGGAAACACGATTGATTAAACCATAACCTCCACCAAAGCCTGAAAGAAGGGCGTCAGGACCACGGATAATTTCAACTTGTTCTATATTATAGAGCGGTCGATAGTATTGTACATCGTCACGAATGCCGTCGCGGTAGAAATCCTGAGTGGTACGTACTCCACGAATTACAGCAGCATCACGATGCCCTTCACCTTGCGAATTATTAACACCGGGAGTATAGTCGATTATATCGCCAACACTATTTAACCCCTGTGCTTTAATTTGATCATTGGTTACGACTGAGATGCTTTTAGGAATGTCTTGAACAAGACCAGAAGACTTTAGTCCAGATGACAAAGCTGGCGCATCTGCCTGAGATCCAATTACATCTAGTGGTTTAAGCTCAGAAGTGGCCGAATCACCGCTATCTTGAGCACTTAGACTGAAGTTGGCCAAGGCAACAGCCAAGAGGGCAACTCCGTATTTACGATTGTTTTTTTTCATGTGTAGTTTGTGTTTTTATAGGGCGTTGAGACTGAGACTCAATCTCAATGAGACTGAGACTCAATCTCAATAAGCAATCTTTGTCAATATTTTTAGAAAAAAAACTTAACCAGCATTTAAAGGTTAATGATTCTCAAGTCGCTTAGTCTACTGATCCATATGCAGTAATCCGTTTGACCGCATCAACCATAACATATTTTATTTACTTACCTGCTCCTGTAGTTCAATGGATAGAACATTGGTCTCCGGAACCGAAGATCTGGGTTCGACTCCCAGCGGGAGTGCCATTTCAGGATACCTCTCAGTCAACTTGACGATATTATTTTAAGGTGCTTTGCTAGTACCATGAAATTGATCTTTTCTTGTCTGCTGTTCCTTTCGTTGTGCCTGAATGCGACTTCTTCAAACAGTTGGTTTTATTTTAAGCATTATCCTTGGATTTACGACAATAACACTAAGGATTGGCTTTATCTACAAGGACACACAGATGGAAAAATGTATTCTTTCAATGCGAGAACCAAGCAATGGAGCCAATTTCCTGATCAAAACTCTTCCGAAGAAAGTCAATCCAATGCCATAGAAAGTCTGATAAATGGACCTCTTTTAGATAACGAAGGCAAAGAGGTGGATAAGGATGTTTTAACAGGAAAAACACTGGGATTTTACTTCGGAGCTCAATGGTGTCCCTATTGCAAGCAGTTCACTCCGGATTTGGTAAGTTTCAGAAATGACAATAAGGAAGATTTTGAAGTTGTTTTCATAAGTTCAGACTATGATTCATCCTCCCAATTCACTTACATGAAGGAATATGACATGGAATTTTATACCTTAACGCTGGGCTCTGACTCAGCCGTTGAGTTGTCGCAGAAATTCGAAGTTAGTGGATTGCCTACACTCATCATTGTTTCAAGTGAAGGAAATATGATTACTCGGAACGGACGGACAGATATAACCTATTATCCCGACCAGGCTCTCAACCAATGGAAAGAGATGAATAGTGGAAATTAGGTTATCAGGCAGGGGCTTTATTTTTCACGATTAGTCTGCTTTTATTTCACCCTTCGCTTAAAGTAATTTTATTTCGTTGTCGATAATCGGAGTGGATTTATTTCATTTTCCGGCTTCCTTGCCGAAAAAATAGAGATTAATCCAAAAGAAGCCCAGCATTTGATTGTGATCCCAAATTGATCAAAATCTTGGCAGTTCAAAAATTTGTAATAATATAACTTTCATGAATCTGGATTCTTTAACCCCACTTAAGGAAAAGCTTGCGAATCATCGAATTTTTGAGCGAATCAATTCGATACAGGAACTGAAAGTCTTTATGGAACACCACATCTTTGCGGTCTGGGATTTTATGTCCCTGCTCAAAAAGCTTCAGAAAGACTTGGTGCCTAGCGGGTCGCCATGGGTGCCCAATCCAAATGGTAATCTTGTAAGGTTCATCAATGAGATCGTCATGGAAGAGGAGTCTGATCAAGCCTACGGCAATGGGGCGGAAATTTCCTATACCAGTCACTACCAAATTTATCTCGATGCAATGACCGAAGTGGGAGCCTCGACTGAGACAATATCAAGATTTGTTGAAATGGTTAAATCAGAGGGAATAAACTCGGCAATGCAAAAGATTAATCTGCCTGATCCATCACGCTTATTCATGAGCCATACCTTCAAACTTATAAACGAAGGGAAGTCTCATGAAATTGCCGCCTCTTTTGCAATTGGTAGGGAAAGTATCGTTCCACTAATGTTTAAAAGAATCTTGGATCAGTCTAAGTTGGAAGACGATCAAGTGCCAGTCTTTCGTTATTATTTGGTGAGACATGCCGAATTGGATGGCGATCACCATGGACCAATGGCTCATAAATTATTGGAAAACATGAGTGCAGGTGACCCGAAAATACAGCAGGAAATTATAGAGCAAGCCACTAAAAGTATTGAACAGAGAATATTTTTTTGGGATGGAGTGCTTGACGCCTTATCTTAAGGACCTGAACTTTTAATTAAGTCAATTCAATTTCAATGGTAAATTCGTCTCGGGCTGCTGGGGCCACCATTCGAACGGTCTTATTCCCAGGAGAATTTGGCGGCGACATCCATGGTTCCACACAATAATATGGTGCATCTGGTTTTGTCCAAGTAACGAATGACAAACGAGAACCACTTGATGCGCCCCCCACTTCTGAAATTCGAATACGCTCTTCTCCGTTCATAAGGCTTATTTCCGTGCTGGGTTCGGTGACTTGGTTGAAAATGCTATTGATCAAATCAGGAGCATCAAGTCGGTATGAGAATTCTTTTGCTGGTGCTTTTTTTAAAAGATTACCATTGTTTTGATACTGATAGGCATTCTTGGCAGGAATCAGCAAAGAATGATCGGAGAGAGAAAGATCTTTCCTCCAGGGGATTTGAAAATATGGATGCAAACCAGCAGACCATGGAATAGGTGTCCTTCCTTCATTTTCGAGGATAAGGCTAATTTGAAGAGATAATTCAAGAAAATGAAATATAACGATGAAGGTATAATCAAAGGGATAGGATTCTTTTTCCTGCTCCGTTTGGATTAACTCAGCCTCAAAGCCTGCATGATCAATGGAACGTACCGCGAAATCTGCATCTTTGGCAAATCCGTGCATTGGCATCTTTACGGAAGATTCTGCGGATGGGTTCCACTTGTCGGATTCTCCGTTCTGAAAACATTTTCCCGCAAATGGAAAAAGAATTGGAATCCCACCATGAACTCCGCGAAGCCCATTTTCATCAAGTGATTCGGGCCAATGAATAACATCCCGAACCGAACCATCAGACATATTGAGATGCCAATTCAATAGCAGGGCACCCGTTTCCGGAGAGGCCAAAAAAGTTGATGGGCCCACATCCCATCTCCTTATTTCATGACCCTGATAGCTGATAATGTCCATGTATTTCAATTGTCCATTCTTTCCTGTTTGCGCAATTACATTATTCAAACAAACTGATAATAATTTACCCATGGTTTCAAAATATCCAGTCCTTTTGTTTTTGTTGGCAGTGTTTACCTTTTCGGACCATTCCAATGTTAGTGCTGAAGAGAATGCCACTGAAAATAACGCGACTCTCTCGATGCCGATGGCAGATAATCTCACGATCAAAACCTCTGCCTACCAGATACCAATTCGTGACCAGATCGGTAGCCCAATTTTGGATATCTTGCGGCGTGGACTGAAGGATGCGATTCGAGCGGAAGTGGATTTGGTGATCCTTGACATGGACACACCCGGTGGGGAACTGGGAGTTACCCTAGAGATCATGGAAGAGATTATCGAAAATCTAGAGAAATTTAAGGGAAAAATAATTACTTATGTAAATGATGAAGCTATTTCTGCTGGTGCGTACATTGCCATTGCATCCAGCGAAATTGCTTTTTCTCCAAAATCACAGATTGGGGCAGCAGAGGCAGTCAGTGGAGGAGGGGCAAACATTGACTCTTCAATGAAAAGAAAAATAAATTCTTATTTGAAGGCAAAAATACGAAATTACGCGGGAGATTACAGGTATCGTTCCCAAGTTATGGCAGCCATGATGGATGCTAACGAAAGCTTAATCATAGAGGGAGAGGCTTTGAAAACCGAATCTGGAAGCCTTATAAAAAAGCATGGGGAGCTACTTACTCTAACCGGACAGGAAGCTTGTCAAAAATATGGCGATCCTCCTACCCCATTGCTCGGCTTTGGTGTTTACGAATCTGTGGAAGATTTAATGAATGATAGATACGGCGAGAATCAGTGGAAACTTGTAAAGATGGAGATTAATTGGGCGGAAGAGACAGGGCTTTGGCTTAATGGCATTGCACCACTAATTCTGAGTGTTGGCTTGGTATGTATATTTGTTGAATTTAAAACACCAGGTTTTGGAATTTTTGGAGTGGCAGGGATTATCCTTCTCCTTGTTTTCTTTGGTTCGAAATATGTCGCAGGCTTGGCTGGACAAGAGGAACTACTCGTTTTTCTTCTCGGAGCCTGTCTTGTTCTGGTAGAAGTTTTTTTGGTTCCCGGCTTGGTTATACCCGGAGTTTTAGGCATTGCATTAATGATGGGAGGCATTTTTTGGGCCATGGTTGATGTGTGGCCAACCACAGATTTCGAATGGAGCATGGAAGTGATTCGTCCTCCAATGTGGGAAATGCTGCAAACCTTGGGCTTGGTGTTCCTATTCGGGTTTTTGGTATCAAAGTTTTTACCCAAGACACCGATTTGGAAAAACCTTGTGCTTTCCACTACCCTTAAAGATGGANATGATCNCATAGGCATTCAGGCAGATGATGCAACTGTAGGAAAATTAATNGGCAAACGAGGAAAATCCATATCAGAATTATACCCGAGCGGACAGATAGAGATTGATGGTCACCGCTATGATGCAAAATCAAATTTGGGTAAAATTGCAAAGGGGGAGATTGTTGAAGTTATAAAAATCTCTGAGTTTGAACTGTTGGTTAGACTTGTAGAGACATGACGGAAGTATTTGGAGTCTTAATTCTTTGTTATCTTCTAATTGGCATGGAAGCAATTGTTCCTGGTGGCATTTTGGGGGTTTTAGGATTTTTGGGATTGTTTTTAGCCGCTTATCTTGCCCATAAAGAGTTTGGAGGCTGGTTTGCTCCCTCGATTACTTTTCTTGGCGGTGGTTTGGGTGCATTCGTTTTGGTTTACATGGAATTTAAATGGTTGTCTAGGAGCNCACTTGGCAAGCGTTTGTTTATCGAAGAATCAGTTAAAGGCTCAAGCAACAAGGATGTGGCAAAACCAGAAGTGCTTGGCAAATGCGGTACCACTCTAACTGACTTGCATCCGGAAGGTCGAATTATCGTCGAAAAAGAAGAATACGATGCTTTTAGTGATGATGGNTTCATTCATAAAGGAACAAAAGTAAAAGTCGTTGCGATTGATAACTTTAGTCTCCGGGTTCGTACCGAATGATTTTGCATGTCTTGAAATACTAGCTAATACTACCAAATATATTTTAATTATGATTGAATGGATTATTATTGGACTGTTGGCCGTCATTGGACTGGTCGTTTCACTTGTTATCATCTCGTTTTTCAACACTTGGTTGAAGGCATTTTTAGCGAAAGCAACGGTTGGCTTCACCACTTTGCTTGCGATGAGATTGAGAGGAGTTCCCGTTGGCATGATAGTGGATGCAAGAATTACTGCGGTCAAAGCAGGAATTCCCTTAGAGACAGATCAACTGGAGGCTCATTATTTGGCTGAGGGTAATGTGGTGCAAACGGTACAGGCTCTAATTGCAGCTTCGAAGGCAAATATCGAATTAGCTTGGGATCGTGCCTGCGCCATAGATTTGGCAACCCGTGGTACGAGCAAGTCTGTATTGGAAGCAGTTCGGACTTCAATTAACCCCAAGGTGATCGACTGCATGATCGAGGGACGAGAAACCATCGATGGTGTGGCTAAGGACGGAATTCAGGTTAAAGTACGCGTAAGAGTTACGGTTCGTAGTAATTTGGATCGATATGTAGGTAGTGCTCAAGAGGAAACGGTAATAGCAAGAGTTGGAGAAAGCATAGTGTCTACAATTGGATCCTCCGAAAACTACAAGGCAGTTCTTGAAAATCCCAACTCGATTACGGAAAAGGTCTTGGACCGGGGACTAGACCAGGGTACTGCCTTTGAAATTTTATCCATAGATATTGCAGACGTCGATTTAGGGGAAAACCGCGGGGCAGCCCTTCGTTCTTCACAGGCTGCTGCAGACAAGGAGGTTGCTCAGGCACAGGCTGAAATTCGCAGGGCTGCTGCAGTTGCGCTTGAACAGGAAAACATAGCCAAGGTTCAGGAAATGCAGGCCAAATTGGTTGAAGCAGAAGCAGAAATTCCTCTCGCGATGGCAGAGGCATTCAAAAGCGGTAATCTTGGTGTTATGGACTACTATAAGTTGCGAAATGTTGAAGCTGATACTGAAATGCGGGAAAGCATTTCAAAAGGAACTGATTAGTCAGTGTTATGCTAATCTAGCTTATGCCTGATATACCAATAGATACGCTTGTCATCATTGGATTGGTGCTAGCGTCTTTTATTGGAAAGTTTTTCCAAAAAAAATCCGAAGAATCNCCCACGCCAAATAGTTCGTCCAAAGGCCCTTCTAATAAAGAAGAAAAGAGGCCNACACTTCGTGATGTATTGAGAGAGGCCTGGGAGCGGGCAAATCAGCCTGAGATTGTAGAGCCGGAAATATCTGAACCTTCACCGACCCATTTGCACAGTGAGTTGGAAGAAANTAGTAATGANGCTGAAAATGAAATTCCGGAGCAAGAAAGCCTACCCCAAGCTGTAGCTNTGAAAAAAATCGAAATTGAGTCTGCTATTAATAGTGATAGTCACTCAGAAAGTGGGCATTCTTGGCTGAAAAAGGAACTTTTGTCAGACTCAAATTCTCTAAGGCGGGCTTTTGTATTAAAAGAAATCTTAGGTAAACCCAAATCACTTAAATCTTTTTCTTCTTAGCATCATTTTTGCTTTTTTTCTCGGTGAGGTAATTGGAAGTCCTTTTCGCGGCGATACTTAAATCCAGATCTTTTTGCATACATTTCTGATTCCACTTGCAAGTGTTTGGAAACCGGCAGTTATCCTTTGAGCATACAATATCCGATTTTTTTTTCACTCGTATTTGCTTAAGAATTGTCACTAAATGATGGTTTAGGCAATGCTGAAGCCCACATCCAAGAGATCATTAGTAAGTGAAGATGAGCGAGTAAGGTATGTTGATGGCACTACCTGTCTGACCATTTGGTTTGATGAACTTGGGGATATAATCGCATTTGAAGTGATTTTTGGTTTGGTAGTCGATGAATGGGCTTTTTTATATCACCGCAAGGGAGTCACGAGATACTGTAAGGTCGACAACGGTGAAAATCGAATTGGACGTCCTCAAAAACAAACCATGACTGGAGTCTATGAATTGCCAATTGAAAGACTTGAGGAGTTTTCAGAATTTAACGGGGAGGTTCCTCCCAAAGAAAAAAAATTTGTCTTGAACATAATGAAAGCAAGGAGAGTCGAATAGCTTGTTAACCATTAAAAATTTTAGCTTACCAATCTCTTACCAGTCATGTCACTGAAATCCTTACGGAAAAACTTTGCCTATCTACTTTTTTTCAATTTCTCATTCATTTTGAATGCTTCCGATATCAGCATTGTCAGAGAAAATGGAAAACTCATCATTAGAGCTGGGGATGACCTTTTTACACAATATATATATAAAGATGAAAAGCGCTCTAAACCAGTGTTGTATCCTGTCATTGGGCCTCTTGAGACGCCATTGACCAGGAAGTATCCTCTTGAGGAAAAAAGCGAAGGCGAAGAGTCGGATCATCCGCATCACGCCTCACTATGGTATACGCATGGTGACGTCAATGGTGTCGATTTCTGGGCGATTGGAAAAAATAAGGGAAAAATTATTCATCAAGAATTTCTAGAAATAAAGGGAAACTCTTTTACTTCTTCCAATTTTTGGAAGGACGGAGAGGGAAAGACGATATGCCAAGATCAAAGAACTTTAAGCTTTTATGAGTTCGATCAAAATGAACGAGCCATAGATATTGAAATAACGTTGATGGCAACCGTTGAAGATCTAGTTCTTGGAGACACGAAAGAGGGAAGCATGGGAATAAGAATGGCTCCAGAGTTTCGCCTGCGCGGAAAAGTTGCTCGCGGCTCATGCTTGAATAGTGAGGGAATTGTTGGAAAATCAATATGGGGAAAGCGCGCTTCTTGGGTTTCCTATTGGGCGAAGTTTGATAAGCAAAATATGGCAATTTCGATTTTTGATCATCCCTCCAATCCGCGCCACCCTACTTGGTGGCATGCACGGGACTACGGATTAGTCGCAGCCAATCCTTTTGGGCAGCATGATTTTGAGAGAAAACCAAAAGGCACGGGCGACATGAAATTAAGTTTAGGTGAGAAAGTTAGTTTTAAATACGGATTTCTATTTCATTTAGGTGATCCGCTGGACTCTAATGTTGCCCAAAAATATTTGAAATGGTCCAAGGAAAACATTTGATATCTAATTAAGTTCCCTCCATTCCAAACCAAGTGATTTTGAGAGATTTAAGGCAAATTGAAATATTTGAAGCCTTGATTCAAGTTCGCTGATATTTGTTTTTAGGAACTGCCTTTCGTCTTCCAACAATTGAAGTTCTGAAACCAATCCCGCCCTAAACCTTTCTTTGGTTGTATCAAGAATACTTTTTGTTGCTAGGGACGATTTTCTGGCAAGAGCATATTCATTTTTCCCCATTATGTAAGATTTTGTTGAACTCTCGATTTCTTCAATTGCCAGGAAAATGATTGCTTTCCACTCTTCCTTCCTCAACTGGGATTCTGCCTTTGCTGTTGCCAGTAAAATTTCCCTTTTTGGATTCCAGATTGGAAAGTTAAAAACAGGGCCAAACGAAGCTTTCCATTGCTCAAAAGGCTCTGAAATATTTGAAGTCATTGAGATACCAGACATTTGAAACCCCAGGCTGGGAAAAAGGTCATACTCAGCACTTTTTTCGATGAAAATACTTTCCCTCAGTTTAGCTTCTTTGGCCTTAAGGTCCGGTCGCTCCTGTAAGGCATTAGTTGGAAAAATTTTAGGTAATTCCGGTAAATCTATCTCGGAAA
>NZKO01000052.1 GCA_002692535.1 Opitutia bacterium
TACAGTTCCATCCGGAGTCGCTCGCGACAGAAAATGGAATTATAATCTTGAAGAACTTCCTCGAACTCTGCTAAGACAAAGATGTGGTATATGGAATCCTACGAAATAAATGCGTTGTCCTAAGTGTTCGTCAGAAGAATTGAAGGTTCTTGAGACAAGGGCGGATAAGGTCGCCTCAACTCGTCGCCGGCGAGAATGCCTTCATTGCAATCATCGCTTTTCCACTATCGAAGAGGTCCTGCGGGAGGACTTAGCTGTGGTCAAGCGAGACGGACGGCGGGAAAGTTTTGATCGCACCAAGCTGGCAATGGGTCTGCGCCGTGCAATTGCAAAACGACCTATCGATGCGGAACAAATCAACGCCTTGCTTTCGGATACTCTACGTCGTATTGAAAATGAATTCGACAACGAGGTGCCCAGTCGTGCGATTGCGGATGCAATCATGCAACGCCTGCGCAAGGTTGATGCGATCGCGTGGCTGCGATACGCCAGTTTCTACCAGGATTTCCATGGGCTTTCTCGTTTTGCCGAGGAGGTCATAAACTTGGGTGTGGGGGATACTGGTGGGGAAGACGACGACTAAGCGGGACGATTATACAAGGCTTCAGAACCTGAACGCCTTGTTCTCGGTTATCGGGAGTGTTTCCACTCAGGAGGAGACCGTACAGCTTCAGCGTACCCTCTCCTTTATGCGGGAGAATGACGACTTGCAGGGCAAAATGTCCAACCGTTCCTTCGAGCATTGTATCGAACAGGTCGTACGCTTTCATTTTCCCAACGACAGAAATTTTCACTACACCCACTGGAATGCACGTTGCCACACCATCGAACCCCTCTGGGTCCATTCATCCGTTCTTGAATTCATTCAATCTTTCAAAACTTCCATGCGGGGAATGATCTTGGTATCCGGAATTCGGGAAACCCTATCTACTGGTCGTCGATGGACTGCCCGCAAAGAAAAAGAGTATCAGGAACTTCGCTCCTACATTGAAGATTTGGTTGTGCGAAATGCCAGACCCGATCAAGACCTATCCGTCCTATTTTTTTGAAGCTAAATTTTAAGTTTCACGGCTGGGTTTCAGGATAGCTACCCAAAATTCGATGGTACGGACAGGCATCCGAAACTTCATTCAACGCGTTACGAATGTCATCGTCCTCCTCATGCCCTAGAAAATCGACAAAGAAGAAATAATCCCAGGTCTTACGCTTACTCGGACGGGACTCGATCTTACAAAGATTGATCCCGCGTGAGGAAAATGGATTAAGCGAGGATTGCAACGCTCCCACCTGATCCGGCAGGGAAAGAACAAGACTGGTACGATAGGACACTCCATCCCTTTTGCCGGAGGGGTTGCGACTGACTACGAGAAATCGGGTAACATTGTCCTTACGATCCTGAATTCCGCTATCAAGCATGGGTACGCCATGGGCCTCACCGGCAATTTTCCCTGCAATGGCAGCAATACCCTCCCCTTCGGCCGATTCGCGCACAGCTTCCGCTGTGCTTGCCACGGGTACGAGCCGGGCATTGGGTAGATTACGCCGCAACCATTCCCCACACTGAGCAAGAGCTTGGTCCTTGGAGCGAACTTCCACAATTTTATCAAGCGAACTGGGACTAAAAAGACAATGTTCGATTTTTAAATAGACCTGGGCGATGATAGTGAGTTCCGTATCAACCAACAGATCGAGTGAGCGATTGACCGCTCCTTCGGTTGAATTTTCAATGGGTACGACACCATAATCACACTCCCCTTTCTCCACGGCCTGAAAAACATCGGGAATATCAGGAAGGGAACGATAGCTAAGAGCGGATCCGAAATTAAGCATGGCCGCCTGATGAGTAAAGGTAGCTTCTGGTCCGAGATATCCAATCACCAAATCCTTTTCCAGGGCAATGGATGAGGAAATGACTTCCCGATAGATGGCTCGGAGGGAATCATTGGGAATGGAGCCTTCATTGAGCCCCTCAATTTTTTCAAACACCTGCTCCTCTCGGGATGGGTCATAAGGATCAACCCCCATCTCATGCTTGATCTTTCCAATCTCGGCAGCCGCACGCACACGCTTATTGAGCAGGCGGACCACCTGCTCATCGATCTCATCGATCTCGTCGCGCAAGGACTCTAATTCGGATTTTTCCAAAATAAATAGATTACATTCAGGCGGAACGAATAAGGTTTGTGTTCGCCTACTCCTATACAACCCGATATTGTGCTACGCTTCAATCCTAATTCAAATTTAACATGAGCAGTTGTAAACGTAACTTTTCATCCATTGTGGTCGATGGTAAGGACCGCGCACCCAATCGTTCCATGCTTCGGGCCGTTGGTTTTGAAGACGAAGACTTTGAAAAACCACAGGTCGCCGTATGTTCCGCCTGGAGTATGGTGACACCTTGTAATTCCCATCTGGATGAACTGGGCAAGTCATCAGTCGAAGGAGTTGATGGAGCTGGTGGCAAAGCCGTGCCTTTTGGTACCATCACTGTGTCTGACGGCATAAGTATGGGAACTCCCGGCATGCGCTATTCACTTGTTTCCCGCGAAGTGATTGCTGATTCGATCGAGACCGTGGTCGGTGCAGAGGGAATGGACGGATTGGTCGCCATTGGTGGGTGCGACAAGAATATGCCCGCCTGTGTGATGGCTCTTGCCCGTATGAACCGTCCCGGAATTTTTGTTTACGGTGGAACAATTCTCCCCGGTATTCACAAGGAAAAGAATCTCGATATCGTATCGGTATTCGAAGCGGTCGGTGCCCATGCATCCGGACAGATCGATGAGGAGGAACTCNCCAATATCGAAAAGAAGGCAATTCCCGGACCAGGATCCTGTGGCGGAATGTACACTGCCAACACCATGTCCTCCGCCATAGAAGCTCTGGGTATGAGCCTACCAGACAGTTCCGCTCAACTCGCCGTATCCGATGATAAGAAAATTGATGCCAAGGATGCAGGTGCTGCTGTGGTCAACTTGATCGAAAAGGGTATCAAACCACGCGATATCATGACCCGCAAGGCTTTTGAAAATGCCATCACCGTAGTAATAACACTTGGTGGGTCCACCAATGCCGTGCTACACCTGCTTGCGATGGCTCATGCCGCGGATGTGGAACTTTCGCTCGATGACTTTACTGATATTGGAAAACATGTGCCCGTGCTTTGCGATCTAAAACCGAGCGGAAAATACAATATGTCCCACTTTGTGAGAATCGGTGGATTGCGCCCGCTTCTCAAAACTCTTTTGGAAGAGGGACTCTTACACGGGGACTGCATGACCGTGACCGGCAAGACACTTGCTGAAAATGTGGCCGATGCCGAACCCTATGCCCCATACCCTAGCGGACAGGATTTGGTTCGTCCGTTCAATGATCCGATCAAGCCGGACAGTCACCTCCGCATCCTTTACGGTAACCTCGCTTCAGATGGTGCCGTGGCCAAGATTACCGGTAAGGAAGGATTGAAATTTTCCGGCAGGGCAATCGTATACGAGTCGGAAGAAGCCTCTCTAAAGGGAATTCTTGGGGGTGAAGTAGAAGCTGGTCATGTTGTTGTGATCCGAAACGAAGGACCCGTGGGAGGTCCCGGTATGCGCGAGATGCTTTCACCAACCGGTGCAATTATGGGCAAGGGACTGGGCAAGAGAGTTGCACTGATTACCGACGGTCGATTCTCCGGAGGAAGCCATGGATTTGTGGTCGGTCATGTCACCCCGGAGGCAGCCGTGGGCGGATTGATCGGGCTGGTCCAAAACGGAGACCCGATAACCATCGATGCGGAAAACAATCAATTGACCCTCGGTTTANCTGCCGAAGAAATTGAACAAAGAAAATCATCCTGGACCCAACCCGAACCCAAAGAAAAACGTGGAGTCCTAGCCAAATATGCCAAACTGGTAAGCTCAGCGTCCATGGGTGCCATTACTGACGGAGATTAATTTCTTTATGAAACCCGAACTTTATTTATCCCATNCGGAAGCTGATTTCTGGGCAGATTTTTCATTTGTTGATTTTCCCGATGATTATTTATCATCCATGGAGAACAATATCTCATCCGCCCTGCAGGCAATGAAGGAACTGGAAGGTGGTGCCATCGCCAANCATGATGAGAACCGTATGGTCGGACACTACTGGCTGAGAAATGCCGATCTTGCTCCAAATGAAGAGTTGACTGCGGCGATTAGAGAAACACTGGCCAAAGTGAAAGAGGTCGCCAATGCCGTTCATTCCCAAGCACTCAATTCCCTACATGGTCCATTTACCAATCTGCTCGTCATTGGTATTGGCGGTTCTGCCCTGGGCCCACAGTTTGTGGGCAAGGCGCTTGGGCATCCAAACACCGACAAATTACGGGTGCACTTCTTTGACAACACAGATCCTGACGGGNTCGACCATACNCTCTCTGAAATCGGAGATTCCCTGAGCACCACCCTAGCATTGGTCATATCCAAATCCGGAGGAACGCCAGAGACCCGTAACGGTATGCTCGAAGCCGAAAATGCTTTTACGCGGAAAGGATTGGACTTTTCCAAGCATGCGATCGCCATAACCGGGGATGGAAGCAAGCTTCATCAATACTCACAGGAAAAAGGATGGCTCGATTTTCTTCCNATGTGGGACTGGGTGGGTGGACGAACCAGTGAGACTGCANCGGTCGGACTTCTACCTGCAGCACTGCAGGGAATTGATATTGATCAATTATTGGCCGGTGCCAAGCAGATGGATGATTTGACCCGTAATTCTGATTTCCGAAAAAACCCTGCCGCCATGCTTGCACTCTCGTGGCACTACCTCACGGACGGAAAAGGTTCAAAAGACATGGTCATTCTTCCCTACAAGGACCGGCTCGAATTATTTGCCAAGTATCTCCAGCAATTGATCATGGAATCATTGGGCAAGGAAAAAGACCTGAATGGGAATCTCGTACATCAGGGAATTTCCGTTTATGGCAACAAGGGATCGACTGATCAGCATGCATATGTACAGCAGCTCCGTGAGGGTGTGCCCAATTTCTTTGCCACATTTATTGAGGTACTGAAGCACAGAGATGGAGACTCCATTTCCGTTGATGAAGAAGGTATGGATAGCGGCGATTATTTGCACGGCTTCTTTCTTGGCACCCGCGATGCCCTCTACGAAAAAGACCGTAAGTCGGTAACCCTTACCATTTNCGAAGTCACTCCCTCAGCAGTGGGTGGACTNATNGCNCTNTTCGAANGGGCGGTTGGACTTTATGCCTCACTTGTGAGTATCAATGCCTATCATCAACCCGGTGTTGAAGCAGGCAAGAAAGCAGCCTCTGCTATTCTTGCCGTTCGCAAGGCGGTGATCGATCACCTGAACACAAACCAAGGAACTGCTCAGACAGCTGGCCAAGTCGCGGCAGCGATCGGACAGCCTGAAAAGACCACATGGATCTTTAAAATTCTTGAAAGTTTGACGGTCAATCAAACCAATTCCTTTAAAAGGTTCTCAGGCTCTCAGCCCCTCGAGGATCGATTCCTCGCCAGCTAGTCCAATACGTTTGCAGGCTTTTTTGGAGGAGCCGGTTTGCCCGTATTTGGCTTGGTAGGTGGTTTGGGACGTGAAGCCAAATACTCTTTTCTTCCAAGTGTCCGGTATCCCCAATCATAGCTCCACCAATCAGTACCCCGGTGGGCGGGTTTCCAACCCGCTGGAAATTTCCTCTGGTTGGCAAGATCCCGTGCCGCTAGATAAACCCCAAAACTATCAGGAAAAACCTCATACAATAGATAATTTCCTTGCGGGCTCAAACTAGATAAAATCTTGGCGTATTGAGAACCAGGCTTTATTGCCTGATCTTCATCCTCTCCAGCCTTATCTTTTCTTTCCATGGTAAAACGGATCACCTTATCCTTATCTTCCCTGGCTACTAATGAGAAAAAGTTAGTGCTTGTTTTATTTCCATTTATCACCGACAAGAATTTTTTTCCGTCATATTCCTTATCATTATTTGGCTTTACTCCCGACTTAGCCAAATTCGATGCAACCATTTGTTT
Source organism: Opitutia bacterium (assembly GCA_002692535.1). Lineage (GTDB taxonomy): Bacteria > Verrucomicrobiota > Verrucomicrobiia > Opitutales > Seribacteraceae > Seribacter. Next base: position 6,021 of record NZKO01000052.1, read on the forward strand.
AAGTGCCACATCATTGAGCGGAAAAATCTTTCCATTCCGGCATAGAAAGCGGTATGGAGCAGAACCTGCGATCGCTGGCTTGGGATCAGGAAGGCTGACTTCCTTGCTGAGAGTTTGGCCGGTTGGTTTGGGAGCCTTAGCTAGTAAGCCCTTCACTTTTTTCACTTTCACCTCAACAGCCTGCTGGTCCTTTGCCAACTTGCTTTTCTCCTGCCGTAAGTTTTGAAGTTTGGGAAGTGTAGGAGGAATTTCCTTTTTCTTGGATGCAAGTTCCTTTTCAAGCTCGGTAATCTCCTGAATCAATTTTTGTTGCTCTTTATTCTGAGAAGCCTGCTTGAGCTGCAATTGCTCTTTTTCCTTCTGTAATGCTCTCTCCTGATCATCAAATTGTTTCATCGCCAATTCCATCAATTCCTTGGAATCCTCCTGCTTTTTCTCCTCCACTATACGTTTCACTGCCGAGTCCGCACCCAATTGAACTACAATTAGGAGAATAATGAGGATTCCGACCACAGTGGTGATCGTATCAAGAAGAGAGTCCAAACTTCCACCGGAATCTTTTTTCTTTTTTTTCATGAACCGAGAAAAAGGGACAGATCGATCTCGCCCTCACCATCGAGTGGAAGCTGCCCGTAACGACAACCCAAACTGTTACACACCTGAACAGTTCGGTTCCATGCATTAAATCCTTTGGTACGCAGTAGAAAAATAATATATCTTGCTTCAGGATCAGGCCGTTTCGCTTTTCTGGCTTCTTCATACTTACGGACAATGTTACGCGAGCCTGGAGCCAATTGTATTGCAGTGAGTACGATTTCTTTCCCTTTTTTGTCCTTGAGGGTAATCTTGCTACCATCCCGCTTTACAAAACGAGCATCAATTTTACTGCCCTGTGCTGAGCGCCAAGTACGAAAAGGTGCCTCTTTGGCAACCTTTTGAACAATAGTTTTCAATTTTACATGCCCCGCTATCTGGGCAACCGGCACATCAAAGTGCTTACCATCTTTTTCGTAAACCCGAATCCCTTTTTCATTACATTCAATGAAAGTGGGTTCCAAATCTCCGCCCGCACCCGATCCGCTTTGCTTCACCACCATGGTTGCAAATTTTTCGGGATCCTTCATCAGTTCCCATTCTTCCTCGGCCTGATCCAAGTCTTTCATCAACTTTGCCAGATCCGCTTTCATTTTGACTAAGTCGCCCTGGATTACCTTGCCCTGTTTCTCCTCTTCCTTTGCCTTTTTTATCTGGGCAATTACAGAGGTAATCTCTTGTTTCAATTGATCTTTTTTCTTGGGGTCAATCTTCTTAAAAGGATCTTTTTTTATGGCTTCGATCTCTCTGCGGAGAGCATCCAATTCTTTCTTTCTCTCTTCTATTTTCTTTTGAAATTCCTCGTCATCCTCAAGAGCAGTCTCAATCTTTTCATTTACAGCTTCCGGATCGATCTGGGCAATGACGATTGCAGTAATCATTAGGGTTAAGATTCCGATCACGCAGGCAAGAATGCTCAAAAAAGGAAAGAGAGAAATTTCCAAATCTGCCTTTTTCTTTTTCATTCCCTGAAAAGAAAATAAAGTTTAAGTATTGGGAGGAGTGACAGGTGGATTTACAAGTTGTGCGTAATGATTCGCAACCTCGGACATCTGCTGGGCAACCATGGATTGAGATTCCTGTAACTGAAGAAGATAAGCCTGAAGATTCTCAATTCTTCCCAAGGTGTCTCCCTGTAAGTTTGGATCACCGGCATGACCAATGGCATGATTTGGTTCCCGCAGGCGCTTTAAAAAATACTCATTGCAGTATTCATCGACCTTATTGAGCAAGTCTTCCTCATTCTTTTGCATCACACTGGTTGGAAACATAACAAACAAACTGAAAATCAGGGAAACGAGAGTCGTATCAAATGCTTCACTCAAACCTCCTGTCACCTGACCCAACTGTTCCTTGATCTTTTCAATATCTGCAGCCGCACCCATTTCTCCTCCAAAGCTCGATACAGCTTCACTGATACCAAGGACAGTGCCAATAAACCCTAGAATAGGAATCGCCCAAATGAAGACTTTGATCAAAACATAACTGGAATCGACCATGGTCGCATCGATTTCTGACTGAGACTTTAACATGTCTGCCGTTTCCGTATGATTCTTTCTCACGCTAAAGTGCTCAATTCCTCGCAGAATACGCGTGAGCAAAAAACTCTGCTGTGGATCAAAGCCCAACCTTTTAATGTGAGCGTAAAATTCATTGAGATTTTCCTCCCTTATATCTTGCGAAATGTCTTCAGGAAGGAGTTTGAACTGCATTACATTCTGCTGACTCTTTAGCTTCCTGTGTTTGAAGAAGAGAATAGCGAATGACCAACACGCAAGATAAGTTAAAACATAAGGCACCCATCCGCGTTCATAAAAATAGTCATAGATGATCTGGGTGCTGTCTGATAAAAGAAAGACAAAAAGGAAAAGATAGAATGTAACCTCTATCCCCAATCCCACCAAAGCCGCCATTGCCATTGGGACGGATGTGGCTGAGGCATTGTCAAACTTTCCCATCTCGTTTGAACTCCTCTGTAAACGGTTAACCTGTGCAGCTCTCGCCTTTGCTTTGGCAGGAATGCTACTTTTGACTTTTCGATTGGTAGCCATGGGCCAAATCTATCTTATTTTTAGTTTCTATGACAAAGAAAATATGAGTTGATTGATAGCAGATATCTCTTTGAATGGTATGTATGGGAGTGACTCTTAACAAAGACGGGACACCAAGAAAAATTGGTAGTGGTAAAACCAAGGGTGCTGGTTGCTATGCGAAAATCACTCTGAAAGAACTGCGGAAGCTTATTACAGATGATAAGGAAGTATCCGTTAATCGGGTTTGGCTTCGCAAAATTATGGAGAAAAGCAACGCCAAAGATATTGAAATGGGGCTGAAGGCACCTGAGGTCAAGCCTCAGTACAAAGAGCCAACGCCTCAGCCTAAAGTTAAAAAGAAGGAAGAACCACCAGTTGCCCCCAACCTTGAGGAAGAGGATTACGAACCTCCTCCTTTATTTGCATCAGATACCGTTGTAAGAAACTACTAACTGAAACGGATTAAAATGGAGTCGGGAGAGTAGGAAAGGCGTTATCAGGATCTGCCATCGGTTCGGAACCAGGTAGGATAGGAGCAAACGGATCACCTTCCATTGGTTCTCCTCCTACACTTCCTTCATTTGAGGGTATCGGAGCAAAGGGATCGGGATTGTTTTCCGGAAAGACAGGAGCAATAGGTTCCGATTCTGTAATTACCGGTGACAAAGTTCCCTGAACGGAATTTAAATCTTCAGTTTCTATTCCGGAAATTCCCAGTACGGGGGGGCGCAAATTACTGTCATCATCCCTCAAGACTTCTACCTCCAAAGGTGGGCTTGCTTCCAAATCCTCAATTTTAAGGTTCCTAACCCACCAGTCACGGTAAACCAAATTACCATCGGCAGTATATTCCTGAACTGCACCCCAACGGGCACCTCCCACTTTAGGAATAATAAGTCTACGGTCCTGATCATAATGGTGTCGAGCCAACCATAATTTCTCTACCATGGCAGGAGAGGTAACAGTGTTTGGATGTCCGATGCTGGCATTTTGCCTGTAGCTTGAATTTGAACAGGAAATAAAAAACGAAAAAGGAATAATCCCAAGGATAAATCTGAAAAAACCTTTGATTCGAAATTTCATGATCATGTTTAAATAGAAATCAACGTGTGCTCGAAAGCAAGCGCAACTTGTTGGATGACATGCTAAAACATTCGATTTCACCTGTCATGCGATTACAGCGATATATCCACCTTTCATTCTCATCGCATAAGAATTGATACTTCATATCCTGCTTTTCCTTAAGGAAAGAAATTAGTTCCTTCCTGACGATTTGCTCGATTTGCTCAGTATCAGCAGGATCAATACTTTCCATTTTAAGAGAAAGCTGATTTTCGAGGATTTTCATTTGTTGTAATATGAAAATCTCAAAATCCTTCGATTCAAATGCAGTTGTAACCATATTTTCGGAAACTTGGGATAATGGGGGCTTTGGCTCGGATTTGTTTTCTTCAACGGAAGATAATTCCTCATTTGGAGATGGCGGTTTGACTTCGCATCCCGAAAAAAATACCCAGACCAACAAGCAAAGAAATAAAATGTTTTTCATTTTTCTTGTATAATAATCACCTAGAACAAGAATCCCGTCAACTCATGAAGCAAAAGTTTAACGAACCTTCTGAATGGAATAATCGGTAATTTTGAATGGAAATCGGCAAAAAAATCAATTGGGGCATCATTGGAACGGGAAGAATTGCAAGAGCGTTTGCAGAGGGATTACCCTTTACCGGCAACGGAAGACTCGCAGCAGTGGCATCAAGAACGAAGGAAAGATCAATCGCTTTCAAAAATGAGTGGAAGATTGAATACGCATTTGAGAGCTATGAAGAACTTGCCAAATCCTCCAAAGTCGACGCTGTCTATATTGCAACACCTCACTCCTCACATGCAGAAAACGCAATTATGTGCATGAAGCAGGGCAAGGCAGTTCTTTCTGAGAAACCATTTGCAGTGAATTCAAAAGAAGTAAGCGAAATGATCGATGTGGCGAGAAATGAAAACGTCTTACTGATGGAAGGGATGTGGTCTCGCTTCCCACCATTGATGCATAAATTGAGGGAGTGGCTGAAAGAGGGAAAACTGGGGGACATTCGTACGCTTCACGCAGATTTTGGTTTCCTACCCAAGAATAAGGATCCCAAAGGCAGGTTGTTCAACCCAGAGCTTGCGGGAGGATCACTGTTGGACCTGGGAATCTATCCGATCTCATTGGCATCCATGATTTTAGGCGAACCGACAGAGATGAAGACGCTTGCAAATATCGGTACGACTCAAGTTGATGAACAGGCTGGCTGGATTTTTCGTTATTCAAATGGGGCTTTGGCTATGCTTCTTTCTTCTCTGGAATGCGAGACCCGACAAGAGGCCTTTATTTCCGGCACAATTGGTAATGTGAGAATTCACAAGCAATGCTGGAAGCCACAAAAAATGACTTTTTCCGAAACAAACGGAGATCATACAGAAACTGTGGAAATGCCCTTTTCCGGTAACGGTTTCAACTATGAGGCCGAATCTTTTGGCAACCTTCTGATTGAGGGCAAAAAAGAAAATCCAATTATGCCTCTCGACGAAAGTTTACGGATAATGAAACAAATGGATCAGATCCGAAAAGAATGGAATTTGATCTATCCAATGGATGTTCGCTAATTTACTTGGGAGGTCGATTGTACCAAAAACCGCAAAGTTTCTGGAAACGCACAGCTAAGGGGAATATAAAAAGGAGAACCAAATAAAAGGATATCTGCATGTTGCCATACCATTTGAGCTTTCTGGATGAGGTAATGACTGGCGGATTTTCCAATATGTGAAACTTCTCAGAAGAATGCCGGTTTAACTTTTTTAATTTTCTTACAAAGCCAAGTTCCTCTCCCGCATACATTGTTAGGGGAAATCCTCCTATTTCATGAAAATCTTGTTTTCTGCAAAATAAGAAACTGCCCGCAGCCATTCTCAAGGTTCTTGAAAGCCAATTCCAAAAAGAGGGAATCAAGATACCCAAGAAAAATTTGTTCTGATGATCATCAAATTTGATTAGCGCACCCCCACCAAATGCTTTTTTCTGAATCATCAGATTGTAGGCTTGGCTTATGTGCTCTGATGCCACCTCGGTATCTGCATCAATAAAAAATGGGATTTCACCCTTTGCATGCCAAGCACCCGAATTTCTTGCTCTGGCAATCTGGCGAATTGGCTCTTTAATTACGGTTACTCCCAAATTTTTGCCAACATCTGCGGTTAGATCGGTCGAATCATTATCGACCACTATGATTTCACTTTTAGCAATAATTTCTGATTGAAGAATTGATAGCCTTAATGATTCGATTGTTTTAACTAAGTAATCTTCTTCATTGTGAGCAGGAATTATAAAGGAACAATGCATCACGAATTGCTCAGGATGCAGTAAAATTATTTACTTGGAAAATTTCTTGGCTCTACGATTGGCACCAAATGATAAGCCAACGACCCATCCTTCGAGCCTAGAAGTTGCCCGAGTGTCATAGAAATCACAATCACCTTTGGGAAAAATTGGTGCAGAACCGTTTATGTCACCTGCGATTTCCTCAAGACTCGCAATGGGTTTGCCACTCTCTACCGCTTGCTTGTGTAAGAATGCCAGTTTGTCCAACTCTACCTGACGGGAAAGATCGGATAAAGCTTCACGAAATTGCGAAACCGATCCTGAGCCATTCGAAGTAATATCATCCTTTTTATCTACAAACTGATGGTCTGCCACATTATCTTCAACCTTAGACTGTACTTCGGTTGAAGTGTTTTCCTGGTCAAAATCTTCCAAGCCAAAGCTTTCATCGTTGGGAACTGATTCGTTAGGTCCATCACTTACGGGTGGAGGGACTCCAGCCTCTACAAAACCACCTTCGCCAGTATCAGAATCATTGTCAGATTGTGCGTGGTCATCTATGATTTCAGAAAGCTCATCATCAGAAGGGTCTATTTGAGATGGGTCCATAAAAATGTCTGGATAAGAATCGATTAGTTTGTATTTGATTCCCCAGTTCGAATCAAGAAAAGTTTTCTACCTGATTGAATTATTTCACTTTTTTCAACACTGAAAGGATCCGTAAACTCAAAGAAAATAAGGTTTTCCTGTACTAGTTTTGATCTGATTCGAAGAAAAGGCGAATTTATTTCAGCTTCATCCGAACATAGGAAAGTCATGTTTTCCCTAAAGCCTTCAGAAAGACCTCCTACGCTGAAAAAACCTTTTCCTGAAGGAGCAACATTATCGATTAAAATCTCTCGCTTATCCCCATAATAGATATGAGGAGGAATTTGGATTTCCTGCAAAATATTTTTTCTCTCATTCTCATATACCTCTCTGGCAACTTCCCGTCTCTTCGAAAGTGCGGAAAGATCTGTGTTCAGCGAGTTCCTTTTAGTTTGAACCACATTAAGATCATCCTTCAATCCTTGAACTTCAAGTTTTATTTCGGACTCCTCTTGAACCAAAGGACTGGATTCAGTTTTGGCATCTTCGAGCTTTCTTCTTTCTTCTTCAATCTGTTTGGACACTGTCAAAAAATCAGCATTTAATTTTAAATTAATCTCTTCCAATTTTTCTTTTTGGGGAATTAAAAAAGAAGCTTCTCCATCCAATGATTCGGAATTTGCAAGGGATTCCTCTCTTTCCAACCTAATTTTACCTCGTTCCCGAAAAAGACTGTTGAGAAGGTTTGTTGATTGATTCTTATCCTTTTCAAGGGTGTTTACAACCGAATCCCTAATCTTACGTATTTTAACCAATTCAGACTCCCTAGACTCAAGCATATGGGAATTTAAGTAATAAAAAGCGAATGCCCCCAAAGCACAGAGAATTGCACCCAATCTAAAGATGATAGAGAGAAAATTCATTAAGGTTAAGTAATTTTGAGGGATCACCAATCAATGGAACAATGGTGGCAATGGATTTGTTAATTTCTGAATATGTGATGCGCAACTTGCATATCTCCCTGTCCTTATCATAAATCGCGAAAAGTTTGTTCTCTAGAACACCTTGCTCCTTACCGACAGGGAGACCAAGCAAACCATTTTTAAGGTCAATGGTAATTGATTTAATTTTGATGAATTCTCCGCGCTCCAACCAATTTCGTGCATTCCTATCTTCGACCAAAGCCTTCATAACACTGTCGTAATGAGATTTGAGGGATTCAGAGATAGAGGAATAGGTTTTCAGTTGCTCTTGAAGAATCTTAGATTCATCAGATGTTCGATCAATTTCTGATGAGATATCAACTTTTTGTTGCCTCAACAAAGGAATGGTTATCGCGTATTCACTCCTCTTATCAATTGTATTTTTGAGTTCCTTTTGGAGACTTAGAAGATTGAGCTTTGCCTCCTCTATTTTTTTTGAAAGCAAATCATTGTCTTCTTGCAGTCCCTGAACTTCAGTCTTGGCATTTTCAAAGTTAAGAGTTGCCACTTGAAGATCCCTGTCCACTTCTAATTTTCTAGACTCGAGTTCTTGATTGATGGCTCTTTCACGAGAATAGCGATTCGAATGCTCAAGGTTCATTTCCTTAGTCTCTTGCTCACTGGATGCTATCTCTTTCTTTAGAGATTCCATTTGTTCAATTTGAGTTTCAACCTCGGATTTCTTTTGGATGAGAATGAAAAATGCATACGAAGACGCACACACCGCAAAGAAACAAAAACCAAATGAAATCTTTCGAATCATGGAAGGGACGGTAAACCATCATCACCAGTGTTTTCACCAACTGGCTCAATGGGTAGAAATGGACTCACTTCGTTGCCATTTTCAGGGGATTGGGTTGTTTCGGTCTGATCCAAACCGGGAATATCGGGTATTGGCAAAAATGGATCAACTCCGCTATCTTCAGAATTTTCAAGGTTAGTTTCTTCAGGAACAATCTCAGAATCACTGGATTTGTTAGAGTCCAAATTTGCAATCTGATCTCGTACCTGGAGAATCCTACTCTCACGTTCAGCTTCCCAAGTACTGTCGCGCTTACGATCAATTTTTGCCCTGTAGGCTTCAATCAGGCTTTCATCCCCACCAATTCCTTCAGAACCCGAATAGAAATGAAGTGAATCAATTCTACCTTCGGTGTCCCTCGACCAACTTAATCCAACTTGCTGACCTTGAGAAACCGAATACATTTTTCTCGTCAATGGATCATATTCATAGCGTGCATTCCAAGCGTTATAAATGGCCGGTTGCTGACTTTCTCTTAGAGAATGCCTACATCCCGCAAAAATCATAATTGCAAGGAAACAAATATTCCATGGTGATAAAAACTTCGGCATCCTTATAATTAAGCGCCAGAATTATGTTTTGAAAACCAAAATCTGTATGGTTTTGATGCCCAATATTTACCAGCGTATTTTACACCGATTCGAGAACCAGATTCAACGTTTGCTATTTCATATTCTCTTTTTTCAAACCAAAGACCGCTCTTAGGGGTGGCTTGCTTTCGATTCAATTCACCGGTAATTCCCAATTTCTTGGTAAGACGCCCTGGTCCGGTAACTTCCAGCGTGCCTCTTATAAGCACTGCAGCAGGATACCCCTCTTCACAGCACACAACATTTAACAACCAATGCATTCCATAGCATAAGTACAAATAAATAACTCCCGCAGGACCATACATCACCTCATTTCTGGGAGTTTTACCTTTCGATGCATGACAAGCCAAATCCTCTTCACCATCATAGGCTTCAGTCTCATTTACTATCATTCTTAGAACATTCCCATCCTTTTGCCTGCAGCGTAAGGTAGCACCTAACATTTCTTGGGCAACATGAATAACTGACCGATCAAAAAAGTCCTCGCCAAGAAAGTGAGATTTCATGCTTCAGTAATTTTTGTCCTTCGAATCAAGCCAAATTGTTACAGGACCATCTTCGAGCAATTCGATTTTCATGTGGGCACCAAATTTTCCAGTTTGCACAACACCGGCAAAAGAGTTTTCAAGGACTTCAATAAAACGATGATAAAGGGAAACTGCTAATGAAGGTGGTGCGGCACGATTAAAAGAGGGTCGGAATCCCTTCTTTAAGTTTGCATGCAAGGTAAATTGACTGACTACTAAAATTCCCATTTTCTCTCCAATTGGTAAATTCATCTTACCGTCAGCATCCTCAAAGATACGCAAACCAAGTAACTTTTTTACTCCCCATTCCAAGTCGGCGATCTCATCATCATTTTCAATTCCAATGTAAACTGCCAGGCCTTGTTTGATCTTACCAACAATACAATCGGTTACTCTAACACTGGCCGATTCAACTCGTCTAACAAGTAATCTCAAGAATAGGGCTCCACTCCTTGTGTAGAGAGGATTAATAACTGCTTTTAATCTTCTTCGGCAACAGCATCCATGACTTCCGCAGCAGCTTTAGCAGCCAGCGGGGTTGACAGGTAACGCTCTCCGCAACTTGCACCGATAACCACGATTCTTTTGCCTTCCATTTCCGGTCTTTTTGCCACCCGAAGAGCAGCCGAAACGGTTGCTCCGGTTGAGATCCCTCCCAAAACACCTTCCTCCAAGCTCAGTTTCCTCGCCATTTCGAATGCATCTTCACTTGTAACCTGTTCCACATCATCAACAATATCAAGATTCAAATTCTTAGGCACAAATCCGGCACCAATTCCTTGGATCTTATGAGGGCCAGGCTGAACCTCTTCGCCATTTCTTGTCTGAGTTATGACTGGACTCTCAGCCGGTTCAACGGCAATGGATTTCATTTCGGGATTTCTCTGCTTGATAACTTCTGACACCCCAGTGATCGTTCCTCCGGTACCAACACCTGCAATAAGGCAATCAATATTTCCATCCATTCCCGACCAAATCTCTTCCGCCGTAGTCTTGCGGTGAATGGCAGGGTTTGCAGGGTTATTGAATTGCTGGGGCATATAAGCCTTGTGTCCATACTTCTCCATTAGCTGAGAAGCCTTGGATATGGCTCCTCCCATACCTTTAGGACCGGGTGTAAGTACAATCTCAGCACCTAAAAGCCGAAGAAGCAAACGTCTTTCCTTGGACATGGTCTCAGGCATGGTGAGAATACACTTGTAGCCTTTTGCCGCACATACAAATGCAAGGGCAATGCCAGTGTTTCCAGATGTTGGTTCAATCACAACACTATCCGGTGTAAGGATACCGTCTTTTTCAGCTGATTCTATCATTGCTGCCCCAATTCTGTCCTTCACACTGGCAAGAGGATTGAAGAATTCAGATTTCAAAAAGATTTGAGCGTTTATTCCATCAGTAACTTTTTCCAATTCCACCAATGGGGTCTTTCCAATTGATTCAATAATATTCATTGTCTTATTTTCCTTTGCTTTTGGGTCCGTAGCTCCTAATCGGTGCATTCCGGTTTACTTCCGCGTTCTTTAAGCGATAAACGATTCTGGCTTTTTGCAAATCTTGCGGGCTCATTTCCATCTTTACGATATCACCAACCGTGATTTTGATAAAATGCTTGCGCAGCTTGCCCGAAATGTGGGCAAGAACTTGGTGTCCATTTTCTAGCTCGGCTCGAAACATGGTACTTGGTAGTACTGCTGTAATCTTACCCTCTACTTCAACAATATCTTCTTCTGACATAAATTAAATAAACCTTCCATCACACCACTTTGTTCGTTCAAGTCAAGATTCCTTAGTCACATTCTATTCTAAAAGGTCTAATAAATGAAACAACCCATTGAGTGCCCCTTTCCTCGTCTTTTTCCATCTCAACTGGAAAAAAACGAAAATTTTTACATGCAACATGCATATAACGAATCAATTTCGGCTTGGGAAAAAGACGAAGTCCCAATAGGAGCTGTGATCGTCGATGCGACAGGGGAGATAATTGCGTCCGCTCACAACCAGACGCGAAAATGCAAAGATCCAACAGCCCATGCCGAAATGCTCGCAATAACAATGGCTGCCAAAAGAATTGGTGATTGGAGACTAAATGAGTGTAAACTTTTTGTCACCAAGGAGCCCTGCCCGATGTGTGCCGGAGCTACCATAATTGGCCGGATAAAAGAGGTATATTTCGCTTTTGAAGACCCCAAAATGGGTGCAATGGGCGGAGCTACCTCGCTACATGAACTCCAGAAATCAAATCATAAACCACTCGTTCATTCTGGAATTCTTAGAGATGAATGCCTGCAGTTGACACAGGCTTTTTTTCAGATTCGCAGGCAAACAGGGATCTCCCCGAAAAAAGAATAAGTATGTCTTTTACCTAGCAAGCTTGACCTTTGTTGTTTGGTCGCTTCAATAAAGGTTTCTTAACTACACTCAAACATGTCTCATCAATTACCAAATCTTTCCTATTCCGTTGACGCACTCGAACCGCACATAGATGCCCGCACCATGGAAATTCATCATGGCAAGCATCATCAAACTTATGTGAACAACTTAAACGCTGCTCTTGAATCTCATACCGCATTGTCAGCAAAGCCAGTTGAAGAATTGATTGCCGATCTTTCTCAAGTGCCTGAAGAAATTCGTCCAGCCGTTCGAAATAACGGTGGAGGTCACTCCAACCACACTTTTTTCTGGGAAACGATTTCTCCTTCCGGAGGCGGAACACCGACTGGTTCTCTCAACGATGCGATTACTTCAGTTTTTGGGTCTTTTGATTCTTTCAAGGACGCTTTTGCCAAAGCAGCCCTCACGCGTTTCGGCTCTGGTTGGGCTTGGCTGATCAAAACTGGCGATTCTGTCAAGGTAACCTCCACGCCCAATCAAGATTCTCCTCTAATGGAAGGTGTTGCCGATGACACGGGCATCCCACTGATCGGGTTGGATGTTTGGGAACATGCATACTATCTCAACTATCAGAATCGTAGACCTGATTATGTTGGTGCATTTTGGAATGTGGTTGATTGGGATCGAGCAAACGCACTTTTTGAAAAATAGGCTCACACTATTTTTCTTTTGTTTCTAAAAAGCTCCCAATAATTACAGCTCTGTTTTCCTCAAATCTTGGCATTGGCATTCGTATGTGCCTTGCCTATAAAATCATTTCATTGTAGTGGATTTATAAGGTGATGGAAAATACGTTCAAGTACAGGGCATTTATTACTTATGCCCATGAAGATGAGAATCAGGCAAGGTGGCTAAGGAAAAAACTTGAAGGCTTTACCATACCCAAAAATCTTGTCGGAGGAAAAGGGAAATTTGGAAAAATTCCTTCCCGCCTATATCCCATTTTTCGAGACCGAGACGAACTGCCAGGTTCCGCTCAATTAGGCTCAGTTATAGAAGAGGCCCTCCGAGACTCATCGCATTTGATCGTTCTTTGTTCACCAAATGCAGTTAAATCGCGATGGGTAAATGAAGAAATCCGTCTCTTTAAAAAGATGGGGAAAGAAGACCGCATTCTGTGTCTGATCCTGGACGGAGAACCAATGGCGGAGGATCTAGCTCATTCCAGAGGAAAGGAATGTCTTCCTCTGGCTGTTCGAAGAAAAATTGATGATGATGGTTCCCTAATTGATGAGATTGATGAACCCGGTGCCGCTGATTTGCGGGATGCGGGTGATGGCGAAAAAAATGCAATTCTCAAAATTGTCGCTGGCTTACTTGGAATTGGTCTGGATGAGATCAAACAGCGGGACATGATCGCCCGACAGCGTAAGCTGGCCCTCATTTCCACTTTTTCCATATTCTTGGCCTTGTCGGGGATAGGACTTGCTGCATATGCCTTTTTCCAAAAACAGGATGCAGGTCGTGCAGAGATAAGAGCAATTGAAGAGAGAAAAAGTGCCTTGGAGGAATTGGCAAAGACTAAAATTGTGACGCAGTTCGTGCAAAGTCTGTTTTTCTCTCTTGATCCCCAAAATACCTCAGGAATGGACACAGAACTGCTCAAAACCATGTTGGATCAAGGGGTAAAGAGGGCAGGCGAACTCTCATCCGAGCCTGAAATGGAAGCAAACATCAGAACTTATTTGGGTAAGACATATCGTTCAATTCGAGCCTATGATCAATCGCAGGAACAGCTTGAACGGGCAATTGAGCTCTTTGAGGGCAACTCGGATACCAGGAGCGAAGCCCTCACAGAACTCGCACTAGTTCATGAAGCCTTAGGCAATTACCTCCAGGCAGAGCCAATGCTTGCTGTGTTGCTGGAACGGAAGACACAAGAGTTGGGCGACAGTCACGATGAGGTAATTGACGCCAAAATCGATCTCTCCACTGTTTATCGTCGAATTGGAAAAGTTGAAAAAGCAGAGGACTTGTGCGTATCTGCACTGACAAGTCTTCGCGACCAAAATCGCAGCACGGAAGATTCAAGAATGCTGAAATGCATGAACGAATTGGCAAAAATCTTTCTGGCAAGGGATAAAATAGCTCAAGCGGAGAGTATGAGTCGTAATGTCTTTGAGCGATCAAGACTTAGCCTTGGTGAAAAGAGTTCAGTTAGCCTAAGACGTGGGCAGGTTCTAGTGGAATCTTTGCGAAAAGCAGGCAAATTAGATGAAGCGGAGAAACTTTCGGTGAACTTGGTCGCTTCGATGGAGGAAATTCTTGGACGCACTCATCCGGACACACTCGGAGCAATGGATGCACTTGCTGAAATCGTCATATCCAGAAACGAGCTTATTCGTGGACTTGATCTTTATGAGCAAATCCTTGATTCCAAGGAAAGGATGCTTGGTGAACAACATCCTGAAACTCTTTCAACCCTTAAGGCGATCGCAAGAATTCTCAGGTTACAAGATTTGCCGGAGGAAGCTGAGGAAATCCAGTTCATCGTATTCACCAGATTAAAAAAGAAGCACGGGCTCGAACATCCGGAAACCTTGAGGGCAATGAATGAATTGGCTGATCTTTACATGGATGCTGGCAAACAGATTGATGCCTTTCAGCTAAGTAATGAAACTCTCATTATTGAATTAAGGATCATGGGCGAATTGGATCCCATGACCCTACAGACACGCTACAGAATAGGAAAATTGCATTACCTCTCAGATAACAAGGAAGAAGCAATGGAAGAGTTAGGGGACGTTTTGGCAAAACAGGAAAAACTGCTTGGATTCGATCACGCTGAAGTAACCAAAACAAGGGATCTTTTGAATGAGATTCTTGCGGAAAGAGCGACCCCTGTTATTTTCCTTGATCAAAACGAAACAGCAGAGCCATATGATAATTCTGAGAACAAGCGATCTTTGTTTTTGGATAGTTTCCAAGACAACAACGTTTCATTAGAGGACAATTCAACAACAACTGCGATTGAGTTGAATGCGTCAAAAGAAGATTTTGATTCTAATTACTCAAATCTCATTCGAAAGAGTCTTGAAGAATCAACTGACATATTCGATCGAAATGAAAAGAATGCATCACAATCGACACAATTGGTTGAGGACAGCAACGCATCAAAAGAAAAAGACTTTTTCAACAAATTCAAATCACTAATCCCGGGAAATAAGTAACCTTGATTAACTTGCCTCTAATTCCATAAATTTCATTTTATGTTAGGAGTGATCTTTGATTGGGATGGAGTGGTAATCAATTCCGCTAATTTACACGAAAAAAGCTGGGAAATCCTCGCAGAGGAACTGGGTTTTGACCTGCCCCATGACCATTTTGTATTAGGATTTGGTAAGAGAAATGAAACCATTATCGGAAAGATGCTCAGATGGAGTGAAGATCAGGTACAAATAATCAAATGGGGAAATCGTAAAGAGGAAATCTATCGTGAACTCGGAAGAGTAAAGGGAATTCCACTTATTCCAGGAACCGAGACATTGATCAGAGATCTTCATGAGCAATCTGTTCCAATGTGTATTGGGACTTCAACAGAAAGAAAAAATATTGAGATGGCTATCCAGCAAAATCAATTAAATGGACTTTTTGCGGGTGCCGTCTGTTCCGAGGATGTAATCCAAGGAAAGCCAAATCCGGAAGTTTTTCTAAAAGCATCGGATTTAATTGGAATAGCTCCGGAAAATTGCATCGTTTTTGAAGATAGTACTCACGGAATATCTGCAGCCGTAAATGCAAAGATGATTCCAGTTGGAATCACCACAACCAATTCCGAAGAGAAACTTTTCGACAAAGGTGCTAAATTGGTGGTTGAAAGACTGGATGAAATCAATCTTTCCATTTTAAAAGATCTCATCAAGAGTGGAAAGTGATGAAATTGCACTGGAAAATCCTTATTTCTCTAATTCTGTCTTTTATCTTTGGACTTTGGGCAAACCTCAGCATTGATCATGAATCCGCCCCTCCTGCATGGTATACGGGTCTTAAGGAAACATGCCTTTTTGTAGGGAAACTATTCCTCAACGGTCTTAAGATGGTAGTAATTCCACTAGTGGTGACCTCCATCATTTGTGGCGTTTCCAAAATTGGTGGCCAAGAAGGATTTGGTCGATTAGGCCTTAAAACAATGGGATTTTACGCACTCACCGGATTATTGGCAGTGTGCACGGGTCTCCTTAGCGTAAATTTGTTGAGTCCTGGAATCGTAGACGATGAAATCCGCCAGAAAATGCTCAACAGTCCTGTTGAGTCTCAAAGTGAGAAAATTGGTGGTGCTCTCGAACGGGCTGACCAAGGTTTAAGAGGATTACTGGAAATTTTTCACCGGATGGTGCCTCCCAACTTATTTAAAGCTGCCACCGAAGGCCAATTGTTGGGTCTAATCTTTTTCGGATTATTGTTTGGTTTTTTCGTGTCACAACTCAATCCGCAAGCAAGGGCAACACAAACTGCATTTTGGGAGAGTCTCAATAGCGTCATCCTCTCGATTACAAAATGGATCATCTCTTTCGCTCCATTTGGAGTTTTCGGATTGGTCACTCCCACTCTTATGCAAGTTGGGCTGGATACTTTGAGCGTAATGGGAAAATTTGCCTTAACGGTCCTGCTTGGCTTGGGAATTCATGCACTGATTGTGCTTCCTTTCCTATTGTGGATTCTTGGCAAAATCCATTTTAAGAATCATTACCAAGCCATGGCTCCTGCCCTTTTAACAGCATTTTCAACAGCTTCCTCTTCTGCCACCCTCCCCCTCACGATGGAATGCATCCGCAAAAGAGTCGGAGTCTCCAATAAGATTACGAGCTTTACTCTGCCGCTTGGAGCTACAATCAATATGGATGGAACCGCCCTTTTCGAATGTGTTGTGGTGGTTTTTCTTGCACAGCTTTTCGGCGTTGAAATGGGATTTCTCACTCAATTCACAGTTGTTCTCATGGCTCTTCTCACATCGATTGGAGTTGCTGGCATACCTTCTGCCAGCCTTGTCGCAATTATTGTTATTCTACAGACGGTAGGCTTCACTGCAGAAGACATAGCTACCGGGGTTGGCATTGTTTATGTAGTGGATAGAATTCTAGACATGACCCGAACCGCGATCAATGTCTTTGGTGACAGTTGTGCAGCAGTAATAATTGGAAAATCCGAAGGTGAATCCGATTACTACAAAAACCTTTCTTCGGGAAAATAACCCAAGCTTGTATCTCCAAATTGGAATTTAAACTACAATCTGATTACCAACCGCAGGGCGATCAACCCGATGCCATTCGTTCTCTCGTTGAGTCAATCCGTCAGGGTAATCAAAAACAAACCCTACTTGGAGTAACCGGTTCGGGAAAAACCTTTACCATGGCGAATATGATTCAGGAACTACAAAGACCTGCGCTCATCATTTCCCACAATAAGACTTTGGCAGCACAGTTGTATTCCGAATTTAAAACTTTTTTTCCCGAAAATGCAGTCGAGTACTTTGTCAGTTACTACGATTACTATCAACCCGAAGCCTATGTTCCTTCCACAGACACTTTTATTGAAAAGGATTCTTCAATTAACGAAGAAATCGAAAGACTTAGACTGGCAGCAACGGGTTCTCTGATCAGCCGTAACGACGTCATTGTAATTGCGAGCGTTTCCTGCATCTATGGGCTTGGTTCACCGGATGATTTCAGAGCATTATCCATAGAGATAAAGGTTGGGCAGGAACTTGAAAGGGATATTNTTTTGGAAAGTCTGATTGACAGCNTATACAACCGCAATGACNTTGAACTTAAGGCAGGCAAATTCCGAGTCCGGGGTGATGTTGTCGACATCTTTCCCGCCTATGCGAACAATCCCATTCGAATAGAATTCTGGGGTGATGAAGTGGAAGCGATACGTGAGATCGATCCAATTTCGGGAGAAACTCTTCAAACTTTTGAAAATTACAGGATCTATCCGGCAAATCAATATGTCACAACCAAAGACAAACTTGGTGGAGCCTGCAAAGCGATTGAAAATGAACTGGAAGAAAGAGTAAAATGGTTTGAAAAAGAATCTTTGCTTTTGGAAGCACAGCGTATTCGTATGCGTACGGAATATGATTTGGAAATGCTACGTGAAATCGGATTCTGTAATGGTATCGAGAATTATTCTCGCCACCTTTCCAAAAGGAAACCTGGGCAAAGGCCCTGGTGTCTACTCGATTTTTTTCCAGATGACTTTCTTCTATTTGTGGATGAGAGCCATGTGACCATTCCTCAAGTTGGTGGGATGTACAACGGGGATTTTTCGAGAAAAAAACGTCTGGTAGACTTTGGATTCCGTCTTCCATCTGCATTGGACAACCGCCCGCTAAAACCTGATGAATTTGAAGAAGTTACCAAACAGACGATTTATGTTTCAGCAACTCCAGCAGCCTTTGAATTGAGTAACTCTTCCATTGTGGTCGAACAACTGATTCGGCCAACGGGACTTCTTGACCCGGAAATGGAAAGACGACCCATTAAGGGTCAGGTTGAAGATTCTATTGGTGAAATTAAAAAAACGGTTGAGAAAGGCTTCCGCGTATTGGTCACCACTCTGACCAAGAGAATGTCCGAAGACCTGACTGACTTTCTTCGTGATCATGAGGTTCGGGTTGAATACCTTCATTCAGATATCGATGCGATTGAACGTGTAGAAATACTGAGAAATCTTCGAGCCGGAGAATTTGACGTTTTAGTTGGAGTAAATTTGCTGAGAGAAGGACTCGATCTTCCTGAAGTTGCTTTGGTGCTAGTACTGGACGCAGATAAGGAAGGCTTCCTTAGGAGCGAGACAAGTTTGATTCAGACTGCCGGACGGGCAGCAAGGCATGAAAAAGGCAGAGTGATTTTCTACGCGGATGTTATGACCCAATCCTTGACCAAAGCGTGGAACACCTGCCAATATCGTAGGGAAAAGCAGATTGCCTACAACAAAACTCATGGAATTACTCCTAGAAGCGTGATTCGCCCCGTTCAGGAAAGCTTACGCGTTAAAAAGGCAGATGAAGACGAAATGATGGTGGCTGAAGATGTTTCTTCCAAAGATGCCGCAAAATTGGCAAAACAACTCGAAAAAGAAATGATTGAAGCGGTGCGCAAGCTGGAATTTGAAAAAGCTGCCCTTCTAAGAGACCAAATTGCGTTTCTTCGGGGGGAACAAGGTGACAAAAAGCTTCAAAGCAAGTCGGTTGGTGGCTACAAAAAAAAGAAATATGGAAGAAAGAGAAAATATAATTCTAAAAATTAGCACATTAGGATTCTTTTGTCTGATTACTTATGTGGCAAGCGCTCTTCCTGCCCATGCAGCTTTGACCAAGAAACGTCAGTTGCTCTTTTACTTTGATAAAATTGAAGTAAAGGGAGCAGTGGATGTTTATGTGCAGCCCGGGCCCAGAAATGAAGAGGCATTCATTTATGCGGACTCTGACATATTGGATAACATATCTCTGTCAGTCCGGGAAAAAACCCTTTTTGTTGAAGCGAACAACACCTTCGACATATCACGGAGACTCCCATTTCTAAAACTGAGAGCTGAGAGAGTTTTCCCCGTTGAAATCATCATTCATAAAGAGAAACTTTCCGAACTGCGCCTTTACGGTAACGGAAATCTTACCGTCTCCGACATACGAAGTCCCAGACTTTCCGTTCATATGACAGGAAACGGACGTTTTCATCTGGAGAATGCATCCGTAGANTCCCTATCGGTCAGGCAGGATGGGAGTGGTCCCATTGTTCTTAAAGGCAAGGAAGCAAGTAATCTGGAACTTACAGTGTCGGATAATGGGCCCGTATTGGCCCAATCATTTCCGGTCAAACGGGCACGAATCCTTCATCAGGGTAACAATAGCATAGAAATTGCTCCGATAACTTTCCTGGATGCCAGAATCTTTGGAGAAGGAAACATACTGCTTCATCAAATACCTTCGAATTCAGTTATAAGCCAAAGGGGAGAAGGGAAGATAATTGAGTTANCTTCAGGCTCTGGTCAACTTTATGACTTGAATGTCACCAAGCCTGTACTTCCAACAAAAGAGTGAAAGGGACAATTAGAGAGTAATTTCTTCCCCTTCAACTGCGGGTCTCGCATTTGCATTTGCGGCTGCAGCTTCTTCTGCGATCTGGTCCATCCTTTCATCATTGTGAGAAGGATCATGATGAAACAGAAAAGTTTGTTTAACATTTGCCGCTTCAGCAATTTTAAGGGCCTCCTGCCAAGTGGAATGTCCCCAGCCTTTAAACTTCGGATACTCATCATCCGTGTATGCTGCATCATAGATCATCGCATCTGCGTGATCAGCTAGGGCCAACACATCTTCGTCCAACTTTCCTTCGTAGTGTTCGGTATCAGTGCAAATAGCTAAGGCTTTTCCTCCAAATTCAATTCGATATCCACAGGCTCCATTCGGATGATTTAATTTTCCAGTTTTTATTACGATGCCGTCCCCCAGGTCAAAAACCTTTCCACATGGATANTCGTTAAAGGAACAGGCTTTTTCTATCAAAGCACTGGGAACCGGAAAAACTGGATCCTTCATAAGCATTGTTCCAATGATTCCGAGCAAATCATATTTCTGGCCACCAAGATGACCCGCATGCAATCGGACATCGCTCTCTGGATTATAAAGTGGAGCAAAAAAGGGGAGTCCCTGAATGTGATCCATGTGCGTNTGCGTGAAGAAAAGGTCAGCGTTTAGGAGATTTCCCTCTTCCAACATTATTTTCTTACCAAGAAGCCTAATACCGGTTCCTGCGTCTATGATTATTCTCCGATCCGCACAGTGAATTTCAAAGCATGTGGTATTACCTCCATAACGAACGGTCTCGGGTCCTGGGCAAGGAATACTACCTCTCGTTCCCCAGAACTTGAGGCGTAGGCTGGATTCATTAATCATAGTCAAAGNTTAAGGCTGATCAATTCGACCAATCATTGCAACCATCAAAATTTTAGGTTGATAAAGGAATTATCGATCTTTCCAATTCCCCTCAGCATCTTGATAAGATTCCGTAATCTCACCATTGCCCCANTCATAGTTTCCTTCGTAGGCCAAACCGTTTCTGAACTGGCCCACATAACTTGTACCATCCCCAAAATCGATGGAACCGAAGCCCTCCCTCAAACCCAGTTGCCATTCTCCGGAGTATTGAATCCCACGGGGATCCTCAAGAATACCAAATCCATGAGGATTGCCCTCTTTGAACTGTCCAGAATATTTGGTTCCGTCAGCTTCTTGCAAGGTGCCAACTCCACTGTAGAGGTTACCGCTAAATCCTCCCACATATCTATCTCCATCAGCTTTTTCCAAGATACCCATACCATCGTACAGATTATTTGAAAATGTGCCGGTATAGCGGTCACCGTTCGAGTTTTGAAGAAATCCCTTTTCGTAGCCACCATTGAGGTCAAGGGTACCAGTAAATTCTGCCCCAAACTTGTTTTTGACGTATCCCTCTTCAAGATATTCCCAGTTACCCTGCCATTTTCCGGATTTAATGGCTCCGTCAGAACCTTGGTAATCTCCGTACTCCAATCCATTATCCTTCCACTTACCGATAATTCTTGAACCATCCCTCAATGAAAGAGTACCAAAACCGTCCCATCTGTCGCTTGCCCACATACCCGAATATCTTTCAAGGATCGCATCCTTTTTGATACGCAAGGTTCCATGACCATGTCTGAGACCCTTATTAAACTGGCCCTCATAAACATCTCCATTCAGAAATTCCTTTTTGCCATAACCATTTGGAACGCCCTTGACCATTTCACCATAAAATTTTGAACCATCGTCAAGAGTCTGAACACCAGATTTGACTTTCCTAGCAAGAGCATCTGCCTCGGAGAAGCTATTTTCATTAACTTCAGGAGAAACGGGTTCTTCCGAACAGGAAGTTAAAAACAAACAAGTGAAAAATAAAAAGTAACCAAATAGCGGGATATTAGGAAGATTCATTTAGAGACTTATGCTTTTACTAACTTGAAAAATACTCGTAACGATGGAAATTGCAACGATTGCAACCAGAGAAAAGGCAAAACCCAATGCACCCCCTGACACTAGCGTAGTCATTGTCTTTATTTTTTTGGTCAGTTGCTGGCGAAAGGATCGACTGGCATCTTCCATACTGTTACCCAAATTACCGGTTTTTTCCCCCACTTCGATCACATCCAACTGCATCAGAGGCATGAATTTAAATTTTCTTAGAGCTTCAGGAAGAGATTTCCCCTCATTCACCAAAGCCCGCGCGGAACGAAACTGATACCTTAGAAATCGATTCTTTATGGTTTTTTCGCATAGTCTTAGATTTTCCGTCAGTCCAATTCCACTCCATATGAGAGTCGATAGTAGGCTCGAAAGTTGGAACATTTCAGAAAGGTAGAGAATTTGACCCAACAAGGGAAACTGCAGAACACTTCGGTCTATCATCATCCCTCCTTTTTCGGATTTATTCCATTGAATGACCGCACCGACACCTACCAATATCGCAATCACCAAAAAAGGCCCAATGGTGAGGAGGAGATTTGAACCATTGATAAGAATTTTGGCCATCAGATTCAATTCTCCCCCAAGAGAATCCAACATTTCCTGAATTTGCGGAAGCAAATAGAAAAGAAAGAAAATCACCACTCCTATTGCTACTACTCCAACAAAGATAGGATATGTCATACTCCCCAAAACCTTGGATCGTATTTCTCTCTTTTCCTCCAGGTGAGTAATTATTTTTGCGAGTATAGGGCTTAAATTGCCAGTAGCCTCTCCAGCCTCAATAACAAAAGTTGAAGATTCGGAAAAGTATTGAGGCAATAATCTCATCGCTCGTGACAAGGTTCTCCCCTCTGCAAGCTCACGCCAGAGTTCTCCGGCAATTTCCTTTTGAAATGGATCGGACAACCTGAGGTTCAATAGCTTTACGGAATCTGCAATTGGCATGCCGCTACTGTGCAATTCATGCAACCTCTTAAGAAATTCCAATCCGATTTTTTCTCCTTTTGAAGAACCTCTTGATAATTTCTTGCCCGAAATTTTCTTGTCTTTGGTTTTATTTGATTTTCGGTTCGATTTTCCGCCTACTTTTGATTTGGAAGCTTCCAGCTTCAGTAAAGTGAGTTTCTCCTTGCGGATTTCCACCCGCGCATCCTTGGGGCTTTCGGCAGAAATTATGCCAGAGGTGGTCTTTCCCTTCGAATCGATGGCCACATATTTGTAATCTTTCATTTCAGATGTGGTCTAAAAAATTTGATCATGACTGACTATAGTTACTCCTCAAGCATTCCGTCAGCATATCTCACAACCTCATCGATGGTGGTTAAACCACGCTTAATCTGCTCCCATCCGCTTCCCTGAAGCGTGCTCATCCCTTCCCTCAGGGCAATTTCTCGAATATCCGGAGCAGAAGCGCTTTTAATTACCAATCCATGAATCGAATCGCTCATTCTCATCAATTCAAAAATTCCAACTCTTCCCCTGTAACCAAGATTTTGGCAGTTCGGGCAACCCACAGCCTTCTTTACGCTTTCCAAATGCGTCAACTCATCGGAACTAAGCTCCAAAAGCGAGAGAGAGGCAAGCAGTTCAGATTCAGACATTTTTGCTGGTTCGCAGCATTCCATGCATAATCTCCTGACCAATCTCTGAGCGATTACCATTTCCACAGAAGAAGCAATCAAAAAAGGCTCGATTTCCATGTCAATCAAGCGGGTAATTGCACCTGGAGCATCATTCGTATGCAATGTGCTCAAAACCAAGTGACCGGTCAGAGAGGCACGAATTGCAATGTCGGCGGTTTCACGGTCTCGAATCTCTCCTACCATAATCACGTCCGGATCCTGCCGAAGAATTTCTCGCAAAGCACTGGCAAAGTCGAATCCTATCTCAGAATTTACCTGCGTTTGATTTATTCCGGCAACCTCATATTCCACAGGATCTTCCACGGTCATTATTCGGCGCTCAGGCTTGTGAATCTTACGAATGAATGCAGTGAGAGAGGTGGATTTTCCCGATCCGGTCGGACCTGTAACCAATACGATCCCATGAGGCTTTTCCAAAATGGAAACAATGTTTTTCTCATCCTTTCCAGACAGTCCCAGCTCTGCCATAGAAAGAGGTTGTGATTTCTCGTTCAAGAGCCTGAGACTTATGCTTTCACCATAGAGAGTAGGCAATGTCGATACACGAATATCCAAATCGCTCTGACCATGAGTGAAGGTTATTCGTCCACCCTGAGGCCTTCTTTTTTCCGAGATATTGATTCCGCTCATTATCTTGATCCTAGAAATGATAGCATCCTGAAAAGACCTGAGATTATCGGGGACTCGAACCGGTACCAATTGACCGTCTATCCTGTAACGAATTTGCAGAGTGTCTTTATGCGGTTCAAAATGAATGTCGGTCGCCCTGTCAACGATGGCGCGTTGGACAACTTCATTAACAAAACGGATGATCGCAGCATTCTGATCCTCCAAATCATCCTGCCCATCCTCTTCGTCGTCAAAATCCATGTCGGAATCGTCAAGACTGTCAGCACCAATTCCAAAGTTTTCAGTTATGGCCCGAACGATCTTTTCCGGAGAACCAAGACTCCAAATGGGCTTGTTCCCTGATACCGCGTACACCCACCTACTCATCCTCGGTGTTGGAGGCCAGACGGTTACAAGATGAACCTTACCTTCCGACTCCTCCTCCAGAGGAAGGCAGCTAAAGGTGTGGATCAGGCGTAATGGTATGATCTTTGTCGGATTTTCGGGTAATTCGAAATTTTCGAGGAAATCAAGATTCGTCTTTCTTCCGATCTCCATCATTGTCTCCTCTACTGGAGAGGAGGTTTTCGAAGACAGGATTCTGGCCCGATCTTCAAGAGGAGCATTCATCACATTTAACCTGTCGAGATCGGAAAGATCGGGCCACCAATCCATCTCATCTTCACCTTGCACCAAATTAGCTTGAAAGCTTTTCTCCGGATTTTCTTCCATCACTTCTTCGTTAGAGGAAATCATTTTATTTCTTGGGAGGAATGTTGGTGCTTCGTGGAGGGATGGTAATCGTTCTACCCCCAGAGGTGATGGTTCTAACCCCATTTTTAGTGGTTGAAACATTAACCGGACTTTTTGGCTTTGAACTGGTGGTTGAGGGCTTGGAAGCAGGCTTTTTCACAGGCATGCCACTTGGAACGGGCAAAACCTTATTTTCAGACTTTTTAAGGCTCAAGGTGATGCCACCCTTGATTTTAAGCACCTCGGTATCGGGATTGAAACTTTCAACCTCCACCTTTCCATCATCAAAGGTTTCCCCTTTCTTCAGCCACACTCCCTTGTTCTTGGCTTTGTCAAAAATGGAAAAATACCACTCATCCCTAAATTTGAAAAAGCCCCTGAGTTCAATGTTGGTGTTCTGGGGCTTTGGTGGTGGGGGTGGTGGAGTTGGCTTTTGTATGACTGGTCTAGGTTTGTTGTATCCGGGACGGAGAAAAGGATTCTGAGCATACGCGTAACTGAATACGCAAATGAATAAAAAAAATGTTTTTACCTTTGTCATCACAACTCGACTTTCGTGGAAGGCAGGTCTTTTTTAAGGGGTTTCATTTCCCCCTTATCCTGATTGGCATCATTCAAGATTTTACCCGAGGGACTGGTAAACACTGGTTTGTATTCTCTAGAAACTCTTGCGTCTATCAAATCGGTATTCACAGATGAGGGATCTATGGTGGGGTCAATTATCCGGGGACGGAGAAAGATCATCAACTCGGTAGGTTTATAATTGGATTGCTTGGGTCTGAAAAACTTTTCACCCAAGATTGGAATATCGCTTAGCAAGTTATATTTCATGCTTGATGTATCCAATTGAACTTCCTGCAAACCACCAAGAACAACAATTTCACCATCATCAATCGATAGATAGGATGTGGCATATCTGGTCTTTTTACCGGGTATTTTTTGGCCATCAAATTCATTTGCACTCGCAAAATCAAATTTTTCAGCCTGTACTTCGACACCCATATAAATCGATCCCTTATCGATTATGTTTCCAAGCTCATCGACTTTTGGGGGCCTAATCCTAGGCTCCAAAATCCTCATTTCGGTTGTTGCAGGATAAGTTTCTATACTGGGTGCAATGTAATTGTTCACGCCTTCCTGACCGCCACGCAGTGCAACTTTTATCTCATCAGTAATTCGGATGTATGCTGAACCGCCCCCGCCTCGACTTCCAGAACCACTTCCAATTCCGCCAGAAGTGTTTCCTGATGAACCAGAAGCCGAACCACTATTTCTGCTAGCGCCTCCTCCAATAGATGAACCGGATGAAGATGCACCAGATCCTCCATGCAGTACAGTTAAGGTTGGAGTTGAGAAAATTCTCACATCTGATCTTTCAGTTGCGAGATTGAAAATCTGCCCCCACTGCAAAGCATTTATTTTCCAATTATTCATTACAAAGGATGCTGAGGTATCCAAAAAGGGAAAGCCAATATTCCCCTCCAATTTTTTGTTACTGTCAGTAAGAACATTTCGAGTTATGTCATCGCCTCCACCAACCACGCCGTCAGGTCCGGGATCCGTGACTTGAGTTACGCCACCAGGCGTATATTCATATTGCAAATCGCTGAATAAAGCATCAATTCCTCTGGAGTTGCGTTCATCCAAATCTACCATGACAAAAATGGTCTCGATTTGAGCCATGGGCAGAGGTGTGTCTAATTTCCTGATAACATCTTCAAATTCCTCCAAATCCTTCTCAGTCCCGTAGCCAAAAATCCCATTTGACCTGAAATCAACAATTTGTCTGGCATATTCCGAGAATTTCGTAGAGTTCGGAATAGAGAGTCTGCCCGTTGATCTGGCTCTTGGAGATGAGGCACCAGAACTTGGAGTGGCAGTGCTTCTCGTTGACGATGGAGTTCTGGCGCTTGAAGTGCCACCTGAAGAAGATCCACCCTGATCTGCCTGCAACAATTGCGAAATTACCTCAAACACCTCTCCCGCGTCGGCATGATAGAGTGGAAAAAGCTTACTTTCAAATTTCACCTCAATCTGGACATCCAATTCAGTGATTATTTTTTCGAGAAGGTCACGGTCACGCTCATGGCATATGACCATCAATTGCTTGCCCCCAGCTACGGGTATGAACTGTGGCTTGATTTGAAAGTTCTTGCTGAAATTAGCAGTGTCTCCTTCTTTGCCCTCTTCCATTATCAAAGGCTCGAGCATTTCGTTGATGAATTCGGTCGCATCAAACCTTTTCATCTCATAGTTAAATACCTCCTGCTGGATACTTTCATTTTGAATATCCGTCATCTCAATTACTTTTTCCATACGCTGAAGATTAAGCAAAGAATCGGTAATCATGAGGGCATTCGCATGAGGAAATACGAGGAGTGAAGATTGATTGGGTGTGGCAAATGCGTTCAATGCTTCTCTCATTTTCTCTACCGGGGCATACTTCAAATAAAACATTTTAACATAAATTCTTTGGCTCGGACGAATGGAAGAGGCAGGAGCATCAAGCCAAATGGGCACTTGAGTGTTAATGTTGCCAGCGGGAACGGCTTTGTAGAATTTATCATTAATTTTGGTTATGCCGATTCCATTCATTGAGAGTAAACTTTCCACTGCCAATAGAGTTTCTCTTTTGGTGAGCACGCTCATACTATCAAAGGTGATCTTTACAGCCGGCAAGTTTTGAGGTCTTAGAATATAACGACCCGTTATCATTTGTATCATATCCAAAATCATATTGGTGTCTTGATCCCGAAGTTTCAGACGCTCCATCGGTTCGTCCAACCCCTCTATTAGAAGCAGCTCTTCAGGGTCCGAGAGCGGGCTAAAAGCCGGCAATTCCATTTCATCGGAATCAACTTCGTTCAAAGGTCCACTTGCATCAATGGATGGAGGTAGATTTGGTGCGATTCCATCTGTTTCATCGGAGAGCTGAACCTGTCCATATCCTGCAACCGAAAAAATGAGCAAAATGGCGGAAATAAATTTTTTTTGGAAGTTCATGGATTCAAGAATTCCACCGAGCTGACCTCGAAGGTTGCATCAAAGGTGGTGGGATCATATGGACGGTTATCTGGTGGGTAATTTGGTTCGATTTTTACATCACTAAGGAACATATATGGGCTTTCCTGACGAATCAAGGCGGCATATTCATTGACGTCTTCATAGCTGGCACGCTGAAACTTGATACGAACCCGATGCTGTTTGTATCTCTCCCGTTCATCAGATTCCAGCTCACGGTAATCTCTTTGAGGAAATACCCTGTCGGACAGCCTTGATGCCAAGTTACTGAGTTGCTTCTTGTCATAGCTCTTGTTCTCTTGTTCGGTTTTTTGTTGTTCGAGAGCTGCATCAATGGATGGTTTCAGATCAAGAACCATTTTGTGACCATTCATGGTTTGAGCCGTTAATTGCCAATTGTCTTTCAAGAGAGTGGCAGATTGAATGATGTTGAAGAAAAAAAGCACAAAAACCACCCAGAGCGATAAAACCAGCAGAGTCTGTTCCCTACCGTTCAACCGCAAAAAAAGTTTTTCTATCGATCTCATCCTTCGTCTGTGGTTGGAACCAGATCCATTTCTGCAGATTCGTCCTTTGGGGTGTTGGAAATTTGTTCTTCTGAAAGTTCGATTTCAATTTCAAAAGTGGTTTTCCCGCCTGCGCTCTTTATGGTTCTTTTCTCTTTTCCCGTTCGCCCCTTTTGTAAAACCGCCACTTCATTTTGTTCCAATCTTCCGATGAAATTATTGATTGCTTCGATATCCTTACCCCTACCCTTGATTTGGATGGCGCTTCTGCTCTCAAAATGGGCTGAGGTGAACCAAACATGCAAATCATCTTCTGACCCACCCAAGTGCTGGTAAAGCCTACCAATGGATCCAAAAGGATCTATCCCACCCAGTTTATTCTGACGAAGCTTTTCCAGAAGCTTCTGGGATTCAATTACTAGAGGAACCTGGGCAGCCATCTGGCCAGATAAAACCTGCTGATCCTCCAATTTAACTTCAAAAATCTTGACTCCCAGAAATGCGATAAGCATCGCAGTCATGCAAAACGCCCAAGCCATTGTGGCTTTCCAGCGTTTTCTTCCTCTAGCTCTGGTTTTCCTTTCTGATTTTTTGAATTCGACAGATCGGAGATCGGTGTTCCACAATTCCTCCGCATCCAACACCACATCCTGGTCCAATTCCAAAGATGGACTTTTACCATCCATCCATTCGTGTTCAAATTTGAAAAAACCATCTTTCTGTCTGGTAACCTCTCCAGCGATTAGAATATCGGGAATAACCTCGTGATTTTCCAGGTTGATTAGGGAAAGTAATTTTCCTCTTGCCACTTCGAGAGATTCCGCGTCATCCAAATCGACAGACATCGAATATAAATGATCAGGAACTGAACTTTCAGATGAATATGCAGCAACACTTAGTGATTCGCCCTGTAAAAGAAAAAGGATGGTAGGACTGGTAAAAGTTCTTCCAAAAAGCGATATAAATGAAGGAAAAACACGGCGGAAGATTTCAAAGCTTTGCCAACCCAATTGTCTAAGTTTGGACAACGGGCAGGCAAAAAGTATGATCTTACCCTCTTCTAGAGATCCATGGTAACCCCACGCGAGTTGTTCTTCAGGATACGGAGAGAACGATCTGTTAAGAAGAATCTCTCTGGCAAAGTCTTCTACTAATTTTTGGCTGTCAGGTGAATCACTCTCATTTTTCAACGAATCCAAACTCAAACATTCACAAAAGAAATGTTCGCCTGGAATACGAAGAATCAACTCACGTAAATCCGTATTTTCAAGATCTGAATCTTTTTCTAGGACAGCGGACATTATAAAAGGTTGTGTGGGGTGCGTGAGTTAAATCTACACTATAATAATAATAGCAGTGAAAGGGGTATTCAGTCGAATAAATTCTCGTTCTCTCTTATCGCTAAAATTCGTAAAGGATATTTAATTTTGCTGTTTCTTGGACTCTTTTCCATAGATCTTGAATTTACCTTTTTCCTTGAATTTTGGTTTGAGCGTGGAGAACTTGCTACTTGATTCGATAAAACTGCATGTAATTTAAATACAGACTTACCCCTTGTAACTGAAATTTCCACACGAAGCACTCTTACCTCATCACTTAACTTTAAACCCATTTCAGATGCAAGTTGGCTCATCTGCTGGAAATAATCCTGGCGTTCTATGGCATCACTTGAAGATTTCAGTTCAACCAATTCCTCATACAGTCTGTTATCGTCTCCTGCTAGTACACGGAGCATTTCACTTGAACACCCGTAAGGGTTCAATCCATCTTGGTTAAAAAAAGAAAAAGTACTTTTAAAGGACCTGAAACTACTGGTCTCCATGCCATTTTCATCAAAAAATAATCCTCTTTTATCCGGATCATCTTCCGAAAATCCAAATCCTTTAATCCATTTGAACTCATCAAATGTTTCAACATTTCGCCCGGGCGTAAAATAGGGTGGGTTCAAGTCCTCATAAAAATCATCCTCTGCCCCATCATCTCTTTCCTCATTATCCTCATCCTGCCAATCCCTCAATATCTCAACCAAAGGACGTCCATCTTCTTCATCCACTAATTGCCTCCCCTCTTCTTTGCTCATGAAAGAAGCAAGAAAGGTGGCAAGATTCATATCCTTTACATTTTGAATAGGAAGTTTCCCTGATTCATCAATCAATGAAACATTCCACTTCACCGCACTTGATCTATCCAACGAGTCTTCCTCGACTGAAAGAATTGAGGTGTCTAACATTTCTGCATATTCAAGAGGTGCACCCCATCCCTGTCCTGAAGATAACTTTCCTCGTACCAGTTTGAATTCATTCAAAACACCCACCACAATATCGAGCGCAGAATAGGCATAAGTTCTCAAATCATCTCGACGGTGGAATTGGCTTACATGCCTTAACTCCTGAGTAGTCTCCTTCATCAAACGAACGGACAGCACGGAAACAAAAACGATAAGAGCGAGTACAAAGACCAGGATCGAACCTTTTTTTCGACTATTGCTCTTCATCTGGGATCCTCTTCAAGACCACTTGGAGCAGGGCGCTCAATGGCAAGTGATATAGTTCTTTCCAGGTCCTCCTCATCCCAACGGAAAACCAACTTCATAAATGCCGGCAAACGATAGCCGTCATTTCTTTCACTTTCTTCAAGATCAGAAAATATTTCCCAACTTTTTATATCATCCTCATCAGCATCCTCTTCTCCATAATAGCAATAATAGACCTCTTTACAGAACGGACTGACGAGAGTTTTCATCAGTTCATCTTCATCCGCAGGTTGCAGATTGCCATCATCATCCTTTTCCAATTCCTGCAAATCCGAAAACCACAGAATGCTTAAGCCTTCTGATTCTTCAGGATACAAGTATGTATGAACTCGGACTGACTTCCCATGAGGACTAAAAAAAAGTGGAGGAGCCTCTCGTAAATAGAAATATACCAGTGGATCCTCAGACTCGGAAAAACCAACGGGAATACGCAAATCAATTGGCTCACTTTTATTTTTTGCCAAAGGAGGAACACTTGCTTCTTCGAGTATAGCAGTCAGAAATTGGGCGACGCCATTAACATGTGCATCAAATGCGTCTCTAGTGGCTGGACGGTTTGCCCAGGCCTGTGAAATGGTTACCAGAAGTGCAGTGGCCGCGATTAGGACAAGCCCTCCAATTGAAAGTGCAAGCAGGACTTCCATAAGAGTGAAACCAGCCTTTTTCAATTGCTTCACAATCTGTTTCTCTCTTCCTCCATCTCTTCGATCTTTTCTCTCTTTTCTTCAAGCAATTGCTGCCTTTCATTACTAAAATCATTATGATTGCCCCAGGTCGGTCTTAGCATGAGCATTACATATTGCCTCTCACCAGCTTCTACACCTAGATCATCGTTTCCATCATATTCAAGAAGAAGGGTTACCTTAAAAAGGTCGACAATATCGGTCATTTCAACATCCGCTTCCCATTGAATTTCTCCCATACTAATCGTTGGCAAGTCGCCTCCATCCTTTAATTTCTCATAATCAGTTTCCCGGAAAATCTCACTTCTTGCCCAGAGCAGGTCCTGCTCAAGCTCTCGGGTATCTTTCATTATTCGAATCGTTCTTGAAGCAATGAAAGCTCCTTCCACCAGATAGACTGCTGTTAAACCAAATAAAGCCAGGGCGATCAAAACCTCGATCAGCATAAAACCTTTTCTTCGAGATAAATTCATTCGTCTGTCTTCAGAACATAAGCTGAAAAAGGATCAAATTTCAGCTTTTCCTCTTCTCCTCTATAAATTATCTCAACCATGAAAGGTGTGCTGCAACCAGCATGAAAACGGACCATAGAGAGAGCCAAATTATCATAACTGAGATTGGAACTGCTACCATCAACTCCTGCTTTTGGCGGAATCGCATAAAAAGAGACTTTCGGCATCAATTCATCATCCATTTTTATTTTTTCATCCAATTTTTCATAAACCGGATGTTTTTGTAAAATTTTCCCTCCCCTGTCTTTGATTAAATAAGTGGCGTTTTCTTCGAGCCAACTAAGGAAAACTTCCTCTTTTTTTTCTCCGGAAAAATAAAGGGCATCCAACGCAGCCCTTTTAAGGACACGATCTGGTGGTTCTGCATTTCCGCCCAAAATGAAGGCACTTGCATTACCTGCAACAATTCCGGCAAGTACTGCGATAAGAGCAAGTACGAGGAGAATCTCAATCAGGCTGAAACCTGAGGATTTTCTCCTCTGTTTAACAGTCAATTAATTGGAGGTGGCTTTATTACTAATCCTTTTACCATCAGGATCTGTGGTAAAAATTTCAAAACTGCTACCTTGAAGAGTGTATTGATATGGATTTCCCCATGGGTCTTCGAGATCAGAGGCTTTATTAACAAATGGATTTAAACCATTAGGCGGGTTTTGTAGGTCACTTAAAGATTTTGGATATTCTCCCACTAGTGCTAAATAGCTATTTACATAAGCGGGACCTGTACTATCTACCCATGTTTGTGCTGCTTTTTCTTTCCCTGATGAAAACAGGCCCTCCAGGTTACTCATACCCAGACCAGCAACAATTCCAATGAGGGCAAGTACAATGAGAATCTCTACCAAAGTAAATCCTCGTGCGGAATTACGGGTAGTATTTGAAGGATAATTTTGGGATGACTTATTCATAATATTTACGATGATTAACCTACAATAGGAACGCTAACTCAATCAACAAGAAATAGCGAATTCACCTTATTTGCTCTTGCATAAATAATCACTTAGGTACAAATAATAAATAGTGAACCTTCCCGCATATTTACCTGTACTTTTGCAAATCCTTTTAGCACTTGGCATGGGGGTAGGTATACTCGTTGCCAGTCATATTTTTGGCCAAAAAGCAAGACGTAGCAAAATCAAAGATTCTCCTTATGAATGCGGACTCGCATCTGAAGTTGGAGGTGAAACCCGTTATTCAGTAAAATTTTACATTACGGCTATGTTGTTCATTCTTTTTGATATTGATGTCGTGTTCCTAATTCCTTGGGTTCTTACGCACCGTGATTTAGTTGCTGCCGGCATACCAATTCTTGGACCAATGATGTTTTTCACTTTTGTTTTAGTAATCGGTTTAATCTACGAACTTAAAAGTGGTGCCCTTAAGTGGGAAAAATAATTCAATTCTCAGGAATGTATAAGGAAGCATTCGGCTTCTTTGTCATACTTTACGGATTAAAATGAGAATTGACCGTTACATATCCAATCAACGGATAATAGATCTCTCTTCCCGCGACCTTAAATCAGCCTACTCTGAATTACTTGATACTTTTGGCTCTCAATTAGCAACGCCTGCCAGTCGTAAAAAAGTATTAATGGAACTNGTGGACCGTGAGAAATCACTTACCAGTTATATTGGCGAAGGAGTCGCTCTACCCCATGCAAGAGTGCAGATGAAGCGACCGTATGCCTTAGCCGTAGGCAGATGCCCAGCTGGATTAACTTTTGAAGGAAGAGACAGCTATGAGGATATTCGTTTTGTTTTTCTTCTCCTCGCCAGTGAAAAAGCACAAAATTACCTATCCTTTCTAGCGGCTCTTGCCCGGTCCTTTCAGGACAGCTCCATCATGGACCAGCTTTGGATGGCAAGGGACAAAACCGAATTTAAAAATGCTGTCAGGAATGCTTTTGCTGAAACAGATGACCGCCCTGCCCGTCGTCGAACCAAATTTAATAAATTACTTACTGATGAGGCCGCCAAGATAGCCAAGGCTGCCGAATGCTCAACTATTCTTGTTTTTACGGATGTGTTTCCACCTACCTTGGCTCCCCGAATGACCTTTCCAAATTTCAAGGTGGTACTGGCTGGAGAAGGAGTGACGGAAGAAGATCAAACCCATCACCGAGCAGATGCCACTCTTGCAGTGCGTGCTCTCTCTCGATCCAGACTTTCTCAACTACGGGCTGCCATTCTTTTAGGTTTAACTCGAGAAATTTTCGGGTTCCAAGACCGGGTATGTTGTATTGGCGGTATCCCTGACAGCGGACAACTTGATACCGTTCTTGTGGTTGATGTTGATGAGGAATTTGAGTCCGTTATCGGACAAGGGGACGAAATGTTACCGAACGATGTGGCAGCGGAATCACTTGAACGGCTTACTGCAATTGCCACAGATTTGGCTACCGCTGGAAGGGAAGGAAAATCAATCGGTGCCATGTTTATACTTGGCGACCATACCGAAGTGATCAAACGTTCAAAACAGCTCATTCTCAATCCTTTTCATGGTTATGCAGAAGAGGATCGTAATATTCTTAATCCATTTATGGATGAGACAATCAAAGAACTCGCTCTTATCGATGGTGCATTCATTGTTCAGGGAAATGGTGTTGTTGAGTCTGCCGGGTGCCTAATCCAGGCGAAAGCAGATGAAATTGATCTGCCGGGGGGGATGGGTACGAGGCATGCCGCTGCTGCTGCAATAACCCAGACTACGGACTCACTTGCACTCGTCGTCTCCAGTTCCGGACAGGTCACATATTTTCGAAGGGGACGCATGTTTACTCTTTTTGATAAATCAGAGGGTAGATCCTTGTGATTCCGGCATGCCCTTTAAACCAAGTTCAACCAAACCNANGCTCGGTTTTTTTGGAGGCAGTTTTGATCCCATTCATGATGGTCATTTGTCAGTTGCTCTCTCTGCTGTCAAAAAGTTTGAGCTTCAGCAAGTACTNCTTTGCCCCGCTTATTTCGCTCCTCTTAGGCAGGAAAAACCTTTCTTCTCCTCAAATCATCGATTGGCCATGGTTAAAGCCGCCAGTCAAAAGCATTCCCACCTGGAAGTGTTAGATGATGAGATTCTGTCTGGAAAAACTTGTTATACCTACAACACTCTTCTTGAAGTTAATATCAAATTTCCGGAGCACGAAATTTTTTTGATGATTGGGGATGATCAATACGACAAGTTTGAAAAATGGAAATTCCACCAGAATATCCTTAAGGAATTTCAGATTATTGTCTTTAGCCGAAATAATATTGCAAACGGTAAGGATTTCTCAAAAAAGTTTCCATCCGCTAGAATTCATCGTTTAGAAAACCCACTATTTCCACACTCATCCACTGAAATCCGAAAACGTATTGAAACAGGCAAAGATATTTCCCATCTCATTCCATCGCCTGTTTATTCGCACATGAAAGAAAGCAACCTACTTGATTCTCACAGTTTATGAATAGTGTTCTTCCCGANACAAAATCCGAACTTCGTAGAAACCTNCACATCGCATGTGAAGCCCTACTCGATAAAAAGGCGGAAGACTTGAAGCTTCTATACTTCGGAGACAAGTCTCCGCTGACTGATTGCTTTATCATCGCCACCGGNACATCTGATCCACACCTAAAGGCCTTACGAAACAACCTTGAGATCGAACTGAAGGAGAACAAGATCGAAACCCTATCCAAGGATCGTTTTCAACCCGGCGGATGGCTTATTCTCGATGCAATTGATTTTGTCGTTCACTTATTCTCCAAAGAGCAGCGTGAGAANTACGCCCTNGAACATCTTTGGAAAGATGCTGAACAGCTAAACCCNNAAGACCTCTAATTTTTTTGCTTCCGAAAAGTATCTTCCTGTTGACCAAGAAGAAAAATTTACAAAATCTTGGTAAGGTTTCATNAACCCAAGCCATTATTTTTAAAACATATTCATAATTAGACAGCCCAAAATATGACAAATCGAAGATCCTTTCTTACGCAGGCATCACTCGCAACAGCTCCTTTTATTCTACCCTCCCATATCTGGGCAGCCAAAGGTGATTCCTCGCCCAACAGCCGAATCAATATTGCGATTATTGGGCCGGGGAAAATGGGACGGGGACATGCCCACAAATTGATCCGTAATCCCCGTGCACAGATCACTGGCTTTGCGGAAATAGCCGATATAAGGACAAAGCACACCAAGGATCTTATCGAGAAGCACTACTCCAAAAATACTCCAGGAGATAAATGGAAGGGCTTAAAAATCACCAATGACTATTTGGAACTGCTGGAGGATAAATCTCTTGATGCCGTACTNATCGCCACGCCCGATCACTGGCATGGAGAAGCCACGATTCGTGCAGCCCGTGCCAAGAAGCATGTATATTGTGAAAAGCCCATNTCTCTTACCATCAAGGAAGGCCGTGCAATGGCCGATGCGGTAAAAGAAAACGGAATTGTTTTCCAGACCGGTAGCCAGCAGCGCTCAGAATACGGTGGGAAATTTCGCCGTACTGTGGAAATGGTTCGCAGCGGAGCGATTGGGGAACTTAAGAAGATTCGNGTNTGTGTGGGCGGCCCACCTAAGTCCTGCGATCTTCCCACTGAACCTACTCCCGAGGGNATAGATTGGGATGCATGGCTCGGTCCGGCATCGATGCGGGGATTCAACAAAATCCTCTGCCCCGATGATGTCCATAATCATTTTCCTGCATGGAGAAGATATCGTGAATACTGCAACGGGGCCCTTGCCGACATGGGTGCCCATCATTTCGACATCGGACAATGGGCAATGGACGCCGACAACACCGGCCCCGTAAAAGTCATTCCGCCCAAGGAAGGCGAGCGCGATCTCAAAATGGTCTATGCAAATGGAATCGAAGTTCATCACGGCAGCTCACCGGACTGGCGTGGAGGCACCATCTTTTATGGTACGGAAGGAACCATATGGNTAGACCGCGGACCATGGAAGTCAGACCCGGAAAATTTAATNAAGGACTACAAAGCCACCGTCAGTCTTCGCCAGCCAAAGAATCATCATGATGACTGGCTCGATTGTATCCACAATNGCGAATTACCACTGGCTCACGCAGAGGCAGGTCACCGGACCGCCACCCTCTGCCAACTTTGCAATATTGGCTATGAGCTACGTCGGGAACTGACATGGGATCCCAAGAAGGAAGTTTTTGTGGGGGATGATGATGCCAACAAGCTTACCGATCGTAAACGCCGCAAAAAGTGGTACCGCGTGTAATNNTAATTTTTACAAACCTGTAGCTAACCGAGCTTTTTAAACCGAAGCTCAAGAAAGAATCTCTCAATATTTTTCGAAATTTTCCCCGAGTTTTTTCTTGAAGAAAAAGAAAAGTATTCCACCTNCCAGACAAAAAAATAGGATGTGTACTACTTTGTTTTCAAAACTAAAGGAAATAGCAAGAGATACAAAAGCAAGTAGTAGATTATACTTTCCACTCTTATCCCTTTTGTAGTCATCCTTTAACTTCTTTAAAGGTGGGAGAAGTAGATAAATACCAAAACAAAAAGAAATAAAACTGAATGTGTAGTTTTCGCTCATGAATCCCGTAAAACTGCAAAACATAATAAATAAACCAAATAAAAAACGGTATACTTTCTTTTNTATCTCATCTTCCGAATAAATCGCCTCTTCTTCGAAATGAGTATTTTCGTCTTCTTCACTATCTGCTTCACGGATGTTTCCGGAGTAACTGGCATCAAAAATTGGGGGTTTTCTCTGTACCGTTTTTGTTAAAAGACTAAGCAGTCTAAATCTTTCCCGCTTCAGATNTTCGGACCNTTCCAATCTGTCANTACTCTGCTGGATTTCTTCTTTTTGGGAAACTTCTTCAATTTCTTCTGGGTTAACCGTAGTGGGGAGTTCAGATTTTGCTGGTTCAATCTCATCATTTTCAAAAACTTCGCCGAAGACTACCCGATTATATAACTTGTCTAATTGAAGCACTTTTACCCGACAGGTAAATTCTTCACCACTAGTAAGATTTGTTATCCAGTCATTTTCTTCCTTTGAAAAAAGAATTGTGCACATTAAATCTGTGTCCGTTATTTTCGCCAATATTGTTTTGCCCCCTTTATAAAACTCTCCATGACGAGTTGAAAATGTTGTGCTCACCTCAATCAGGGAAAATGACAATTCCCCAGATTTCCCAATAAATGGCTCAAAAANTTTNT
The DNA here is from genome assembly GCA_002692535.1 of Opitutia bacterium. GTDB lineage: Bacteria > Verrucomicrobiota > Verrucomicrobiia > Opitutales > Seribacteraceae > Seribacter. Next base: position 44,303 of record NZKO01000052.1, read on the forward strand.
CCGCTTCCGAACTTAGATTTCGGTTGATTTTAAGATCTCTTAGAATGTCTAAAATCTCATTCATTAGTCCTTAACTTACATTTATCTGACTAAANCATATTTAGTCCATTTCATTAAACTCTTTCAGTTTCTTCACTAAAGGAAAGAGTAAGTAAAGTCCCACGCAGAAAACTATAAACGCAAAGAACCCTCCCCCTTTGTCACATGAATTCAAACTAAATACCACCATGATAAATCCAAAAAAGATACGTGCCCCCTTGTTTACTTTTTCTTTATTTACCTCGAGGTCTTTTTGACGGGAAGCAGCATTTATTTTAATATCGTCATCAAGGGCCTTNTTTTCTTCATCTGACAGAGAATCAGGCCCATGCTCATAACGCTTGTTCCGCAATTCATCCAAATAATTTGGATCGTTTTGAGTTTTATTTTTGTTTTCAGGAAGAGGAGGAGGAAGTGGCGGAGGAGTTTCCATCTTCTTCACTTCTTTTTTCTCAAAAGCATTGGATTCTTTAAAAGAATCATCTTCACTGGATAACTCACTATCTTCTTGGGTGAAATCTTCTTTTTCAATCGGTTGTTCAGCGTCATTGGCAGGAGGTTCACTTACCTTTTCCTGAGCAACGGGTTCCGCTGAAACATTTGTTTCCTCTCTCACTGCAGGGTCGTCGAAGACTTTCTCACTGTCTTCAATTTCATCTTTTGGATCTGTAAATACATCTTCCTCCTCCGACTCCAACATGTCTTGCATGCCATCTACCGGGATATCTTCCTCCGCAGTCGACTCCTCTGGTGTGTTGTCAGAACAAAATCCAAAAACCACTCTTTGATAGAGATTGTCGAATTCCAATACTTTTACTTTCAGATGAAATTCCTCGCCTTGCTTATAACTCGCTACCTGTTCATTTTCAGATTCAGGGTACAGTAAAGAGCAATCCAAACCAGCATCCAGAATTTCTGCAATTACGGTTTTCCCTCCTTTAAATTCATCTCCAAGACGACTGGCAAAAGTGGAACTTGATTCCTTATATCCAAATCTTGCATCAAATACCTTGCCAATGAAAGGCTGTATCATTTCTTCACATTCAGAGCTGAGGCGTCTCTGTTCCCTCAGGTCTATGAGAGTCTTTACCAGGCTTTCCATGAGATAACTATAAATGCATGGAGCGGACAAATGCTAGACAAAAATTTATAACTTTATTGCACTATCTTACTGCTTTTAGTCTTTGTCTTTGATTCTTTTGAAATCTTCTTTGATTCAGAATCTTTCGTTACCCCCTTTGATTCAGACTCTTTTGTTGCCCTCTTCGATTCAGAAAGTGAGTAGTCATAAAAGGATACCTTCTTTCCCTTGGTTGGCAGGAGATAAATCCAATTCCCGGTATCATTCCTCCACAGGAAAGGCCAGATTCCCTTCTTTGTCCACAACCATCCGTGCGACTCTCTCCACAGCCAGATTCCACCCTTTTGTTTATTCGGCAGAAAGATCCATCCTAACTCAAAATGGTATGCCCACTGGTTTTCATATGGCTTGTAAGAGCCAAACCAGTCGGAAGACACCCAATCCTTCCCACCTTCACCATCATCAATTGCATCCGTTTTTCCCTTGGAATTGACTTCCTCCGTTTTGGCTGAAGCCGTGAAACGCTTGCGCGAGCCAAACGCCTCGCCTGCCTCATTTATGGCAAATGCACGATAGTAATAGCGGGTTCCGGGTTCCGATTGATCTATTTCCACTTCGAATTTTTTACCTTTCACCTCCGCGGTTTTTCTGGATGAATTCTCAAAACGCAGACTCTGGCTTATTTCAATACCGGCTTCCTTTATCTCAGATCCACCATCCGCCATGATTCTTCCACCAAAGACAAGAGAGCCCGCTTTGTTTTCCCTTACGATCAAAGTG